>CAZMWG010000025.1:0-20579 GCA_964569925.1 uncultured Halobacteriales archaeon | reverse complement strand
GTCGAGGCGGAGCGGTGGCCGGCGTCGGTCGGGACACGACCGCGTCGGCGCTCGCGAACGAGGGCGCTTAACTGCGCGGCGCGCCGAGACCGGGTATGAGCCCCGACGAACCGGTCGACCCGGCGGAGATCGGCGAGAGCGACGCCCCGCCGGTCGAGGAGTCGCCCTACAAGATCGTCTTCGAGGCCAACAAGTGCATCGGCGCGGGCAAGTGCGCCGAGGTGTCGACCAACTGGACGCTGTCGCTGGACACCGGCATCGCGAAGCCCGAGGTGTACTTCTTCGGCGAGGAGGACCTGGAACACAACGTCGAGGCGGCGGAGATCTGCCCGGCGAAGAAGGAGCGGGGCGTCATCCACGTCGTCGACAGGCGCACCGGCGCCGAGATCGCCCCCGACCCCGAGGGCGACGGGACGCTCTCGGTCGACTGGTGACCGCAACGCACTTCGGCCCCGCGGTCCGACGGGACCACGCGCGAGGGTAGCCGAGCCTGGCCAAAGGCGGTGGGCTTAAGACCCGCTCCCGTAGGGGTCCATGGGTTCGAATCCCATCCCTCGCATCGCTCGTCTTTTTGCCCGCCGCGCGCCTACCGTGGTCCGATGACCGACGAGACGCCGGCGGAGGTACGCGAGACCTTCGAGGCCAGGGACGCCTACGAGGAGACGGACGCGGGCTACCGCGTGACGACCACGACGTTCGACGGCGAGGTGACGGCCACGGACGGCGAGGAGTGGCGCACGGAGTACGTCGTGACGGTGCGGGCGCCGACGCTGTCGGCGGCGACCGCGGAGGCAGTCGGGGACGCCGTCACGGACGGCTGGTTCGAGACCCTCGAACTCCGCCTCGAGGACGCCCCCAAGTCCACGCGGGCGGCCGTCGACCTCGAGACGTTCGCCGTCGAGCGCGACGGCGACGCGGTCGCCGTCACCTACGGGTTCACGATGGGCAACCCGGCGCGGGCCGCGGACGTGGCCAAGGCCTTCGTCGAGTACGTCGAGGGGACCTACGTCGAGGGCGTGGTCCCGGGCTACGAGTACGAGGGCGTCGTCGCGGACCTGGTCTCGGAGGCCGCCGACGGCGGCGGAGATGCCGAGCGCGGCGGGACGCCGCTGTAGCGGCAGGTCGACCTGTTTCCGGGCGACGTGCCGGAGCGGCGCGGCGAGACGACAGAGGCGGAGAGGCGACGCGGCGGAACGGCGGCGACCCGACCGTCGTCCCGACCTACTCCATCGCGATGTAGGTCTGTGTGTTCTCGATGCCGTCGATCGAGAGGATCCGCGTCGCGGCGACCTCCTTGACCTCCGCCGGGGAGTCGACCTCGACCTTCGCGATCAGGTCGACGTCGCCGGCGACGATGTCCGCCGAGACGACCCCATCGATCTCCCGGATCTCCGTCCTGAGCCGGTCGGCGTCGCCCGTGTGGGCCTTGACCATGACGTACGCGACGACCATCTCAGGCACCCCCGAGCGCCGCCGCGCGCCCGCCGTCGCCGACGACGAGTTCCCGGACGTCCTCCAGGGCGGAGAAGTCCGCGAGCACGACGAGCCGGTCGCCCAGTTCGACCGACTGGTCCTCCTCGGGCAGCGCCAGGGGCTCGTCGGCCTTGCCGAACGCCAGCAGTCGGGTGTCGCCCGGGAACGCGAGCTCGCTCAGCGTGTACCCCCGGACCGGCGACCCCTCGGTGACGGTGAACTCCACGAGCTGGAGGTGCGGGGCGACGTCGGCGATGGCACGGCTGTTGCCCCCGAGCAGGGCGTTCTTCGCGGCGATGGCGCCCAGCCGTTCGGGGTGGATCACCTCGTCGACGTCGTCGGCGTAGCGCCGGTAGATCTCCTCGCGGTAGTCCTCGTCGATCCGCATCACCGTCCGACAGCCGTACTCCTTGGCGATCATGCAGGCGACGAAGTTGTCGTTCAGGTCGCCCGTCAGCGCGCCGACCGCGTCGGCGCCCTCCAGGTCCGCCGACAGCAGCGCCTCCTCCATCGCGCCGTCGCCCTCGATCACCTCGAACCCGTCCTCACGGGCTCTGGCAACCGCCATCGGGTCGCGCTCCACCAGGACGACGTCGTGATCCTCCCTCCGGAGGACCCGTGCCGCCCGGAGACCGACCCGACCGGCACCCATGATAACGACTCGCATACGCCACCGTACGACGTGGGGGTGGATAAATCCTCCCGCCGGATCGCCCGCCGCGGGCCAAGGTTTTTCGCCTCGCCGCGCGATCGTGCGGTATGGTCACAGCCTACATCATGGTGAAGTCGACCGCGGGTCAGTCTCGGGCGCTGCTGGAGCGGGTCCGCGACGTCGACGGGGTGACCGAGGCCAACATCGTCGCGGGCGAGTACGACGTCGTCGTCGAGACGGACGCGCCGGAGGTGTACGAGGTGATGGGAACGGTGGTCGCGGACATCCGGGCCCTGGACGGCGTCGTCGACACCCGGACGTACGTCTGTCTGGAGTGACCGGCACCGGTCGCCCGGAACGGAGCCCGTCGCGAGCGGCGGTCGACCGGCCGTCCGAGTCCCGGTCGCGGTCCGATACGGGCAAGGGCGTCGACGTCGAACGGAACGTATGGTCGACGCCATGGAGGCCGTGGGGCTGTTGTTCATCGTGTTCGTCAACAGCGCGCTGACGGCGCTTCTCACCCGCTTCTTCCGCGTCCGACTGAAGACCGCCTGGGGGAGCGTGGTGTACTCGCTCGTGCTCTGTCCGCTCGCGATGTTGCTCCTGGTGTTCGTGCTGTCGGGTCCGCTGGCGCTTGGCGGGGACCTGGGCAGCCCCGCGCTGGTGATCGCCGTGACGGTCCTGCTCCCGCTGGCCGTCGGGCTCACCTTCGACTACCTCTGGATGCCAGACCCCGACGAGATCGAGGTCCCCGACACCGTCTGACCCGCCGGCCGGCCCACCTCCGGCGACGCTCGCCGGCCCCCGACGGTCGCTCCCGTTCCGGGTGGTTGCGTCCGTCTCAGGTCGTCGGTCCCGTCCCGAGCGATCGACGTCGTTCCGTTCAGCGATCCGTGAGGGCCGCCCGGACCGCGTCGATCACGGCTTCGACGACCGCCTCGGGCGGCCGGCTGGCGTCGACCCGGACGAACCGGTCGGGGTCGGCCGCGATCAGCCGCTCGTAGTTCTCCCTGACCTCGGCGAGGTAGCTCGCGGTCTCGAACTTGTTCGTCGCGCCGGCCCGCTCGGCGGCCGTCTCCGGGTCCACGTCGAGGTAGACCGTCAGGTCCGGCGGTCGGGTCCAGGGCTCGTGGACCGCCCGGACGAACGCGACCGGGTCCTCGAACCGGTCCGCCAGCGTCGCTCCCTGGTAGGCGTACCGCGAGTCGGAGTAGCGGTCCGATACCACGAGCCGGTCCTCGGCCAGCGCCGGTTCGACGACGTCGGCCAGGTGGGCGGCGTGGTCGGCGGTGTAGAGGAACAGTTCCGCCAGCGGGTCCGCGTCGGCGTCGCCGATCGACCGCCGGACCGCGTCGCCGTACCAGCTCCCGGTCGGCTCGCGCGTGAACTCGGCGTCGTCCGGGACCGCCGCCGCCCCCCGGAGCGCCTCGCAGACGGTGGTCTTCCCGCTGCCGTCGAGCCCCTCCAGCGTGGCGAGCATACCGTCCGGTCGGACGGCCGGCACGTAAGCCGCCCGGTCGGGCGGCCGCCACCCGAGCCCGGCACCTGATCGGACGACCGCCGACGCGGACCCGACCATCGCCGGACGGTCCGCGGGCGCGTCGACGGCCCCGCGAGGTCCGCCGTGCGGGGAGTACACATATCACAGTCGGGGTCGAACACTCCCGGCGATGGTCACCTACGACGACGTTCTCGTCCCGACGGACGGGAGCACCGGCACGGATCGGGTACTCGACCACGCGGTGTCGATCGCCCGGGACAACGGCGCGACGCTGCACGGGCTCTACGTCGTCGACAAGCGCCAGTACCGCGCGGCCGACGACGACACCACCGACGACGTCAAGGGGTCGCTCCGGGAGGAGGCCGAGCGGGCGCTCGACGACGTCTCGGTGCGCGGCGAGGAGGGCGGCGTCGCGGTCGTCACGGAGCGCCGCGAGGGGATCCCCCACCGGACCATCGTCGACTACGCGGACGAGGCCGGGGCCGACCTGATCGTGATCGGCACCCACGGCCGGACCGGCGACTCCCGGCCTGCGACGCTGGGCAGCGTCACCGAGCGGGTGGTCAAGCGCTCCGAGACGCCCGTCCTCGTGGTCGACATCTGACCCGGCGGGCCGTCGACCCCTCGGTCGTGCGTCATCTTTTCGGCGCCGCCGCCACAGGGGAGGCGTATGGACCGCCGCGAGTACGCGTTCGAGGGTGCGGAGCCGGAGATCCACGGCTACGCCCACGTGAGTCGGGAGGCGACCGTCGTCGGCGACGTCACCGTCGGGGCCAACGCCAACGTCTGGCCGGGGGCCGTGCTCCGGGGGGACGTCGGACCGGTCGAGGTGGGCGACGAGACGGCCGTCGGCGACAACGCCGTCCTGCACGCCTCCACCGTCGGCGAGAAGGCGATGATCGGCCACGGCGCCGTGCTCAACGACGCCACGGTCGCCGACGGGGCGCTGGTGGGGTTCAACTCCACGGTCAGCGAGGCGACCATCGGCGCCGGCTCCATCGTCGCCATGGGGACCGTGGTCCCGCCGGGCTACGAGGTGCCGCCGGAGTCGTTCGTCCGCGGGATGCCCGCCTCCGTCACGCCGCTGTCGGAGACCTCTATCGACCCCGAAGCCGTCTTCGAGGCCTTCTCCTCCGGCGACTACGCCAACCTCGCCGACCGGTACGGGGACCTCTTCGAGTAGCCCGGGCCACGGTCGGCGTGACCGCCCCCGTCTCCGGGAGGGCGAGGGGCGGCCGGTGACCCGTAGCCGACGGCCGGTAGTCTCATACCCCGAGCCGACCACGGGCCGGCATGGACGACGCCGTCGCGCTGGTGCGCCGGTCGCTCGCCGACGACGCCCGGGACCCGTTCAGCGAGCGGGTCGCCGAGCAGGCCGACCGACTCCGGGAGGGGATCGCCGCGGGCGAGTTCGACAACGAGGGGTTCGCCGTCGGCCTCGAACTGGAGGTGTACGCCGTCGATCCGGTCGAGGACGCCGAGGGCGGGAGCGGGGACGAGGACGGGGACGACGGTCCCGGCCGGGGTGCGCTGGCACGGCTCCCCGAGAGCGCCTTCGGCGACGCCGCGAACAAGGAACTCGGACTGCACAACGCCGAGATCAACACGGAGCCGGACCCGTTCACGGCCGACGGCCTGGACGCACAGGCCGCGGCGATCGAGTCACGGATCGAGCGCACCCGCGCGGCCGCGACCGACGCCGACCGCGAGATCGTGCTCGACGCGATGTGGACGGTACCGCCCGAGGAGGGGAGTCTCGCGTACCTCTCGGCCGTCGATGACCACGACGGCGTCACGGTCGCGAGGAACATGCGTCCGGCACCCCGCTACCTGGCGCTGGACAACGACCTGCTCGCCCACGCGGACGGGTCGGTGTCGCTGTCCGTGCCCGGCGCCGAGCACGCGTTCCCGACGATCCTCTTCGAGTCGCTGGCGACGTCGATCCAGCCCCACCTCCAGGTGCCCTCCGCGGCGGCGTTCCCCGACTACTACGCCGCCGGGATCCGGACGCTCGGTCCCGTCCTCTCGCTGACGACCAACTCCCCGCTGCTCCCGTCGGACGCCTACGACCTCGACGACCCGCGGGCGCTCCTGTCCGACACCCATCACGAGCTACGGATCGCGGTGTTCGAGCAGTCGGTCAACACGACCCCCCAGCCGAAGGTCCGGGTCCCCGATGACGTCGACGACGCGGCCGAGCTACCGGGAGCGGTCGTCGAGGACGACCTCGTGGCGCCGTTCCTGCGGGAGTGGATCGCCGACGGCCCGCGGGAGAGCCCGCCCGACCGGTACTGGGAGTTCGACCACAAGCGGGGCACCTACTGGCGGTGGCTGCGCTGTGTGATCGGCGGCGACCCGGTGCCGGGCGCCGGCGACGAGCGCTCCCTGCGGATCGAGTACCGTCCGATCCCCACCCAGCCCACCGCCCGCGACGTGGTCGCCTGCCAGGCGCTGGTGGCGGGGCTGCTCCGGGGGATCGTCGCCGCCGACCACCCTCTCGACGAACTGCCCCGCGAGGCCGCCGTGGAGAGCTTCTACGCCGCCGCCCGCGACGGGCCCGACGCCGACCTCGCGTGGGTGACCGCCGACGGCGAGCGGACCGGCGACGTCGACGTGATCCACGAGGAACTGTTCTCGCTGGCCCGCCGCGGGCTCGCCGAGCAGGGGGTGGCGGAGCCCGACCGGCATCTCGCACCGATCGAGCGCCGCCGGACCGACGCCCCCGCGCCGACGCCCAGCGCGTGGAAGCTCGACCGCGTCCGCGAGGGGCTGGACGACGGGGTCGGCTTCGACGCCGCGGTCGCCCGGATGCAACGGCGCTACGTGGAACTCGCCCGCGAACGGGAGACGTTCGCCGACTTCTGAGCGGCGCCGGACACCCGTCGCCGTCCGCTCACCGCCGGCGGGCGCCCGAGCCGGCGCCGACGGCGAGGTCGAACCGGCCGCGCTCGACGTCGAGGCCCGTACAGGGGTCGGCGCCCTCGGCGAGCAACAGGGCGCCGTCGAGGTCGACGTGGTCGAACCGCGGCGCGAGGTGACAGGCCGGGGCGAGCGCCGCCCACGAGGCGACGAAACAGCCCAGCATCGCGTCCAGGCCGTGGGCGCGGGCGGCCCGTAGCTGTGCCCGCGCCGCCCCGATCCCGCCACACTTCGGGAGCTTCACGACGACGAGGTCACAGGCGTCGGCGACCGCCGGCACCTCGGTCGCGTCGACACAGGCCTCGTCGGCGGCGATCGGGAGCGGAGCCTCGCGGTGGACCGCCCGGAGCGCGTCGCGGTCGTCGCCGGGCACCGGCTGTTCGAGGAACTCGACGCCGGCCGCGACGAGGTCCTCGGCCGTCGACAGCGCCCGTTCGACGCTCCAGGCGCCGTTGGCGTCGACCCGCAGCGTCGCGTCGGGGGCGGCCGCCCGGACGGCCCGCAGTCGCTCGCGGTCCCGGCCGTCCCCGCCGCCCAGCTTGACCTTCAGGACCGGGAACCCCCGGTCGGCGGCCGTCGACGCCCGCTCGGCCATCCGTCCGGGGTCGGCGAGCCCGACCGTGTAGGAGGTCGACGGCGCGGCCTCGGGGTCCAGCCCCCACAGCCGGTACAGCGGGACGCCCAGGTCCCGCGCGGCCAGGTCGGCGAGCGCCGTCGAGAGCGCGGCCCGCGCGGCCGGCGCCGCCGGGATCCGCTCGCGGGCGGCGGTCAGGAGCCGCTGGCGGGCGTGGGGATCCTCGCAGTCCTCGACGGCGGGCCCGACCCGCTCCAGGGCCTCGACGACCGAGTCGGCGCTCTCGCCGTAGTAGCTCGACGGGCCGACCCCGCCCAGCCCCGTGACGGGCCGGTCCCCCGCGGTTCCGGCCTCGGCGCGCAACTCGACCAGGACGACGTCCGCGGTGGTCTGCTCCCCTCGCGAGATGCCGAAGGGCTTGGCGAGCGCCGGCGCGTGGCGCTCGACGGTCAGTTCCATCCCAGCACCGCCTCCAGGACGTCGTTCCCGACGGCGCCGTCCCCGTCGACCGGCTCGCCGCCGCCGGCGGTGACCGCGTCCACGTCCGCGTCCGCGTCGGTACCGCCGTCGACCCCGAACCGCACGGGGTCGGTCGCGGGCGCGTCGAGCGCCTCGCCGTAGGCCTCGACGGCCTCGCGGGCGCTCTCGGGGTCCAGCCCGCTCGTGTTCAACGCGCCGGCGACGACCGGGGCCTCGCCGACGGGCGCCGCCACGCGCTCGTAGAGGGCGGCGTACTCCCCGGGCGGAGCGATCGGGAACCGCTCGTAGCCGTGGACCGCCTCGCGGCCGGCGACGTGACAGCACACGAGCGCGTCGGGCATCGCGCCGTGGAGGACGCTCGCGGTCACGCCGGAGTAGGCGGGGTGGGCCAGCGCACCCTGGCCCTCGACGATCAGCAGCTCCCGGTCGCCGCTCTCGCGGACCAGCCGCTCGACCGCGCCGGCGGCGAAGTCCGCGACGACCGCGTCGGCGGCGATCCCGTGACCCGCGATCGCGATGCCGGTCTGGCCGGTCGGGACGACCGCGGCGTCGACCCCCCGCTCGCGGGCCGCGTCCCGCAACTCGAAGGCGGTCGTCATCTTGCCCGACGAGCAGTCGGTGCCGACCGTCGCGACGACGCGGGCGTCGACCTCGTCGGCCCGGCCCTCGGCGACGCCGAGGTCGTCGGGCGGCCGGCGCAGGTCCCGGAGGTCGGCGCCGTGTTCCGCGGCCAGGCGCGCGAACTCCTCGTCGTCGGCGAGGAAGGTGTGGAGGCCGGCGATCACGTCACAGCCGGCCCGGAGCGCGCCCCGGACGTCCGGGCGCCAGTCGTCCTCGAAGCCGCCGCCGATCGGCGCGATCCCGATCACCAGGGCGTCGACCGGCGGGGCCGCCTCGAACGAGTCGACGATCGGGGCGTCGGCGACGTCGTCGAGGTGGGCGCGGACGCGGTCACCCGCGGTCTCGCGGTCGAGGACGGCCCGCACCCGGTCGTCGCCGTAGCGGAGGATCCCGACGGCGGTCTTTGCCCGCTCCGGGAACTGCCCGTGTGCCAGCAGGGCGATGTCCATGCCGCGGTCCACGCCTGCCCCGGTGATGAAAGTTGGAGCGGCCGCGACCGGGTCCCGAGGGTCCCAGGGGTCCGGTCCGCCGCGACGACGGCACGGTCAGCCCGACGCCGACGGGAGTGCGGACCGGTCGACGCGGTAGACGGTCACGTTCGACCACTCGCGGGCCGGCTCCACCCCCGGGAGCGACCCGACCGTGACGCCGTCGTAGCGCGCCCGCTCGGCGGGACCGACGTAGACGTACCGGACCTCGTGCTCGCGCAACAGCGCCGCCTGCTCGGCCGACGGCCCGGTGTAGATGGTCTCCACCGCGGCCAGCCGGCGCTCGTAGGCCGCCGCGCCGCGGTACTGGCGCTCGTGGAACCACCCCAGCACCGCCGGCAGCCCCGTCAGGCTCGCCGGGGCGCTCGCCCCCCTCCCCTCGTCGGCCTGCCAGCGGTACCCCCCGGGCGCGGCGCTCACGATGGTCGGCGACCCGGACCGCGCGGCCAGCCACCGGATCGCGGGCGCCTCGCGGGGGAACTCCGGCTCCAGGTACGCCGTCGCGTCCAGGGTGGCCCCGTCGTCGGCCGACCAACTGGGGCGCTTGGCGTCCGTGAAGTTCGGCAGGAGGAAGGCGGCGTACAGTCCCGTGGAGACGACGAGGAAGACCGCCACGAGACGGCCCACCAGCCGCCAGCGGACGCGGGAGAGGGGGAGCCGGTCGGCGGGCCACCCCCACGCGAACCGCGCCAGCAGGACGCCCGCGGCGGCCGAGAGGAGGAGCCAGACGTCGGCGTAGGGCTTGAAGATCACGTTGAACCGTTCGCCCTCGAGCGTGACCAGTTCGACCAGCAGGACGACCCCGGCGGCGGCGACAAGCAGGACGGTCTCGAAGCCGACGCCCCCGTCGGGGTCGCCGCCGTCGCCGGGAGCGTCTTCGACGTCCGTCCGCAGGAGCCACCAGCCGCCGAGCAGCAGCGGGCCGAACAGCCCGAGCGCCGGCGCCCCGAGGACGACCGCGACCGCGGGCGAGACGCCGAGCAGCCCCGCGGCGACGACGCCCGAGTCGCCCACGGCGGCCGCGCGGGCCGCCAGCGGCGGCCCGACGGCGAGCAGGAAGGTGCCGTGGACGAGCAACAGTCCGCCCAGCGGGCTCCAGGGGGGCCAGTACGCCGGCGACATCCCGGGGCCGCCGCCGACGACCCCCAGCCAGTAGGGGAGGGTCCACAGCACGGCCAGGCCGACGACGGCGACGGTCGCCGCCCCCGTCGCCGCGAGCCGGCGCCCCTCGGCGGCGAGCCACCGACGAGCGGACGCTGCGGGCGCCGGCACCGCGAACGCGCCGCCGAGGGTCCCCAGCGGCGGTCCGGGGGCGAACAGGACCGTCAGCGCGACGAGGCCGGCCACGGTGGGGAACGACCAGACGTTGACCAGGGCCGTCAGCCCGACCAGCGGCGGCAGGAGGCCGAACAGGAGCGCGGTCCGGCGCCGCGGAGCGTCCCCGGCCCGCCAGTAGGCCACACAGAGCGCGGCGGCCAGCAGCACGAACGGCTGGACGAGCATGTGGGCGTGGAGGTCGCCGTTGACCCACGCGAACAGGGGAAACTCCGTGGCCGCGAGGAAGGAGTCGGGGTCGGAGGGGTCGACCGGGAGCACGCGCGTCGGGCCGAAGTAGCCGAAGCGGGCCGGCGTCCAGGCGGCCTCCTCGGCCGGCAGCCCCAGCGCGGTGACCAGCCCGCGGGCGAGCCCGTCCGGGAGCAGCCAGACGACGACCCGGGCGGCGACCGAGAGGTTCGCCGCGAGGCCGACCAGGAAGGCGGCGAGGCCGGCGGCGAGCCGCCGCGGGACGGCGTAGGGAGCCGCGAGCGACGCCGCGAGCCCGTATGCCGTCGAGACCAGGGCGCCGTAGAAGGTCGCCAGTCCGAGGTTGTACGCGTAGCGGCTCGTCGTCCCGGTCAGCGTCGCGAGCAGCGACGTGAGCATGTGCCCGCCGTAGTGGTACCGGACCGGCTCGCCGGCGTACCACATGTCCTCGACGGGGAGCGTGTCGGTGCGCGCGAGCGTCCGCAGGAGCCCGTAGTCGAGCATCTTCTCGCCGATGGCGAGCGGCAGCGGCGCGGCGACGGGGTCGATCGACCGGAACCCCACGACCAGCGCGAAGCCCAGACCGAAGACGACGCCGGCCTCGCCCAGCGAGCGCCAGTCCGGGTCGACGCGGCCGCCGGCCGCGACCGAGGCGGCGGCCAGCACCCCCAGGCCGGCGAGCAGGGCCGGCGCGCCGAACGCCAGGTGGCCGACGAGGTGGCCGACGACGGCGACGGTCGCCAGCGCCAGCGGGAGGGCGAACGCGCCCGGCGAACGGTCGAACAGCCACGTCGCGGCCGGCAGCGCCAGCGCGCCCAGCGCCAGCGCCGCCCCGAACCAGAGGACGACCAGCCCGTACTCCATTATCGGTCGACGGTCGACCGAGGGGCATACCTCTTGCCATCCCGCGGCGCGAGTCGAACCGCTTTTGCCGACCCCGCCGGTCCCACCGTACGATGACATCGGTCGGCGTCGTGGTCCCCGCCTTCCGGCCGGACGTCGAGCGACTGCGCTCCTACGTCCTCGAACTGGACGAGCGGCTCGACCCCGCGGCGATCCGGATCGAGATCGACGACCCGCGGGCGGGCGTCGTCGAGGCGCTCTCGGACCTGCCGGCGACGGTGAACGCCGTCCCCTACCGGCGCGGCAAGGGCGCCGCGATCACGATCGGTTTCGAGGCGCTCTCCGCGGACGTGCTGGCTTTCGCCGACGCCGACGGCTCGACGCCCGCGGCGTCGATGGCCGCGGTGGTCGACCGCGTCGCCGACGGCCCCGCTGGGCTGGCGGTGGGGTCACGGCGCCACCCCGAGGCCGACGTCGGGAGCCACCAGACGTTCGCGCGGCGGTTCCTGGGCGACGGTTTCGCCTGGCTGGCCGGTCGCCTGCTCGACGTCTCCCTGTACGACTACCAGTGTGGCGCGAAGGCGATCACGGCGCCGGCCTGGGCGGACGTCCGCGAGCACCTCTACGAGCCGGGCTTCGCCTGGGACGTCGAGTTCGTCGCCATGGCGGCGGCGCTCGACGTCCCCGTCGCCGAGGTGCCCATCGCCTGGGAGGACCGCCCCGGTTCGACCGTGTCGCCGGTGCGGACGTCGCTGCGGATGGGGCGGGCGCTGGTGACCGCGCGCCACCGCGCCAAACAGATCAGGGACGACCGGCTCCACACCGCCATCGCCGCGCGCCGCGAGGAGCCGACGGCGCTGGTCGAGAAACATGAGTGACCGTCTGACGGCGCTGCGCTCGCGGGTCCGCTTCGGCAAGTTCGTCTCCGTCGGCGCCGTCGGCGCCGCCTTCGACGTGACGACGCTGTTGCTCCTGACCGAACTCGGCGGGCTCCGGGCCGAGGTGGCCAACCTGCTCAGCATCGAGGTCGCGATCCTGGTGATGTTCGCGGTCAACGAACGCTGGACCTTCGCCGACCAGCGCGACGGCGACCGGTCGCTCCCGGGCCGTCTCCTGCGCTCGCATCTCGTCCGCGCGACGGGGTCGACCGTCCAGTTCTTCCTGTTCCTGGTGGTGTTCGACACCGTCGCCGTCACGCTGACCGTCGCGGGGATCGACCTGTGGCTGGTGGCCGTGAAAGGCGGTTCCATCGGCGCCGCGATGCTCGTCAACTACGTCTTCGAGAGCCTGTTCACCTGGCGGGTCCACGAGGGGCCGGCGGGGTGAGAGAAACCCACGGACGGCCTCGGAATCACAACCCTTAATCGGGCGCCTCGGTTACGGAGAAGTAGCGGGATGGGATAGCCAGGAGATTCCGGCGGGCTCATAACCCGCAGACCGGTGGTTCAAATCCACCTCCCGCTACTTCCGGAGCGCGGATCCCGACGAGACCACGACCTCCGAACGCCGTCACCTCTCCCGTTCCCGGACGAACGTCTCCTCGTCCCGAACCAACCCCGTTCCGGAGCGACCGCTGACGACGACGCCACGTCGGACCGAGGAGAGTCGTGGATCGGAGGCGTGGGCGTTCGCGTTCTCGGCCGGAAGGCGGTGGTCCTCGGCCGAGAGGACGCGATCGGCGGCCGGGAGAACGGTCGTCCGCAGCCGGAAGGGCGACAGTCCACAGCAGAAGGACCCGGGCGCCGTGGCGGACCCGTCGCGTTCAGTCGGCGGCGATCTCGGCGGGCGTCCGCGCGAGTTCGCCGGCCGGGGTGGCCTCCTCGGGGTGGACCCACTTGTGGGTCGCCCGCTTCTCGTAGGTCCGCTCGGGCGCGACGCTCACGAGCCGGTCGGCGTCCGGCTCGTAGGCGGTCAGCCGGTTGCCGTACACACAGCCGGTGTCCAGCCCGACGGCGTGGGGCCCGACGACGGGGTCGGCCAGCGGCTTGTGGCCGTAGAAGATCCGGCCCGGGCCGGTGTAGGACTCCCACCAGAAGCCGTCGTCCAGTTCGGCGATGTTCTGGAGTTCCTCCTGGCTGTGTTCGCTCACCGGCTTCGACGGGTCGAGCCCGCCGTGGAGGACGGCGGCGCCGTCCCAGGTGATCACGACCGGCAGCGACTCGACGTAGGCCATGTCCCTCTCGTCCAGTTCGGCGAGGTCCTTCTCGCCCCGGAGCAGCTTCTCCTCGTTGTTCCCCCGGACAGAGAGGAAGTTGTCACGCGACCGGACCAACTCGACGACGCCCGCGCTGTCGGGCCCCTTCCGCGTCAGGTCGCCCACGAAGACGACCAGGTCGTCCTCGTCGGGGTCGAGTCTCGCGAGCAGGCGCTCTAAGGCCGGCAGACAACCGTGGACGTCGCCCACCACGTACAGGTCCTCCCAGGCGTCGCGATCGACGTGACGGGTCGCCACGTCGTCCGGAACGGCGTCTCTCACTGATACCACGATGGCGATGAACCCTAAGAACCGTTACTAGTTTCGCTCCGTTCGGATACTGTCCGATATATATCTCTCCCCTGAGAGTCCGGACCACGGTGGCGAGTGACGGCGGCGGCGGTCCGGCCGGCGTTCACCCCGTCGACGGTTCAGGTCTCCAGAACGACCCGGAACCGCGCCTCGTTGGCCAGGGCGCGCTCGTAGGCGGCCTCGGCCTCCTCGAGGGGGAACGTCTCGACGCGCGGGGTGATGTCGCGCAGCGCGCTGAACTCCAGGGTGTCCTCCCAGTCGCGGGCGTGACCCGACGACCAGCCGGCGACGGCGCCGCGGGTGCCGATCAGGTGCTGGACGCTGACCGGGACCGCCTCCTCGGGGACGCCGACCGCGACCAGCGAGCCGCCGCGACCGATCCCGCCGGCGGCGTCGGCCATCGCGTCGGCGACCGGCACCGTCGAGAGCACGAGGTCGGCGCCGCCCATCCCCTGGAGGGCCTCGCCGGCGCCGACGTCGCTCGTGTCGACGAACCGGTCGGCGCCCAGTTCCAGGGCCAACTCCTCCTTGTCGGGCGACCGGGAGAGCGCGACCGTCTCGAACCCCATGGCGCGGGCGTACTGGATCCCGAGGTGGCCCAGCCCGCCGATGCCCTGGACCGCGACCAGATCGCCCGGACCGGCGTCGGCGTTCCTGAGGGCGTTGAACGTGGTGATGCCGGCACACAGCAGCGGCGCGGCGTCGACGAGGTCCATGCCGTCGGGCACGGCGCCGACGGCCTCCGCGGGGACGACGGCGTACTCGGCGTAGCCGCCGTCGAAGGTGAGGCCGGTGATCTCGCCGTTCTCACAGCCCTGGAAGTCGCCACGCCGGCAGGGCTCGCAGTCGAAGCAGTGACCGCCGTGCCAGCCGACGCCGACGCGGTCGCCGGGCGACCAGGCCTCGACCCGGTCGCCGACGGCGTCGATCCGGCCCGCGATCTCGTGACCGGGCACCCGCGGGTAGTCGATCCCCGGATACAGCCCCTCGCGGACGTTCTCGTCGCTGTGACAGATCCCGCAGGCCTCGACCGCGATCCGGACGTCCTCGGGGCCGGGCTCCGGGATCGCCCGCTCGACCGCCTCGAAGGACTCGCCCGCCGCCGGGACCGCCATCGCGCGCATGGTGTCGTCGGTCGACATACCCGATCCTGGGGACGGGGCGCGGATAGAACTGGCGCCGCGGTCCGCGGGGCGACGGGACCGGTCGTCACTCGGCGGCCACGGCCGCCAGTTCGGCGATCCGGGGCGGCTCGTCGAGCCCGGCGAGCAACACGGTGACCGCGAGCGTCGACCGGCCGGGCATCGGGACGTCCCCGCCGCGGAGTTGCGGGGCGGCGAGTCGAGACTCCAGCCACGACCGGCCGTCCATGACGCCGTCCCGGACGAGCCAGGCGGGGGGACCCGCGACGACGAGCAGCCCCCGCCGGGCGTCGGAGAGCGAGCACTCGACGGTGACGGTCCCCTTCGTGGCCTCCCGGAGCGTGGTCTCGATCGCCCGGATCGCGGCCACCTCGTCCACGTCGGGCTCCCCGCCCAGCAGGCCGCTCCGGACGCGGTCGACCAGCGAGCCCCCGTCGTCGTCGGTGTCGAGTTCCCGGGCGGAGTGGCCGAGCGCCGCGTAGCCGTCCGCCTCGAGGGTGGCGACGATCTCGCTGGCGTCGACGACGCTCTCGCCGACGGCCCCGCCGGCGTCGGCGTCGACCTCGCCGGCGGCACACAGCGCGCCGATCCGGCGGGCGTACGTGCGGTTCACCTCGTCGACCCGCCCGTCGGGCGCGTTCGAGCCGTCGATCCAGCGGGCGTTGTCCAGCAGGACCGTCGCGTCGGCGACGGAGTCCAGCGCCGAGAGTCCCCGGACCGTGGTCTCCGCCCCGGAGGGGTCCGGGTCGGCGGGGAGCACCGCGGCGGCGTAGATCGGCCGCTCGTAGATCTCGTCGAGCGCGGCCAGGAGGTGGGGGGTGGCGCCGGACCCCGTCCCGCCGGCCACCCCCGCGACGAGGAGGATCGCGTCGACGTCGGCCGTGATCGCGTCGTCGACGGCACGGCGGGCCGCCAGGCGGTCGTCCTCGAACGCCCCGACCCCCGCCGTCCGGTCGCCGCCGGTCCCGTCGCCGCCTGTCTCGGCGAGGCCGAACGTGTCGCGGTGGGCCTCGGGGATCGATCGGAGCCGGTCCAGCGCGGCCGCGTCGGTGTCCAGGGCGCGGGCGGCGGCCAGGTACGGCGACGGCCGGGCGTCGCTGTCGCGCCGGAGCGCGTCGACCACCCGGCCGCCGGCGCCGCCGACGCCGATGGCTGCGATCCGCATACCCGCCGTAGGACGGGCCCCGTCAAGAGTGTGCGGGAGTCTCGGGCCGGTGAGACGATCGAGCGACCCGACTGGCCGACGCCGGAGCGGGTAGCTGCCGGATCACCCGACCGCCGGCGGGTCGGACTCCCCGTTACCCGTCGCCCTCGGCGTCGACGATGACGACCTCGCCGCCGTCGACGCGGACGTTGACGAGCGTCTTGGCCTCGTAACCGGCCTCGGACAGACGGTTCTCGCCGTCGGTCTTCCGGATGACACAGACGATGTCGGCGACGTCGGCGCCGATCTCCTCCAGGGCGCCGGTCAGCGCGGCCAGGGTGCCGCCCGTCGAGAGCACGTCGTCGAGCACGAGCACGCGGTCGCCCGCGTGGACGTCGTTGACGAACATCTCGTTCTCGGAGTAGCCGGTGACCTGGGACAGCGCCACCTCCCCCTCCAGGCCGTACTGGCGCTTGCGGACCACCACGAGCGGGATGTCGGTCATCAGCGAGACCGCGGTGGAGATGTGGATCCCCATCGCGGCCGGCGTGACGATCTTGTCGACGTCCTCCAGTTCGGCCTTGCGGATGATCCCGATCACGATCTCGCGCAACAGCTCCGGCCGGAGCATCGGGACGCCGTCGCTGATCGGGTGGACGAAGTAGTGATACCCCTCCTTCTCGACGATCGGCGCGTCGAGCAACGACTCCGTGAGCCGATCCATGCCGACGCTACCGAGAGGCGGGACAAAAGTCCGTCGTCAGACCACGGCCAGTCGACGCGCCACGGCACGGACGACCGGCAGGGCGTGACCCTCGGCCAGGGGGTAGTACTCGACCGCGACCAGCAGGACGAACACCGCCGCGGCGGCGGTCGCGAGCCCCACCAGCGCGGCCCCCGTGCGCGCGCCCCGACCGGTCGCGGTCGCGCCCAGCGTCCACGCCGCCAAGACGAGCGCGAGGGCGAGCCCGAGGAGGGCGTGGAGCTGGAACGCCTCGCCCACCGTCGGTCCGAGCGCGAGGAGCGCCACCAGCGCGAGCTGTCCCCCGATCAGGATCCCGCCGGCACAGGTCCAGGCGAACGTCCGGGCGTGCCCGGAGAGCGCGTCCCGGAGCGGGGGGAGACAGGCCAGCGCGGCCGCGCCGATCGGGTAGATCGGGAACAGGTAGCGGACGGTGACCTGCGCGTGGACGGGGAGCCGGGCGGCGTACGTGAGCGCGAGCGCGACGGAGAAGGCCACGAGGAGCGCGGCGGACGGATCTCGCGGGAGCGGGTGGCGTCCGAACCGACCGCCCTCCCGCCGACGCGACCGGACGCCGGTCACGACCGCCGCGGTCGCCGCGGCCGCGGTGCCGGCAAGCAGGGGAACGGACTCGACCACCGCGAGGTTCGTTCCGCCGCGTCGCACCCGGTCCGCCGTCCGCTCGATGCCGCCGCTCCGGACGAACGTCCGGTAGATCCGGTCCGGGTGGTCGACGACGACCCGGAGTCCCTCGACGAGGAAGCCGCCGAACCGTGCGACGGGATCGAACACGCCGGGCACCGCGCCGGCGAGCGCGGTCACCAACGCACCGAGACCGCCGACGCCGCCGGGGATGTCGGAGGAGTCCGACGGGGCCTGAGCCGGGACGTCAGCGGGCGTGGCGACCGCTCCGCCGCCGGCCGTCCGCGCGAGCAGGCGTGGCGGCGTCAGCGGGTCGCCGGCGATCAGCTGGTTGGTGGCGAGGAAGGGGACCAGCGAGACGAGGAAGACGGGGGCGACGACGGCGAGGGTCCCGCGCGGGTCCTCGAGCGCCGCGGGCAGGTCCGCGAGCGCGAGCGCCACCAGCGCGAGCAGGGCTTCGGGGGCGTGGACCCAGGCGAACAGTCCGACGAGCGCGTACGCGGCCCCGCGCCGCCGTCGGGCCGCGTCCGGCGGTGCCGCCCGCGCGCTCGCCAGGGCGTACGCCGCGGCCAGCACCACGGCGGCGGCGATCACGTGGCGCTTCGGGACGGCGGCCCAGAACGACAGCGGCGTCCCGAACAGGACCAGGACGCCGGCGAGCGTGCCGGTCCGCCGGCCGTGTCGCGCCGCGGCCAGGCGGTACGCGAAGGTCGGGACGAACGCCGCGACGACGAGGTGGAACAGTTGGAGCGCGACGAGGTGGTCGAGACCGTCCGGGAACGGCCGCGCGAGCGCGACGTTGCCGGCGAACAGCGCCAGCGCGGCCCCGGCGCCCCACAGCAGCCCCGCCCGTTCGCGATCGAACTCCCGGCCCAGCAGGAGTCCGATCCCGAGGACGAGCAGGGACCACCCGCCGGCGACCGCGATCCGGAGGTCGGCGACGGCGCCGACCGCCCGTACGGCCGCGAGGAAGGGGAGCGAGCCGACGAGGGCGCCGTAGTTGCGGGCGTACACCGCCCCCCGGTACTCGAAGGCGCCGGGCGTGAGCAGGCCCGGACCGTACTCGGCGGCGGTCATCGCGAGCCGGCCCCGTTCGAGGGCGACCAGCCCGTTGGCGAGCGTGTACGAGTCGTTGATCAGGAAGCCGACCCGCCAGACGAGCACGGACAGCGCCAGGCTCGCGAGGAAGAGCAGCAGGCCGCGCCGGTCGCCGAACGCCGGCGCCGCCGCGCGTTCGCGGACGCTCCCCTCGGCGGCGCCGGCGTCGTCGCTCACTCCGACACCTCCACGCGCACGGTCCCGTCGGCGATCACCCGTTCGGAGCCGTCGCCGCGGAGCGTCACGGTGACCTGAGCCTCGTAGGGGCCGTAACCGACGACCGCGGCGTCGACCGGTCCCGGCTCCAGGGTGAGCGGCGTCCGCCCGGCGTCGTCGGGCGAGAGAAAGGTCGTCGTGGTCCGGGTGTAGCTCAGCGCCGGCACCCGGACCCGGTAGGTCGCGACCGGGTACCCCCGGACCGCGGTCAGGTTCAGCGTCGCCGGCGGGACCTCGAGGGAGTACTCGGTCGTGCCGTACCGGCCGCCGGTCAGCCGTCCGGCGTCGGGCAGGTCGGCGCCGTCGACCGTCGCCGAGCCGTTCCCGTAGGCGGGCGTCTCGCGGGCCGTCGTCAGGTCGATCCCCGGGACCAGCGGTCCCGAGAGCAGAGCCGTCGCCGCGACGACGGCGACGACCCCCCAGGCGACCGCCCGCGACGTGTCCATGGTGTGTCGCCACACCGAGCGCGGACATAAGTCCGTCGCGGGTCGGCGACCGACGTCGGATCCCGGCCAGTCAGGTCAGGCGTCGGGACCCGTGTAGTCGGCCAGGATCGCCGACCGGTCGCCCTCGACGGGCTCCCAGACGACGTCGATCTCGAAGTCGTCCTCGACTCCGGCCTCGATGTCCTCGCCGGCCGAAACCTGGTCGGACGAGGAGAACGACCCGGCGTCCCACGTGGAGTCCGAACTGTCGAACGACGCGCTCGTGTCCGTACCGCTCAGGAAGCCGTCGCCACGCAGGTACAGCTCCTGGGCCTCGATCGGATCACCCCCGGTGTGGGTGACCGCCAACACGCCCTCGCCGCCGTCGCTGTCGGCCGTCGGATCGTACTCGAAGCCGAAACTCGCCTGTGGTTGACTCTCCGTCGCCTGATCGCCCAGTCCGAGGACGAACGAGGCGATCACCGCCGCCAGGATCACCGTGATCGCCACCATCAGGATCACGCCGATCACCGGCGACACCGCCCCGTCGTCCGTGCGTAGCTCGCGCAGGTTCATGTGTATCCCCACACCCGTTCCGGCGGGGGTCGGTACCCCCCCACCCCCGCCGCGGTGTGTACCCGACACTGACCCCCGATCGGATTTATACCCGGGCTACCGTCCGCGATCTCAGACGTAGCTTGAGCCGTTTCAAGCCTAAGTTGTAGGCTCTTTCACGGTCAGAAAACGCCGCGAGACCCGTCGGCGGCCGGCCCCGACCGACGGGATCGCGGGTCCCCGGTCCCACGCGAGAGGTCGAACCGGCGGGACCGGAACGGAGTGGTCCGGCGGGATCCCGAGGGATCGGTCCAGCGGGACCGGACCGGCCGGGGTACGGCGTTCACTCGCCGTCGAAGTCCTCCGTCGCGGCGTCGAACTCGGCGAGGGTCAGTTCCCGCGCGAGGAAGGTGTGGTAGGCCGCGGCGCCCGTGAGGGCCACGGCGAACAGCGTCGCCCACACTAACGCCGGCACCGCCGTGAACGGCGGTATCCCCGCCCAGAGCACGACGACGACGGCCAGACATACCATCCCCAGCGAGAGGTACAGTTCCCGCCAGGGGAACTCCCCGCCGGGGACGACCTCCAGGTACACCGTCAGCTCCTCGGTGTGTGGCGTCGCGTCGACGACGTTGTTCTCGCTGTCGTACGCGACCACCCCGGCGTCGTCCATCCGGGGGAGGTGGGTCTGCTGGAGGGTGGTGTAGACGCGCTTGCGCTGTGCGCCGGAGACGTCGGCCGGGTTGGTGTCGTACTCCCGGGCGGCCACCGCCGTGGCCAGGTCCCCCAGCGACACCGGACCGCCGTTCCGACGGAGATACTGGAGGGTGTGGCGCCTGCGCTCGTTCTCCAGCACCTCGAAGATCTCGCCTTTCGACAGCTCCGTTCCGGACTCGTCGACCGCTGTCACACGCTCCCGCTCGGCTCCCACGCCGTCCACGCCCCGTGTCTTCCCGCCCATCCGTGGCGCTACGTCGTCGATACTCTCACTTAACCGCGGCGGTCAGGGGGTGACCGGCCGCGTGCCGGCGATC
>CAZMWG010000024.1:0-24266 GCA_964569925.1 uncultured Halobacteriales archaeon | reverse complement strand
GGCATCCCCGTCGAGGGGCCGGCCCGCATCGCCTCCAGGAGGACGATCGGCGTCTCGGTCATCTCCGCGAGCCCCAGCGGCTCGGACATCAGCGCGAACCCGCCGCCCGACGATCCGGACATCGACTTCACGCCGGCGTAGGAGGCGCCGATCGCCAGCGCCGCGGCCGCGATCTCGTCCTCGACCTGCTCGGAGATGCCGCCGAACTTCGGCAGGTGTTGGGACATGATCGTGAACACGTCGGTCCAGGGCGTCATCGGGTAGCCCGAGATGAACCGACAGCCCGCGTCCAGCGCGCCGTAGGAGATGGCGTTCGAGCCCGACAGGAGCACCTGCTCCTCGTCGTGACTCCCCTCGGGGACGTCGATGTCGTGGGTGTGGTCCATCTCCGAGACCATCTCGTAGGCCTCCTCGAGCACGTCGAGGTTGGCATCCATCATGTCGCCGGACATGTTCTCCCGGATCAGTTCCTCGAACTGACCGGGGTCGATGTCGACGATGGCCGCCGTCGCGGCGACGCCGGCGGTGTTTCGCATGACCTCGCGGCCGTGGTCACGGGCGATGTTGCGCAGGTCGAGGGGGTAGACGTGCCAGTCGTTCTCGGCGGCACGCTCCTCCAGACCGATCTCCTCGACGTCCTCCTCGTCGAGCAACCCCTCGTCGTAGACGATCACCCCGCCCTCGCGGAGGTCGTCGAGGTTCTCGGTCAGCGGTTTCACCTCCTCGTCGCCGTAGTACGCCTCGTCCTGTGGGTTCCGGGCGAACGAGTCGCCGAGCGCCAACAGGAAGTTGTACCCGTCACCCCGGGAGCGGACCGGCTCGTCCCGGGCCCGTACCTCTACGAACGTGTGACCGCCCCGGATGCGCGAGGGATAGTGTCGGTGTGTAAACACGTGGAGTCCCGAGCGCATCAGGGCCTTCGCGAAGTTCTGGCTCGTCGAGTCGATTCCGTCCCCGGAACCGCCCGCGATACGCCAGATCAGTTCCTGGCCTGTCATTGTAAACCATCGGCCCCGAAGCCGGCGCCGTGGCCCGGAGTTTGGGGGGCCGTGACAAAAGAGTTTCCACTACGAAACAGCCCATTAATCGTTACTGTTAGCGCTCCACGCCGTATTTTTCCCACGAGGGAACGGAGTCCGCCGTGGCACGTATCCGGGGACCGAGACGCGGGCGAACGGCCCCGAGACGACGACGGATCGGTGTTCGTCGTGGATCGGCGAGAGTTCCGTTACCCGGCCGTTCGGGCGCCACGAGAAAGGTTCGCTCGAACTACGACGACGGGTCGGACGCGGTCACCGCGGCCACTGGTTGTAGATCAGGTTGCGCTGGATGTCGTTGGCCCCCTCGTAGATCACCGGGATCCGGACGTCTCGGTAGACCCGTGCGATCCGGCGGTCCGTGAGCACCGAGCGGCCGCCGTGGAGTTGCATCCCGGTCTCCGCACACTCGGCGGCGACGTCGGTCGCCCGGGCCTTGGCCATCGCGGCCCAGAAGCCGGCGTCGTCGTTGTCGGCCACCTTGTCCGCGGCCCGCCAGACCAGCGACCGGGCGGCCTCGAAGTCCGTCCGCATCTCCGCGAGGTGGTGCTGGACCGCCTGGAACTCGTCGACGCTGCGCCCGAACGCCTCCCGGTCGTGGACGAACTCCCAGGCCTCCTCGATGGCGGCCGCGGCCATGCCGAGTCCGTGGCCGCCGACCACCACGCGGCCGACGTTGAAGAACTCCGCGAGCATGTAGAACCCCGCGCCCTCGACGCCGATCAGGTTCTCCTCCGGGATCCGACAGCCGTCGAGCGTGACGTGGGCCTGCTTCGAGGCCCGCATCGCCATCTTCTCGGGGATGTGCTCGGCCTCGTAGCCCGGGGCGTCCGTGGGAACGACGAACAGCGAGTAGTTGCCGTAGCGGTCGTCCGGGTCGTCGCCGGTCTTTGCGTACAGCGTCACCCAGTCGGCCTCGACGCCGTTGCCGATCCAGTACTTCTCGCCGTCGAGCACCCACTCGTCGCCGTCCCGTCGGGCGGTCGTGGTCATCCCCGCCAGGTCGCTGCCGGTGTCGGGTTCCGAGACGGCCAGCCCGGTGATCCGCTCGTGGTTCGCCACCGGCCGGAGGTACTCCTCGCGCTGTTCCTCCGAGCCGTGCTCCTCGAGTATCTCGGCGCCGAAACTCGCCAGTTGCAGCGTCAGCGCGATGCCCGCGTCCGCGCGGTAGAACTCCTCGGCGATGGCCAGCACCTGGTGCAGCGAGAACCCGCGGCCGCCGTACTCCTCGGGGATGTCGCCGGCGACCAGTCCGGCCTCCATCCCGGCCTCCAGCACCTCCCAGGGGTACTCGCCGCTCTCGTAGTACTCCGCCGCCGCGGGGGCGATGTGTTCGTCGGCGAACTCCCGGGCCTCCGCCTTGACCGCCCTGGCCTCCTCCGGAACGACGTCCCCGTCGAACAGTTCCATGCCACGTCAAGCGTTCCCACGGTAAAGTACTCGGTGGAACGCCCGGGAACGGCCGGCCCGTTCACCCGCGGGCGGACCGACGTCGGCGGACGGGAACTCTCACACTTCGATGCGCTGCATCAGCCCAACCAACTCCTCCAACTGCGGGAAGGTGTACACCTTGACGTTGATGTCGGAGTCGAGCGCGTGCACCCGCGAGTCGAACATCAGCGCCATGTCCGTCCCCCGGCCGCCCACGAGGTCGTCGACCATGCCGCTGCCGGGCCCGAAGGTGAACGTCGGCGTCGAGATGTCGATCGTCGTCTCGAGGACGTTCGCCCACCCGTCGATGAACCCGGAGGTCATGATGTTGCCGATCTCCTGGATGGCCGACCGCTCCATGTCGGTGAACCCCTCGCCGCCGGGTTCGTTCGCGCCCATGTCGCCGACCATCCCGCGGGCCAGTTCCTTCGCGCTGACGGCGTTGAACAGAAAGAGGATGTAGCCGTGGGGTGGCTCCAGCATCTCGATGCTGATCCCGATCTGTTCGTCGTCCCCGACGTGGGTCTTGATGTCCGGCACGTCGATGAAGTTGATCTTCGTGATCTCCATCTCCGTCTCCATGCCGGTCATCTGGCTCAGGTGGTCGGCGACCGTGTTGCCCCCCTCCTTCGCCATCCTGTTGAACAGCCCCAGCTTCCGGATATCGATCATCAGGCTCATGAATGCGTGGTCGTGGCTACCCGTGGTTCCGTGTCCTCACATTTAATCCCCACAGCCCGATTCTCGCCGACGAGAACTGGAGCGCCGGTCCGCCCCTGCGGACCGGCCGAGACCCCGCCGAACGGCACGCGCGGCACTCACGATCGTCCCGCCGCCCGGTGGTCACCGGACCGACGCGGGAGCACCGATCACCGCTTCACGCTGATCGTCACACCCTCGCCCAGCGGGAGCAGCGCCGTCTCGAAGGCGTCGTCGGCCCGCACGGTCTCCACGTAGTCGGCGATCCCCGCGGTGTTCTCGTTCATCGCCGGCGACCCGCCGCCGAAGTGATCGACGAGGTCCGCCACGTCGACGTTCCCGCCGGCGATCGCGTTGTCGGCGGCGACCACGCCGCCGTCGGCGATCTTCCCGCGCACGGCCTCGAACGCCTCGGCGTAGCGGTGTTTCTCGTTGTCGATCAGCACGACGTCGAACGGCCCGTCGTACCGCTCGACGGTGTCGATCGCGTCGCCGTGTTCGAAGCGGGCGCGGTCCGCGTGGCCGGCCGCGGCGAGGAACTCCCGGGCCTCGTCCAGTTCGTCGGCGTCGATCTCCGTGAGGACGATCTCGCCGTCGGCGGCCAGTTCGCGGGCGAACCAGCACGCCGAGTAGCCGAATCCCGACCCGAACTCGAAGATCCGGCGGGCGTCGGTGAGACGGGCCAGCGTCGCCAGCCACCCGCCGACGGCCGGGCCGACGTGGGGAAAGCCCTCGCCTCGGGCCTTCTCGTCCATCTCCCGGAGGACCTCGCCGGGCTCCGGGCCGATCGCGGTCGCGAACGCCGTCACCGTCTCGGAGAGGTGGTCGGCCATCGACCTCGCCTACCGGGGCGTGGCACTTGTATCCGGCCCCGAACCGTGGACGCCCGGGTCCGCGGCGCGACCGCGAGCCGTCGACATCTCGAACCACCGCAACGGGTTTGTAACCGGACTGTGAGGATTAAATCATGAAAGTCGAACGTTCGACGGGGCCCGGGGAGATGATCGAACGTTGGGACGGGGTGTTCGGGGCGCTCGCCGCCGAACCTCGCCGGCAGATCGTGCTGTCGCTGTCGGAGGCGCCGCCCGACCGGCGGCTCTCGCTGCCACAGGCGGCCAACCCGCCGTACATGCTGCGGGATCCCGAACCGCTCGCCGTCGAACTGCGACACACCCACCTGCCGGTGTTGACCGACGAGGAGTTGATCGTCTGGGACGCCGACCCGTTCCAGGTCGGCCGGGGGTCGCGGTTCGACGAGGTCGCGACGGTGATGGAGGCGGTGTGGGACAGGGCGGACCGGATCCCCGACGCGCTCGTGGAGGGCTGTCAGCGCCTGGAGGAGCGCCGAGAAGGATGACCGGGGACGTGATCTACGAGATCGTCGCGGCGATCGCGGCGGTGGAGGGGAGCGGGGCGACGCCGTACGACCTCGACTACTCGCTGCACGAGTACGTCGACACGGAGGCGATCGGCCGGCTCGCGGCGGCGGACTCGGGCACCTGGGAGCTGACCTTCGAGGTCCCGGACCACGAGGTCCGGGTCGGGAGCGACGGCGAGATCCGCGTCGACGGTGAGACCGTCCGGCGGATCGACATGACGGGCTACAGCCGTCGGGTGTGAACCACCCCGCTCGCGACGGAGCGAACGGCGAAGCCGTGAGCGATCGGGGTGGGGTGGGGTCGGTTCACTCCGCGTAGTCGGGCTCGTCGCCGGCGCGCCACTTGATCGAACAGCCCCGCGAGGGGCGCTGTTCGGCCTCGATCGGCTCGTCGGCCAGCAGCCGCTCGACGTGGTCGCGCATCTCGCGGACGGTCGGCTCGTCGTCGGGGTTGAGCGCGTCGTCCAGCCGGCCGTGGTACGCGAGCCGGAAGGTCCCCTCGTCGTTCTCGAGGAGGTACGGATCGGGTGTACACCGCGCGCCGTAGGCCGCCGCGACCGACCCGTCCTCGTCGCGGAGGTAGGTGTGCTCGACGGTCCCGTCGGCGACGACCTCCCGCATCCGCTCGAAGGAGTCGTCGGGGTAGGCCGTCTCGTCGTTGGGGTTGACCCCGACGACCGCGAGCCCGTCGAACTCCGAGGCGAGCCGGTTGAGCTCGTCGGTCTTGGCCTTCGCGTACGGACAGTGGTTGCAGGTGAACACGACCAGCACCGCCCCGTGGTCGGCGAAGTCCGACAGGGCGTAGGTCTCGCCGTCCGCGCCCGGCAACTCGAACGCCGGCGCCTCGTCCCCGCGGTGTAACACGTCGGTCTCGGACTCCTCGGCCATGTCGGGCCGTGTGGCCTCCGGCGACTAAGCTCTTGAGTTCGACGGGCTCGATCGGGGGCGCTCGGACCGATCCGCCGTCCCGACCGTGGACCCGGTCCCGGCCGACGCCGACGGTCAGCGGTCGATGTCGTCGCGGCCGCCCTCGGCGAGCAGCGCCTCGACCTCATCCGGCGACACGACGGCGATGTCCCCGGGGATCGACCGCTTCAGCGCGGCGGTGGCGGCACCCCGGGCCAGCCCCTCGGACACCGACCCGCCGTCCAGATACCGCGAGAGGAACCCGCCGACGAAGGCGTCGCCGGTGCCGACCGGGTGAGCCTCGGTCGCCTCGAAGGTGGGCTGTTCGAGGACCTCGCCGTCGGACAGCGCCAGCGCCCCCTCGGCGCCGCGGGTGACGATCGTCACCTCGAAGCCGAAGTCGGCGGCCAGCCCGCGGGCGATCCCCGCGGCGTCGCCCTCGCGGTCCAGCACGCGGCGGGCGTCGCGCTCGGCGACCACCAGCACGTCCACGTCGTCGAACAGTTCCGTCAGCGCCCCGCGGGCCTCGGCCGGCGACCAGAGCTTCGAGCGGTAGTTGACGTCCAGGGAGGTGGTCGTCCCCGCCTCGGCGGCCGCGGAGAGCAGTTCCGCCGTCGTGCCGGCGAGCGTCTCGGACAGCGCGGGGGTGATGCCGGTGGTGTGAAACCCCGTCGCCCCGCGGAGCCGGTCGACCGCCAGTTCGTCGGGCGTGGCGGTGGTCACCGCGGCGTCGGCGCGGTCGTACACCACGCTGTTCCCGCGGGGCGGATCGCCGGTCTCCAGGTAGTAGGTCCCCTGACGGCCCGTGTCGCTCCACGCCACGTCGACCGTGACGCCGTGGCCCCGGAGCTCGTTGACCACCCGACGTCCGGGCGGGCTGTCCGGGAGCTTCGAGAGCCAGGCGGCGTCCAGCCCGAGCCGCTGTGCCGCCGTGGCGACGTTGCTCTCGGCACCGGCCGCACGGACGGCGTACTCGTCGGCCGTCTCCACCCGCCGGTCGCCCGGCGGCGACAGCCGCAACATCGTCTCGCCGAACGTGACGAGGTCGCTCATACAGCGGACTCTGCCGGCCCCGCTGATAAAGCCACCCGTCCCCGCCCGACGCGACCCGGTCGGACCCGGATCACGTCCCCTCGGACGCTCCGCGCCGCCCCCGCGGCCGGTCCGCTCGCCGTAGCCGGACGGCCGCCGGACGGCCCGCCCGCACCCGCCCGGACGACCACGAGCCGGGCCGCTCGCCCGTCCCCGGGACGCCCGAGAACCGGGCCACGCGGCCCGTTTCTTGTAGCGTCTTTCACCATCTCCCAAAGCGTTATCACGACGAAAATAACACGTGTCGGTATGCACGGCAGGGAGGCTCGGCCGGGCGGACCGGCCGGTCGACGGGCGCGACCGGGGCGGACGGACGGCAGGGGGTGGACCGGGTGAGCGGACGCGACGGGGACGGCGCCGACGACGGGGACCGGAGCGGGACCGGCGGGGACGGGGACCCGACCGAGACCGGATCGCCGGGGATCGCCACCCGCCTCGTCCCGGACGTCGTCCGGCGGCGGTTCGCGCTGAAGTTCGGCATCGTCGTGGCGGTGATGGCGCTGTCGGTGGGGGCCGTCGGCGTGGCGGCGACCGACCAGCTCAGGGACCACGAGCGGGAGGCGGTGGCCGACCGGCTCCGCGGGACGGCCGCCGGCGAGAGCGACACCGTCGAGCGGTGGGTCCGGCGCAACCGGCTCGCCACGCGCCTGGTCTCGAGCGACGAGGTCTGGAACCGCGAGGACGGACTGGCGATCGCTCTGGGCAACCGCCGGGCGCGGCTCCCCGCCGACGTCCGGGGGGTCCACCTCGTCCGGCGGTCGCTGTCGGGTACCCGGATCGTCGCGAGCACGGGTCTCGACCCCGGAACCTCGCTCGACGGACCCCGTGGCTGGGTGGCCGACGCCGACCTCGGGCGGGCGGGCTCGGTCGCCGTCTCGGACGCCTACCGGGCCGGCGGGACGCCGGCGGTCGGCTTCCTCAGCCCGGTCGCCGCCGCGGGCGACCGTTACCTCCTGGTCGAGGTGTCGGTCGCGGACCTGGCCGACTCGCTGGGGGGTGCCGAGCGGGTCGCCGGCGGCTTCACGCAGGTGGTCGACGCCGACGGGACCGTGGTCGTCGACGAGGGGGTCACGACGGGGCCGGGAACGGGGACCGGCGGCCCCGGCCCGGACGCGCTCGGGAACTACACGGACGGGGGGCCGGCGACGGAGGTGCTCGCGGCCGCGAACGCGCTGCGGGGCGGGTCCGCGGTCGCGGGCGCCGAGACGTCGCTGCCGGCCGACCCGACCGTGCTCGACGAACCCTACGCCGTCGGCTACGCGCCGGTGGCGGGGACGGACTGGGTGGTGGTGACACACGCGCCGACGGCGGCCGCCCTGGGCTTCGTCCGGCAGGTGTGGCGCTGGGGGCTGTTGGTCACCGTCATCGCCGTGGTGTCGGTCGGCGCCGTCGGGGCGGCGATGGGCTACCGGACGGCGAGCGCCATCGAGGGGCTGACGGGCGCCGTCGACCGGATGCGCGAGGGCGACCTGGAGACGGAGATCGAGGTGGACCGGATCGACAGCGTCGGCCGGCTGGCGGAGGGGCTGGCGGAGATGCGCGACGCGCTCCGGCGGGGGATCCGCGAGACCGAGCGCGCCCGGAAGGAGGCCGAGGTGGCCCGCTCGGAGGCGGTGGCGGTCTCGGAACACCTCCGCGAGCGGGCCGCGTCGTTCGCAGAGGTGACCGGCGCCGCCGCGCGGGGGGACCTCACCCGCCGGATGGAACGGGACGGCGAGAACGAGGCGATGGACCGGATCGCGGCGGAGTTCAACGGCATGATCGACGAGCTGGAGAAGACGATCGGTCAGCTGGAGAGCTTCGCCGACGAGGTGGGCGACTCGGGCGACACGCTCCGCCGGGACGCCGAGTCGGTGCGCGCGGCGACCGAACGGCTCGCCGGCTCCGCCGAGCGGATCGCGGACTCGGCCCGCGCCCAGCGGGGCGACCTGCGGCGGCTGTCCGCGCGGGCAGACGAGCTGGTCGGGGCGCTCTCCACGCTCGAGGTCGACGACCCGGCCGCCGAGGCGGCCGTCGGGCGGTCCCGGGAGCTCGCTCGCGGGCTCGCCGAGGCCGCCGAGGTCGCCGACGGGATGCTCGACGACGCCGGGACCGCCGCCGACGCCGCCCGCGAGGGGGCGACGGATCTCGAGGAGGTCGCGGCGCGCGCCGACCGGCTGCGGCGGTACGCGCGGCCGCTGCGCGACGTGCTCGGCCGGTTCGAGACCGACGCCGAACACGAGTTCGTCTTCTCCGGGGGACCGTCCCGGAGCGTCCGCGCCGACGACGGCGACGGGGAGGGGGCGATCGACCGGCGGGTGCGAGACGACGGGGCCGGAGGCCCCGGGACCGACGGGGGACCGGGGACGGAGGCCGGGGGCGGCGGCGGAGCCGACGATGCGGACGACGACTGACGACGGTCGGCGGGGCGTCGGCGACCGGACTCGCACGGACGACGACGCCGGCCCGGACGGGACGACGGGTCGGTGTGGCGTCGACCGAGAGGCTACAGGAGCCCTCCCAGGCGCCGGCGGAGCCGGACGACGCCGGTCAGAACACGGGCCGTCAGGCCCTCGGACGGCGGGAGCCGGTTGGGAGGGCCGATCCGGGAGGTCGCGACGGTGCGGGCCGAGAGGAAGCGCTCGATCCCCTCCCGGCCGTGGCGCCGGCCGAGCCCGGAGTCGCCGCGCCCGCCCAGGGGCGCGTCGTGTGAGCCCCAGCCGGCCGCGTACGCGTCGTTGACGACGACGGTGCCGGCGTCGACCCGGCGGGCGACCCGCCGGCCGCGGTCGGCGTCGCCGGTGACGACGCTGGCGTTCAGCCCGTAGTCGGTGTCGTTGGCGGCGGCGACGGCGGCGTCGACGTCCGGGACGGGCTCGATCCGGACCACCGGGCCGAACGTCTCCTCGTCGGCGAGCAGCGCGTCGTCCGGCACGTCCACGAGCACCGTGGGCTCGTAGACGTAGGGGCCGGCCGTCTCCCGTCGACGGCCCCCACACAGCACCGTGGCCCCGCGGTCGACGGCGTCCTCGACGTGGCGCTCGGTGCGGTCGAGCTGGTCGGGGCCGATCAGCGAGCCCACGTCCGGGCCGAAGGCCAGTTCGGTCCCGAGCTCCAGCGCCCGGGTGCGGGCGGCCAGTGCCGACCGGACGGCCTCGAACAGCGGCTCGGCGACGTAGATCCGCTCGGTCGCCAGACAGAGCTGCCCGGCGTTCGCGAACGCGCCCTCCACGGCGATCCGGGCGGCCCGCTCCGGGTCGGCGTCGTCGAGCACCAGCATCGGGTTCTTGCCGCCCAGTTCCAGCGAACAGCCGATCAGGTTCCGGCCCGCTCGCTCGGCCACCGCGCGGCCGGTCTCGGTGCTCCCGGTGAAGGCGACGTAGTCGGCGGCGTCGACCACCGCCGGCCCGACGAGCCCGCCCTCGCCGGTGACGATCCGGAGGACCTCCTCGGGCAGTCCCGCCTCGTGGAGGAGCTCCGCCAGCGCCAGCGCGACGAACGGCGTGCGCTCGTCGGGCTTGCAGACGACCGGACAGCCGGCCGCGAGCGCCGGCAGCAGGTCCGTCATCGACAGCGCGAGCGGGTAGTTCCACGGCGAGATCACGCCGACCACGCCGACCGGGTCGTAGGTGACCGCGGCGGTGACGACCCCCCGGAAGGCCCCCCGGCGGCGCTCGTCGGCGGTCGCCGCGGGCGCGGTCCGGGCGTAGTAGTCGGCGGTCAGCGCGACGTCGAGCAGTTCCTCCAGGGCGTCCGACCGGGACTTGCCCGTCTCGAGCTGGAGGAGGTCCAGAAGCTCCGCCCGGCGGTCGAGCACCAGCCCGGCGAACCGGTCGAGCACGGCCGCCCGCTCGTCGGCGGGTCGGTCGGCCCACGCGGCGCCGGCCTCGCGGGCCCGCCGGGCCGCCCGCTCGACGGCCGCCGCGTCGCCCGCCGGCACCGCGCCGATCCGCTCGCCGGTCGCCGGCGCCGTCACGGGGATCGAACCCGCGTCCTCGACCGCGACACCGGCCGACAGCTCCGACAGTCGTTGTCCCGTGTACCGGCTCTCCGCGACGACGCTCCCGGCGTCCATACCCCACCGCTAGCGAGCGTCGGTTAATACGTCTCGATCCGCGGTCGTCGCCGTCGGGTGCCGGTCCGTGCCGTCACCGCGCCGGCGGGGCGGACGCCGACGACGGGCGACCGCGAGCCGGTCTCACCGGACGGTGTAGCCCCCGTCGGCCAGCAGGGTGGCGCCGGTGACGTAACTGGCGGCGTCGCTCGCCAGGACCACCGCCAGCGGCGCGACCTCCTCCGGGCGGGCGAGCCGGTCGAGCAGCGTCTCGTCGGTCCACAGGGCCTCCAGTTCGGGGTCCTCGGAAAGCGCCTCGTCGACGGGCTCGGTCCGGACGTAGCCCGGCGCGAGCGCGTTCACCCGGATCCCGTGTTCGGCCCACTCGGAGGCCAGTTGCCGCGTGAACCCCTCGATCGCCGCCTTCGAGGCGTTGTACGCCACCTGGCGCTGGGGGTAGTTGGCGACGCGGGCCGACATCGACGAGAGGTTGACGACCGCCCCGCCGTCCCCGTCGATCATCGCCCGGCCGGCGTGTCTCGTACAGCGGAAGGTCCCGACCAGGTTCGTGTCGAGCACCCGCCGGAACGCCTCGACCGACATCTCCTCGGCGGGCGCGTGGTGGGTGATCCCCGCGTTGTTGACGAGCACGTCCACGCCGCCCGCCGCCTCGACGGTGTCCGCCACCAGCGCCTCGACGGCCGCCTCGTCGGTGACGTCGGCCGGCCGGGCCCGCACCGTCGCCCCGGTCGCCTCGCGGATCGACGCGGCGGCCTCGCGGCCGTCCGCCTCGTCCCTGTTGGCGATCGTGACGTCCGCGCCGGCCTCGGCGAACGCCCGCGCGACGGCCCGTCCGATGCCCCGCGAGCCGCCGGTGACGATCGCCGACCGTCCCTCGAGCGAGAAGACTTCCGGGAACACGCCTCGGGAGTCCGAGCCCGGCGACTTAGCTTTCACCCGTCGCCGACCGGCCACTCCTCGACGGCGTCCACGGCGTCGTCGAGGACCCGCTGGATCGAGCCGAAGCCCTCGACGGTCGGTCCGCGGGAGTTGAACAGGACCGCCAGGGTGACCCCGTCCGGGCGGCGCTTCACCATCCCGAAGGTGCCCGGCAGGGAGCCGAAGGCGGCCGCGTGATCGGGGTCCTCGTCGGTCGCGAAGCCGTCCGCCGGGTACTCCGCGTGGAAGGTCGCCAGCGTGCGCGCGCTGGTGACCAGTTCGCCCGCGCCGCCCAGCGACGGGACCACGATCCCCCCGTCGGCACAGGGGACACTCCGGAACAGGTTCGGCGCCGCCGCGTTCGGACAGGTGCGGTAGCTGACGTAGTCGGGCTCCCGTGGGTCGCGGTCGGCCGGCAGGCTCGCCCCCTCGATCACGGGGTCGGGCGGCGGCCCGTCGAACAGCGTCTCCCTGACGTAGGCCGGGAACGAGCGGCCGGTCTCGGCCTCGATCAGCAGTCCCAGGAGCGCGTAGCCGACGTTCGCGTAGGCGTGGCGCTCCCCGGGCGTGAACTGGAGCGAGCGTCCGAGCGTCCAGCGGGCGATCTCCCGGGTGGTCGGCGGCCGGGAGAGACCGAGGTCGTTGGCCACCTCGAAGTAACGAAACATCGGGTCGCCCGACGTGGAAGCGTCCCAGCCGCCGGCGTGGGTCAGCAGGTGGTCGACGGTCACCTCGCGCAGGCGGTCGTCGCCGAACCCGTCCGCCGGCTCGACGTCGAGCAACGGGAGCACCCGCCGTCCGGGGTCGAGATCGAGCGTTCGGACGGCGGCGGCGGTCAGGGACTTGGTGAGGCTGGCGGTCCGGAAGAGGGCGTCGGGGGAGAGCGGCTCGGAGCGGTCGGCGTCGGCCCAGCCGTAGGCCCGTTCGAGGACGAACCCGTCGCGCTCGACGGCGACCGTCGCCGCGGGGACGCGCCACCGGGCGACGAACGACCGCATCGCGGCGTCCACGGGCTCCAGCCGCCCCGGCAGGGGTCCGGCCGTCGGCGGGTCCTCGACGGGCGGGATCGGGTGGTCCGGGGTCACCGTCGGCGTCCCGGTGTCCCCCGGAGTCGACGGCGCGGTCGCCGAGGGCCGCGTCGCCGTCCCGTGGGCCCCGTCGCCGGCGTCCAGGCCCGGGCTCCGACAGCCCGCGAGCGCGGCCAGCGACGCGACGCCGGCGAGCACGCGACGCCTGGAGCGACGCGGGCCGTCGGATCCGTTCGGAGTCGGCTCCGTCATCGTCCCGAACGACGCTCTCGGGGCACCTGAACGTTCGGCGACCGCCACACCTGTAAGTCGGGTAACAGTTTCGCGACCCGGTGGCCGTCGGCGGGACGAACCCCGGCGGGACGGCGCGAGGACCGGTCCGCCGAGAGAGCGATTATCCGGACTGATAACCGCCGGGGAAGGCATTTGTGAGGGGGCCGGCCAGATCGGACAAGCGACACTCGCCACCGTCCCAAAAACATGACACGAAAATTACACACCTCTGGCCTCTCCGAGCGGGTCCTCGTGACCGTCGGCCGCGTTCCGACCGCGATCGAACCGCACCTGCCGACCGTGATCCGGCGGAACTTCGGCGCGCGCATCTTCCTGCTGGCGGCGACGTCGATCGCGTTCGCGCCGGCCGCGGGCGTCCTGCTGTTCGACGGGACGCTCGCGGTGGCGGCCTTCATCAGCGTCGTCGTCGCGGCGACGGGCTTTCTGGGCTACTGTGAGATGTACCGGTCGCTGCGGGAGATCAACGCCCGCGTGCTGGCGGTCGACGAGGGGGAGTACGACGTCGACTTCGGGGTCTCCCGGGTCGACGAGATCGGCGAGACCTACGACGCCTTCGAGCGGATGGCCGGTTCGCTGGACGAGCGGATCCGGGAGGCACGGTCGGCACGCGAGACCGCCGAGGCCGCCCGCGAGGAGGCCGAGGAGGAGCGCCAGGAGATGGCGGCGCTGACGGGTCACCTCGAACTGAAGGCCCAGGAGTACGCCGACGCGCTGGCCGCGGCGGCCGACGGCGACCTCACCGTCCGGGTCGACACCGACAGCATGAACGAGGCGATGGGGACGGTGGGCGAGCAGATCAACGCGACCCTGGCCGACCTGGAGCGGGCGATCGACCGGAGCCAGTCGGCGGCCGACCGTATCGCCACCGAGAGCGACGCGGCCGCCCGGCGCGGCGAGGAGATCCGCGCGGAGACCGAGGCCGCCTCGGAGGCGACCGCCGGCATCGCCGAGCGGGCCGACGTCCAGCGCGAGCGCCTGGACGACGCGGCCGCCGAGATGAGCGACCTCTCGGCGACGGTCGAGGAGATGGCCTCCTCGGTGACCGAGGTGGCCGAACAGAGCGAGACCGCCGCCGACCTGGGCTCGGAGGCACAGGAGTCGTCCTCGGAGGCCCAGAGCGCGATCGACGCGATCCGCCGCCAGACCGGGAGCGCCGTCGAGGAGATCGAGGAACTCGACGAGATCGCCGGCCAGGTCGCGGAGGTGGTGGAACTGATCGACGACATCGCCGAGGAGACCAACGTGCTGGCGCTGAACGCGGCCATCGAGGCCGCCCGCGCCGGCGAGGAGGGCGCCGGCTTCGCCGTCGTCGCCGACGAGGTGAAGGGGCTCGCCGAGGAGACCCAGGAGGCCACCGGCGAGGTGGAGGCGCTGATCGAGTCGATGCAGTCCCAGGTGGGCGACTCCCGCGAGGAGATCGAGTCGATGCAGTCCGAGGTCGACCGCGGGGTGGGCACCATCTCGGAGACGATCACCACGCTCAACGAGATCGTCGACGCGACGGTGGCGACCAACGGCGCGATCCAGGAGTTAGACCGTGCGGCCGACCAGCAGGCCGACAGCGCCCAGGAGGTCGTCACCATCATCGACGACGTGACCGAGATCGCCGAGCGGACCGCCCGGGAGGCCGACGAGGTGGCGGAGACGACCCGCGAGCAGCGGACGGTCGTCGAGTCGGTCTCGGGGTCGGTGGAGGCGTTCGCCGACGAGGCGACGGACCTGCGGGCCTCGCTGTCGGACTTCGAGGCCGCCGCCGGCGTCGGCGTGGACGACCACACGGACGGGGCCACCGACGGGACGGCGCCCGTCGACGTCAGGGCGGACACGCACGAGGACGACGTCGACGTCGATCCGGACGCACACGGGAACAGCGTCGACGGCCGGGCGGAGGCGCACGAGGGCGGTGTCGACACCGGAATCGGCGCGGACGCGGACGACGCGGAGACAGGAGGGGAGGGCGGCGAGGAGACCACCTCGGACGCGAGGACGGGGGCGAGCGGTGACGAGGGCGCGGCGGGAGCGGACGGCGGCGAGGGGACGAACGCGGGCACGGGGACGGCCGACGACGGACGGGAGCGAGACCGGATCACGGGGTCCGCGACCGGGGACGACAACTGATGGGGACCGAAGGCCGGCGCCGTGGCGCCTCTCGACGGCCGGCGTGGTCCGTGATCGTCACGGCGACGGCGAGCCGTCGCGTCGCCGGATCGGTCGGGCGGGGTTTGAGCCAACCCGACCCCTATGTAGCCGTCGGCACGTCGTACCGGTATGGACAGGCGCGACGCGCTCCGGACGATCGGCGCCCTCGCCGGAGCGGGACTGGCCGGCTGTGTCTCGAGCGGTCCCGGCGACGGCGCCGACGACGACGGGGACGGAAACGACACGGCGGACGAGCCCACCGGGACGGACACCCCGACACCGACCGCGACCGAGTCGCCCGCGCCGACCGGGACGACCACGGAGACGGCGACCGAGTCGCCCGTGGCGACCGACGGGGGCGACGGGCCGGTGGACGCGACCGTCGAGACGACCGGGACGGAGTGCGGGACGGAGGGGGCCTCGCGGGCGACGGTCTCCCTCGACGGCGGCCGGGCGACGTTCTCCGGGACGCTGTCGGCCCCGGATCCCGGACACTCCGCGACGATCGCGGAGACCGCCTACGACCCCGATTCCGGGGCGCTGACGGTGACCCTCGCCACCGAGTCCGGGGAGGAACCGGTCGTGCAGTGTGTCGGCGCGATCGGGTTCGCCGGGGGCGCCGAGGTCTCCGGCGGGACGCCGTGTCGCGTCGAACTACGCTACGACGGCCGGTCGCTGGCCGTCGCCGAGGCGTAGACGCGGAACCGGCGGGGGCACTCCCGGTCCGGGCCGGGACCGCCGGTCGCCGTCACAGGAGGTCCATGTCCTCGGCGACCAGGTCCGCCAGCGCGTCGGCGAGTTCCGGGTCGACCGTCGCGACGGGGTCGCCGTCGTGGATCTGGTCGTTGTGCCGGTCCCTGGCCGCGGCTATCTCGTCGAGGGGCACCCGGGTGCGCGTGTCACACTCCGGACAGATGAGCGGCACCTCCGGGTCCTCGGAGTCGCTCATGGGACGGCGTCCGATCCCGAACGGCAAAACCGGTCCGGTCCCGGTCCGGGCGGGTCGACGACGCCCCGCTCGGGCCAGGAGGGCGAAGACGACGGGGCGGGGGTGTCGGCGGCCGAACTCGACAGGACACCGACAGGACCGCCTCGAACCTTTTTGTCGGCGGCCGTGGAGTGTAACGTGATGGCCGACACGGGGCGGCTGGCGAGCGACCGACGGGGGATCTCACAGACGGTCGCGTACGTGTTGCTGATCGCGCTGGTGCTGGCCGGCGCCCTGGTGACGGTGGCGGTGGGCTCGCAGGCGATCGGGGACGTCCGGTCGGACAACAGCGCGAAGTCGGCGTCGACGGGGCTCCAGGAGGTCGACTCCCGGCTGGCGACGCTGGTGGCCTCCGACGACGCCCCCCGGACCACCTTCGAGTTACGTCGGCTGGGCGAGGAGACGGTGTCGGCGGTCGACTCGGGCTACCTGAACGTCACGGTCAACGACGACCCCTCCTGTTCGACGCGGGTGAACCTCACCGCGATCCGCTACGAGCGGGGCGGCGAGGTGGTCGCCTACGAGGGCGGGGGCGTCTGGCGGCGCTCGCCCGGCGACGAGAGCGCCGTGGTGACGGCGCCCGACGTCACCTTCCGCCGGGGAGTGTTGGACGTCCGATTGGTCGCGCTGAACGGGACGGTCGACCCGGGGCGCAACGTCGCGCGGTTGAACGTCTCGGCCTCCCGGCGGGCGACCGAGGCCGCCGGGCTGGCGCTGTCGAACTGCCGGCGGTTCGAGCGGGTGACCGTCACCGTCCGGAGCGGCTTCCACCGGGCCTGGGGGCGGTACCTGGCCGACGAGACCGGCGGCACCCTCTACGACGACGCCGACACGACCGCCCCCGAGACGGTCCGGGTGGTGCTCGACGACGACGACCTGCCCGGGCGGGTGGACTTCGACCGCAACCCCGTCGTGAACCTCTCGGCGCCGCCGTACATGCGGGACGTGACGATCGGGACGGACTCGGTGTCGGTCGACAAGGGGGCCAACAACACGTACGTGGTGTCGGTCAAGCCCGTGCGCGAGGAACCCCCGGAGATCGGCCGCGTGTCGACGCTCGCGGCCACCAACGTCAGCGACACCACCCGCGGGGCGTTCGACGTCGTCTTCGTGATGGACGAGTCCGGGTCGATGGCCGGGACGAAGATCGCCGAGGCCCGCGACGCCGCGCGGGCGGCCGTGGGGACGATGAACACCTCCACCGTCGGCGACCGGGCGAGCGTGGCGGGGTACACGGCCTACGCGGACCAGCGGTACGTCGGCGCGGACGAACGGCTGTTCTCGAACGACTCGGCGGCGATCGACGCGACGATCGGCGACCTCTCGGCCGGCGGCAACACCGACCTGGCGGCCGGACTCAACGCCTCGCTGGCGGCGCTGTCGACTCGCGACTCCGACCGGCCAGCCTACGTCTTCCTGTTGACCGACGGGCAGAACAGTCCCGGCTACGGCAAGTGCGGCCGTTACTCGCACCCGGCACTGTCCTGTGACGACTACTTCGACGAGCGGACCAGGAACGCGGCCGATCTGGCGGCGAGCCGTGACGTGACGGTGTACACGTTCGGCTACGGGGCCGGCGCGGACGGGTCGCTGCTCGAGGAGGTCGCACGGGAGACCGGCGGCAACTACACGCAGGCCGCCGACGGCGACGAACTGGCGTCGGTGTTCCGGGCGACCATCTCGAACATCTCGCGGGGACAGAAGTTCGTCACGCGGACGCCGCTGTCGACGAACCTCACCGGCGCCGGCGGCAGTTTCCCGCCGGAGATCGTCGGCGACACCGACGCGATCGCCCGCTACTCGGTGAACGGACGGACCTTCCTCAACGTGAACGACCCGACGGCGCCGACGCTGTTCGGTCACTCCTTCGCGGTCGAGGACGACGAGTCGGTGTCGTTCAACGCGACGACCTTCGAGTGTGCGGAGTGGGCGGCCACCGGCGATCTGGAGCGGCGCGACGGCACCAGCTACCCGGTGGCCCGGTGTGCGGAGATCGAGGCCCGGAACGCCAGCCTCCGGGCGGAGAACGTCACCGTCAACACCACCGGGCAGGACGCCGACTGGCTGATGACCGGGCCGGAGATCAACGCCTCGCTCGACCCCTACGTCGACAACACGGTCGACGAGTTCCGCCTGGACAGCAACCAGGCCGTCGTCACCCTCGACTTCCCGGACAGCCCCGACTCCGAGAACCACCTGGTGCTCGTCTACGAGGTCGGGCTGGCGGAGGCGGAGTTCGACAGCGCCGACGTCGTCGGGGTGAGCGTCGACCGCGTCGAGATCGGCTGACCCGCGTCACCCGGACAGCGAGACGTTCATCGCGGCCTGCCTGACCACGACCGTCCCGCCGGCCCCGACCGCACACTCGTAGGTGTCGGCCCCGACCGCCGTCCACCCGGCGGCGCGGTCGAAGTACCGCGCCCAGGCGTCCTCGACGGGGGAGTCGACGGTCACGCGCAGCGCCGTCGCGTCCGCGGCCGTCGCCGCGCCCGACCGGTTGCGCGGGTAGACCAGCCCGGAGCCGTTGTCCCGCGCGACGACCTCCGTCGTGGTCCCGCCGACCGCACGGCCGCCGTCGCCGGCGAGGCTCGTCACCGAGACCAGCGCCCGCGTGCGGCCGTCGACCGCCCGGCAGCGCAGGCGCGGGTCCGTCAGGACCGCGACGCCGCCCGGGTCGCTCCGCGCGACCATCCCGGACTCGTAGCGGATCGCGGCGTCCTCGAGCCGGTAGGTTATCCCGCCGGTCGGCACCGTGTCGACGTAGGTCCCCCCGCCGGTGGTCACCGAGAACTCCAGGGACGCCCCGTCGGTCCGTTCCAGGGTCCCCCGGTCCAGGTCGATCGTCCCGCCGGCGACGGTCGCTCGCGAGTACTCGATCTCCTCGAAGTTCTGACCCAGCAACACCATCGCCCGCTCGGCGTTCTCCTGCTGTTCGCCGGTACGGAGGTCGTTCAACTGCCCCTGACCCAGCGTGACGACCAGCGTCGCCCCCGTCAGGACGATGGTGAACATCAACACGAAGCCGATCAGGTCGCTGACGGCGCGCCCGTCGGTCCGGTCGTCGTGGCGGCCCGGCCCGCGCCGTCCCCGGTTCCGGGTCACGATCCACCCACCCTGAGCGACCGGACCGTCGGCGAACTCGTCCGCGACCCCGAGGTGACGTCGACCTCCAGGCTGTACTCCGCGCTCGTGCCCGCGAGCCCGTCGACCGAGACGGTCCCGGCGCCGTCCGAGAGCGAGACGACGTCGCTGCGGTCGCCGTCGCCGTCCACGACGGTGACGTTCACGGCGTCGGCGGGGGCCATCTCGACCTCGTAGTCCAGTTCCAGGTCGGCGCCGGCGATCGACGGGCCGGTCTTCGCGTCGGTGGTGAACGACCCCCGGACGCTCGTGTTGTACAGCCGACCGACCTCGGTCCCGGAGAGCGCCCGGTCGTAGATCCGGACCTCGTCGATCCGGCCGTCGAAGTACGCCCCCCGGTAGCCGGTCCGGCCGAACTCGAGGTACTGGCCGGTGGCGCCGGTGGCGTCGTCGGGCAGCCCCCGGTCCTCGGCGACCAGCCGTCCGTCGTAGTACAGTCTCAGTTCGTCGTCGGGTTCGTCGAGCACCATCGTCGCGTGGTGCCACCGGTCCTCGCTGACCTCGCCGTGGAAGAGACCGTAGTCCCGGCCGTCGTCCTCGCCGTAGTAGCCCACCGCGGGCTCGTCGGTGCAGACCCGGCTGTACCCCGGACAGACGTCCTCGACGACGATCCCCCAGTCGCCCTCCGAGAAGTCCTCCTCCTTGCCGACGATGGCGGCGCCGTCCGAGTCGCCGACCGGCTCCTCGGCCTCGAACCACGCGCTCACGGTCAGCACGGCGCCGTCGCCGCCCCGCAGTTCGGGGCTGTCGGCGACGGCGCCGAGCGCGTAGCCGTCGAAGTCGTAGGCCGTCGTCCCGAACAGTCCCGCGTCCGCACCCACGCCGCCGTACGTGGCGCCGTTGTTGCCGGACCCGGAGGCGTCGGTCAGCGGGTACGACCCCCCGTCGGCGTCCATCGGCCAGTAGCCCACGAGGTTCGACCCGCCGCGGTCGAACGACGGGTAGCCCAGTTCCACCTCGTCGGCCGCGTGGTCGCCGAAGCTCTCGTGGACGACGCCCCGCTCGGCGACGATCCCGTCCCAGTCGGCCGCCGACGACCAGACGTAGTCACCCGACGCGAGCAGCGCCGACCCCGTCGGCGGCGTCCCCTGGACCGGGGCCCCGCCGACGCTCTCCGCGTCGATCAGCTCCGCCGTCACGACGCCGCCGGACCCGACCGACACCGTCGCGGTGTGGACCGCCACGCCGCCGCTGGTGGTGTGAGTGAAGTCGCTCCGCGAGAGACCCCCGCCGGCGGCCCCCGAGAGGTCGACGTCGATCGTCCCCAGTTCCGAGGTGGCCACGACCCGCACCTCGACCGAGGACCCGCCGGCCGGCGTGACCCGGTAGTCGAGCAGCCCCACCCCCACCGTCCGGTCGAAGGTGGTCTCTGCGCCCGTCCCGTCGACCGTGTAGCTCAGCCCCGCCCGGAGTTCCTCGCCCTCGGTGCCGGCGGGGAAGCCGTCGATCTGGATCTCCACCGGCGTCCCCGCCGGCACCACCGGAAGTCCGCCCCGAATCTCGGTGTCCGCGCCCGGGGGCTGGTCCAAGTCCACCACCGTCCCCCCGTCGGCGACCTCGATCGCGTCGTCGAAGTCGATCTCGCGGTCCCAGCCGCTCCCGTCGTCGCCGACGTCGACGTTCACCTCGCCGTAGCTCTCGTCCTCGTCGATCTCGTCGATCGAGTCCTCGGCCGGGTTCAGGAACAGCGCGTCGAGCCGGACCGGCGACGTCCAGTTGTTGTACGCGGTGAACCGGACCGAGTCCGACCGGGAGCCGACCGCCAGGTCGTCGCCGTACTCCAGCCCGGAGACGGAGACGTTGCGGGTCGTCCGGCCGCTCGCCGTCGGCGCGTTGTCGTCGACGACCTGCAGGCGGACCCGCACCCGGCCGGGCTCCTCGAAGCCGTAGCCCAGCGTCTCCCCCTGCCCGACGAAGTCGAAGTCGTCCGCGCTGTCGTTGTAGACGTACCACCGGTAGTCGGTGACGTTGCCGTCGGGGTCGTAGCTCGGGGTGGCGTCGAGGGTGACCGGCGAGCCCGTCGTCGGCGGGGTCGGACGGACCCGGAAGCGGGCCACCGGCGGCACGTTGCGCCGGACGAGACTCCCGCTTAGGGCCTCGTCACGGATCCCCTGGCCGACGCCGACGCGGCTGCTGAGCCGACCGCCCCCGCCCACACCGGACCGACCGCCGACGGTCGCGCTCCGGGTGCTCGTCGCCGACAGCTCGAACCGGCCGGCGTCCGGCCGCCCGATCGACACCGCCGTCTCGTTGCGGACCGGCACGCGGACGGTCACGTCCGGTCCGCTGGCGGTCAGTTCGAGACAGGCGTCCGCCCCGGCGACGCCACAGGCGCTCGCGTCGACCAGCGAGACGGAGTAGCCGCCGCCGGAGACCTGCGCCGGGTGGCGGGTGACGATCGACGCGTCGCCGCCGTACCGCCCGAGCGTGTCCACCCGGTTCAGCTCCGCCGCGATCCGGTTGCCGATGGTGGTCAGCTGGTCGCGCGCCCCCGTCTCGCGCTCGTCGGTCAGGAACGCCTGCGCGCCGACGAACAACCCCACCAGCAGCACGGCCGTGATGGCGATCGTGAGCACGTGGGTCACCGGCGCCGACACGCCCCGGTCGTCGGATCGGAGCCCGGTCACGGTCCGTACACCGTCACGTTGCGGTCGTTCTCGAAGACGACCCCGTCGCCGAGGTACGTCGTGGTCAGGTTGGCGGTCCAGACGGCCGGCGTCCGGCAGAGCGCGTCGGGATCCGGGCAGGCGGCGTAGCGCCCGCCGGCGTCGAAGTCCGTGCGGTTCAGGACCAGCCCGACGGTCCCCCCGTAGCGGTCGCCGTCGGCGACCGTCAGCCGGTCGTACGGGCCGTCGATCGCGTCGATCGGGACGAACGCCGCGTCGGGCTCGCACCTGTCGGCCACGACGGCGCCCGAGACCCCGCCGACCAGCGCCCGCGTCCCGATGGGGTCACAGGTCGCCGCCGCCTCGGCCAGGAGCGTCCCCGAGCCGTCCCGAAGCGTCGACTCCACGGTGACGTTCCGCAGTTGGCCGCTCTCGTTGGCGGCGACCGTCAGCGTCGTCGTCCACCCCGAGCCGTTCTCCGCCCGCACCGTCACCGGGTCGGTCGTCGTCCGCGTGACGTTGACGTTGAGGATCAGGCGCCCCACCTCCGTCCGGGCGCCCGCCAGCAGGTCCCCGTCCGGGAGACGCCCGTCGCTGTCGTTGACGACGCGGGTCCCGACCAGGCTCGCGCCGTGGTTGTACGAGACGTTGACCGTCGCCGGCTCGGCGACCGAGTACGACTCGGCCAGCAGCGCGCTGTAGTCGGCGACGCCGGTCGCCACGTCCGTCGCCAGCGCCGCGCCGTCGCGGCCGGGGTCGCCGTGGTTGATCCGGTGGACCAGCGACCGCGACCCCTGACGGGTCTCCAGGTCGAACGTCCGGGCGTGTTCGACCTGCTCGTTGGTCAGCGCCGGCGAGGAGTTGTCGACGAACAGCGCGGTGTTGAGCACCAGCGTGAACCCCACGACGACGAACGCGACCGCCACACAGCCCACGAGCAACAGCTGTCCGCGGTCGCCCGCGGGTCCGACGGCGTCCGGACCGGGGCGGGTCGGACCGGCGCTCACCACACGATCACCCGCACCTCGACGACGTTGTACACCGGCCCCTCGACGGCGTTCGGGATCGGGTAGTAGCCGTCGTCGCCGTCGGTCGGCTCCGTGTCGATCTGCCACAGCTCCGGCGACCGGGTCTCGGGGCCAGCCGTCGTCAGCGACTTGTTGTCGTACAGCGTCACCCGGTAGGAGGCCGCCACCGCGTCGTCGCTGGGCTCGCCCCGGTACACCACGGGCATCGTCTCCGGCTCCCCGTCGGCACCGCTCCCGTTCTCGGCCCCCAGATAGCGCAGTCGCAGGTTGTACGTCCACCCCCGGGCCGTGAACCCCTCCTCCAGCAGCGTCCCGACGTTGGCCGGCGGCGGCGCCCGACCGTAGCCGACCTCCGGGTTGAGCGCCCCGCGGAACGTCCGGTTGCCCTGGTCCCAGTAGCGAACCATCGCCGACAGGTCGAAGCTGTCGTTCTGTGCGGCCGTGACCAGCGCGTCGCTCGCCTGCTGGCGCAGGTCCGCCTTCACCTCCGTGTTCACGGAGCCGCCGGTCGTCGGCGAGACGACCACCGACTGGAGGGCGAACAGTACCGCGATCAGGATGACGAACCCCCCGAGCACTCCCTCGATGGTGTAGGCCTGCCCGCGATCGGCCGACCGGCCGCTCCCGCGGCCCCCCGCTCGGTCCCCGGCGTCGGATCGATCGCTCACCACACTCTCACCACCAGGCGGCAGGCCGTCGGGCAGGAGCGGTCCGAGAGCGTGACGATCCGGCTGGAGGAGACCACCGCGCCGCCGTCCTGTGGCGGCTCGCCGGCCAGGGTCCGTCCGCTCGCGTCGACGACGTAGCGCCCGCCGGACAGCGTCTCCACCGTGACGTTGAGGTTGGCCGTCGACGGCAGCGCGAACCGCTCGCGCAGTTCGTCCTCGTCGCGGGTCGTCACCGTCCCGACGGCCGTCGCGTTCAACTCGTTGGGCGAGCCGGGGACGGAGGTGTTGGTCACGATCTGGCGCGCCACCCGGTCGGCCTGGGCGCGGGCGTCGCCCTCGGTGCCCTGGTCGAAGCTCGCGAGCACCTGCGGGAAGACCCCCAGCGCGACGAACGCCAGCAGGACGAACAGCGAGACGCCGATGACGTAGTCCTGCAGCGTCTGCCCGCGGTCGTCCTCGCGCAGGCGCTCACCCACCCGCGATCACCTCCTCGGCGCCCGTCCGCGTATCACTGACGATACCGCCGGTGGCGCGGCGGCGTCCGTCGCGGGTCCGGAGCGGGCGGTGTCGTCGCTGCATCGGCTGGTTATCGTAGCGTCCTCGCGGACTGTATTAACCCTTCGCCCCCGTTGATCGGAGTTGATAGCGTCGCGTCGAGGCGGCCGGGATCGCCGGTCTGAGCGGCCTGTCGCCGGGAATCCGAGCTGTTATCACGTGTGATATGCTCGTGGATCGTCGGGGGCGACGCCGGGCGACCGATTCAACGGGTTTATACCGTCCGGCCGGATACAGCGGAGTGCGACGAGGGCTCGTAGATCAGCGGTAGATCACTCCCTTGGCATGGGAGAGGCCCCGGGTT
>CAZMWG010000023.1:7200-24648 GCA_964569925.1 uncultured Halobacteriales archaeon | reverse complement strand
CGCCGACACCGTCCTGCTGTCGGTCGCCGACGACGAGGGGAACGTGGTCTCGTACATCAACTCCCGGTTCGCCGGCTTCGGCTCCGGGCTGGTCGCCGGCGACACCGGCATCGCGCTGCAGAACCGCGGGGCCTCGTTCTCGCTCGACCCCGACCACCCCAACCGGCTGGCGCCGGGTAAACGCCCCTTCCACACCCTGATCCCCGCGCTGGCGCGGTTCGACGACGAGGACTGGGCGGCCTTCGGCGTCATGGGCGGCTACATGCAACCCCAGGGTCACGTCCAGGTCGTCTCGAACATACTCGACTACGACCTCCCGATCCAGGCGGCGCTGGACGCCCCGCGGTGGCGCTACCGCGAGGACGGCCGGCTGGCCCTGGAGCCCGACCTGGCGGCGTCGGTCGGCGCGCCGCTGAACCGCCGGGGACACGACGTCTCCGTGCTCCACACCGGGATGTTCGGCGGCGCACAGCTCGTCCGGAACGACGACGGCACCCTCTCGGGCGCCACCGAACCGCGCAAGGACGGCGCCGTCGGAGCCTACTGATGGGCGCCCGCGAGGACCCGTCGGGCGACCCCCGAGAGTCCGTCTCCGGGGGGACCGCGGCCGACGGCGGGGCGGAGGATCGGACCGCGGCCGACGAGGCCGGTGAGCGGGCCGGCGACGGAGCCGGGACCGGGGGCGACCCCGAGCCGATCGCCGACGGCGGGACGGCCGACGCGGACGTGGACCCGGCGGCGCGCGCCCGCGACCACCTGGGGTTCTCGCGGTGGTGGCTCGTCGTCGCGGCGGTGCTGTCGATGGCGGTCATCAGCCCCTACCAGTACGTCTGGTCGTCGATCGAGGGGCCGATCGCCGCGGACCTGGGCGTCCCGCTGCCACAGCTGGGGCTCGTGTTCACGCTGTTCGTGATCGTCCAGTCGGGCTCGCAGTTCCCCGTCGGCTGGTGGCGGGACCGCCACGGTCCGCGGACGATAACGCTCGTCGCCGCCGTCCTGGCCGGCGGGGGCTACTTCCTGCTCTCCTACGCCACCGCGGTCTGGCAGCTCTACCTGCTGTACTCGCTGGGCGCGCTCGGCGTCGGCGTCGTCTACACCGTCGCGGTCAACACCGCGATCAAGTGGTTCCCCGACTACCGCGGCCTGACCACCGGCCTGGGGACGATGGCCTTCGCCGCCGGCGCGGCGCTGTTCGTCCCCTTCGTCCGGGCCAACGCCACCGTCGACGAGTACGGCCTCGTGTTGCGGGCGATGGGCGTGGTCATCGCCGTCGCCATCCTGCTGGCCGGCCTCGTCCTCCGTGACCCGCCCGACTCCTGGTACGAGGAGGTCGTCGGCGCCGAGGACGACTCCGGGACCGGAGCAACCGACCGGGAGTACGATCCCCGCGGGATGGTCCGGACCTGGCAGTTCTGGGTGCTGTACGCGATGTTCGTCGGCGTGAGCGGCGCCGGCCTGATGCTCACCGCGAAGCTCATCTCGTTCGCCCAGGCGATGGAACTGGACGCCGCCACCGCCACCGTCTCGGCGATCCTGCTGCCGATCGCCGGCGGCGCCGGCCGGCTGGTGCTGGGCTGGCTCTCCGACCGGCTCAACCGCCGCCACGCGATGACCATCTCCTTCTCGCTGTGTGGGATCGGACTGTTCGCCGTCGTCGCGTTCGCCCGCTCGTCGGCCACCGTCGCCTTCCTGGCGGCGGTGGTCGTCGCCACGTTCTTCTGGAGCCCCCAGTACACCCTCTTTCCCAGCCTGGTCGCGGACTACTACGGCGTGGAGAACTCCTCGGCCAACTACGCGCTCGTCTACTCCGGCAAGATGTGGGGCGGCGTGTTCGGCGGGGCCGTGGCCGGCTGGCTCGTCGTGACCACGAGTTGGCCGACCACGTTCCGGATCGGCGGCGCGCTGGCCGTGCTGGCGGGGCTGGCCGCACTCCTGCTCCGGCCGCCCGCGGGCGACCCCGGGGAGGAGGGTGCCGAGGCGGTCGCCGCCGGGGCCGACTGACCGGCGGGCGTTCCCGGCGGTTCGTGTCGACCGAGCGACGACGGATATGTACTCATTGTAACCCGGCGATACCACCGCGTGGATCGCGGCCTCCGTGTGGGTGAACTATGGACGGCGGAGATCCGGGGGTGGGATGGAACGGCCGGAGGCCACCGGGACGGGAACACACCGTACCGTACATGCTGTATCGGGCCGGTGTCGACGAGCGGTCGTCCAGGGGTCGCCGCGCGTGGCCGTCCGGACGGGCACGGACCGGTATATCGGACAAATATAACGTTTCAAGATCTGTCCGACCACTTCAGCGACCGTGACATCAGACAAACGAAGCGGTACGCGGCGTCGGTTCCTGAGAACGGCGGGCATCGCGGGGGCGGGGCTCTCCCTCACCGGGTGTCTGGGCGCGACCTCCGGCGGGGACGGAGGGTCCGGCGGAGACGGTGGCTCCGGCGGTTCGAGCGGCTCGGGCGGGAGCTCCGGCGACGTCACCATCGAGTGGTGGCACGCCATGGGCGGCAACCTGGGCGAGACGGTGAAGGCGCTGGCCTCGGACTTCAACGAGCAGTCCGACTCCGTCACCGTCGAGACGAGCTACAAGGGGAGCTACACGGAGACGCTCAACGCGGTCACCTCGGCGATCGGCGCCGGGGAGGCACCGGACCTGGCACAGATCGTCGACCTGGGCTGTCGGCTCGCGATCGACAGCGGGGCCTTCGTCCCGATGGAGGAGGCCCTCCCCAGCGACCGGATGACCTGGTCCGACTTCCAGGATCCGGTGATCGACTACTACTCGTTCGACGACACGGTGTACTCGCTGCCGTTCAACTCCTCGACGCCGATCCTCTACATCAACCGGGATATGTTCGAGGCGGCGGGACTGGACCCCTCGGACCCGCCGGGGACGTTCGCGGAGATCCGCGCGGCCAGCGAGGCGCTGGTCTCCGAGACCGACGCCGAGCAGGGGATCACCTGGGCGAACGTCGCCTGGTTCCCCGAGCAGTGGTTCGCGGAGGCGGGCCAGCCGTACGTCAACCAGGAGAACGGGCGGGCAGGCGACCCCACCGAGATCAACCTCGACACGGACGTCGCCGACCGGATCTTCACCTGGTGGTCGGACATGTACGACGACGGGCTGTACAACCACGCGGGCAAGGGCGCCTGGGGCGCCGCCCAGCAGGCCTTCCTCAACCAGCAGACCGGGATGTTGGTCTCCTCGACCGCCGGCGTGGCCTCTTCGACCGAGGGGGCCAGGGAGAACGGGTTCGAGCTGGAGACGGCCTACTACCCGACGCCGGGGGACACCCGGACGGGCGTGGTCATCGGCGGCGCGTCGCTGTGGATGACCCGTGGGCTCTCCGACGCCAAGAAGCAGGGGCTGACGGACTTCCTGCTGTGGCTCTCCGAGGCCGAGCAGCAGGCGTTCTGGCACACCAACACCGGCTACTTCCCGATCAGCGACAGCGCGGTCGGCTACCTGGAGGACGACGGCTGGTTCGAGGACAACCCCAACTTCCGGACGGCGTTCGACCAGCTCCGGGAGACCGAGCGGACCGTCGCCACCCAGGGGTGGCAGGCCGGTCCCGCCTCGGAGGTCCGTTCGATCGTCCAGGACGGCTACGTGAAGATGATCAACTCGGACGTCGGCGTCGACGAGAAGCTCTCCCAGATGAAATCGGAGTGTGACACCGCGCTCCAGGACTACATCGACAGCAAGGGTGAGTGAGGGTGGCCGTCCACGGTGACGCGTTCGACAGCACGCGGGGCGCGTACCTGCTGTTGTTGCCGACGCTCGCGGCGATCGGACTCTTCCTCTACTACCCGTCGCTGCAGACGCTGCGTCTGAGCCTGTTCGAGACGTTCCTGTTCGGGCAGAACACGCGTTTCGTCGGGCTGGCGAACTTCGCCGAACTGCTCACCTCCGACACCTACCTCGCGAGCGTGGCGCTGACCTTCGCGTTCGCCGCCATCGTCGTCGTCGGGACCCTCGTGGTCTCCCTGTTCGTGGCCTTCCTGCTGTACGAGGTGACCCAGGGGAAGGCGGCCTACCTGGTGGCCGCCATCTGGCCCTACGCGCTCCCGACGGCCGTCGCCGGCACGGTGTTGCTGTTCCTGGCCCACCCCAGCGTCGGGATCTACACCCACTACATCGAGGCGCTGACCGGCGTCGAGTTCGACTGGTTCACGGTCGGCTGGCAGGCGTTCCTGGTGGTGGCCGTCGCGGCCGTCTGGAAGCAGGTCGGCTACAACGTGATCTTCATGCTCGCGGCGCTGAACAACGTCCCCGAGACGCTCAACGAGGCCTGCGAGCTCGACGACGTCGAGACCTGGCGCCGGCTGGTCCGGGTGTACCTCCCGCTGATGTCGCCGACGCTGGTCTTCCTGGTCGTCATCGACACGATCTACGCCTTCTTCGGGAGCTTCGCCCTGATCGACCTGATGACCCAGGGCGGCCCGACCGACGCCACCAACCTGATGATCTATCAGCTGTACCGCGACGCCTTCCAGTTCAACAACCTCGGACTCGCCTCCGCGGAGTCGGTGATCCTGTTCGTGCTCGTCGCCGGGCTCACCTACGTCCAGCTGCGCGTGTCCGACCGCTACGCACACTACTGATGTCGACCGACACCCGCCCCGACCTGCTCGCACCGCTCCGGAGCGCCCGGTCGCTGCTGCCCGACCGGACCGGCGTCCACCTCGGCCTGGCGGCGTCGATCCTGCTGATGGCCTCGCCCCTGCTGCTGGCGTTCGTCATGAGCACACAGACCGTCCCCGAGGTGTACGACATCACGAACGTCGGGGTCGGCAGCGACGGCCTCTCGAACTACGTCGACGTGCTCGTCGACTACGAGATGCTGACCTACATGTTCAACTCCCTGGTGATGTCGGTCGTCGTCACCGTGGGGAAGATCGCCGTGAGCCTGCTGGCGGCGGTCGCGCTCGTGTTCTACCGGTTCCGGTTCAAGAACGCGATCTTCTTCCTGATCCTGTTCACGCTGATGTTCCCCGTGCCGGTCCGGATCGTCCCGCTGTACGAGCTGATGGCCACCCTGGGCTGGTCGAACACGCTGCTGGCGCTCACCGGGCCCTACCTGGCCAGCGCCACCGCGGTGTTCCTGCTCAGACAGCACTTCATGTCGATCCCGGAGTCGCTGGTCGAGTCGGCCAAGGTCGACGGGGTCGGTCCGCTGCGGTTCCTGTGGAAGGTGTTGATCCCGATGTCCCGGGGGATGATCGCCGGGCTCGGCGTGATCACGTTCATCTACGCCTGGAACCAGTACCTCTGGCCGCTGATCGTCGTCTCCGACCAGAACAAGCAGGTGGTGCAGGTCGGGATGAAGTACCTCCAGTCGGTCGGCAACGCCGGCCAGACCGACTGGGGGCTCATCATGGCGGGCGCCATGCTGACGCTGCTGCCGCCGCTGGCGGCGCTCATCGCGTTCCGGGGCCCGCTGCTCGAGACCTTCGGACTCGCAGAATGACCGGAATCAGCCTCACAGACCTGACGAAACGGTTCGACGACGTCACCGCCGTCGACGGGGTCGACCTCGACGTGCGCGAGGGGGAGTTCCTCGTGCTGGTCGGCCCCTCCGGCTGTGGCAAGTCGACGACGCTCCGACTGCTCGCCGGCCTGGAGTCGGCCACGGAGGGGAGCGTCGCCATCGGCGGCGAGGACGTGACCGACCGTTCCTCCGGGGAGCGCGACGTGGCGATGGTGTTCCAGAGCTACGCGCTGTACCCCCACATGACCGCCGCGGAGAACATGACCTTCGGCACCGAGACCGCGACCGACCTCTCGACGGAGGAGACGGAACGTCGCGTCGCCGAGGCCGCCGAGATACTCGACATCGAGGAGCTGCTCGACCGCAAGCCCGACGCGCTCTCGGGCGGCGAGCAACAGCGGGTCGCCATCGGCCGGGCGCTGGTCCGCGACCCCGAGGTGTTCCTGATGGACGAGCCGCTCAGCAACCTGGACGCGAAGCTCCGCGTCCAGATGCGTGCGGAGCTGGCCCAGCTCCACGCGGAGCTGCGCACCACCACGCTGTACGTCACCCACGACCAGACGGAGGCGATGACCCTGGGCGACCGCGTCGCCGTGATGAACGACGGTCGGATCGAACAGGTCGCCCCGCCCCAGGAGCTGTACGACTCGCCCGACACCCGGTTCGTCGCCGAGTTCATCGGCAGCCCCGGGATGAACACCGTCGAGGCGACCCTCGAACGGCGCGACGACGGGCCGGTCGTCCGCTGGGCGGGCAACGAGCTGGAGCCGCCCGACGTCGGGCTCCCCGCCGACGGGCCGATCGTCCTCGGCGTCCGCCCGGAGGACCTGCGCGCCGACGCCGACGGGCCGCTGTCGATGGAGGTGACCGTCACCGAGCCGCTGGGCGAGTCGCTGCTCACCCGCGGCACCGTCGGGGACCGCGAGATGGAGGTGAGCCTGCCGCCCAGGAGCGCCGTCTCCGTCGGCGACGTCGTCTCCCTGGACGCCGACCCGCGCCGGCTCCACCTGTTCGACCCGGAGACCGGGGCCGCCGTCTACCACTCCGCCGAGGAGCTCGACGCGACCGCCGACCCCGATCCGGTCCCCGCCGGAGACGGGTAGGAGCACCGACCGATCGACCGTCTCTCGCGCCCGTCACCCGACCGCCGGACCGGCCGGCCGTCGGCCCCCGCGAACGCGGACCGGACCGTCGACGACCACCCGAGTTTCAGTAGCCGCCGCCGCAACGACACGACCGAGATCATGACAGCACGCACCGGCTTCGTCACGTCGCTCGCGCTCGACCTCGAGAACCAGATCGACTTCGCCGCCGACGAGGGGCTCGACCACGTGGAGGTACTCCTCGACGGTCCGAACGGCCACGGCCGTCTCGCGGACCGTGCCGGGGACCTCCGGGCTCGGCTGGCCGACGCCGGCCTGGACCTGCTCGTCCACCTCCCGTTCCCGACGGACGTCGGCTCCCCCTACGAGGGGGTCGCCGAGGGGGCGAAGGCCACCCAGCGGACCTGTATCGACCTCGCCGCCGAGATGGGCGCCGAGAAGGCGGTCCTCCACCCAGAGACCTCGGCCTGGGGGGTTGCGTGGGACGAGACCGAACTGCGGGACCACGTCGACCCCGCCGTCGACGAACTCGCGGCCCACGGCGCCGACCGCGGGGTCGAGGTCTGTGCCGAGAACCTCTTCGACGCCGTCTACACGATCGGGACGTTCGACCGTCTGCTCGCCGAGACGGACGTCTCGATGACGCTCGACACCGGCCACGCGCGGGTCGCCGGCTACGACGAGGCGGAGACCGCCGCCTTCGTCGCCGACCACGCCGACCGGATCTCGCACGTCCACCTCAACGACACCCGCCGGGCCGCCGACGAACACCTCCCGCTGGGCGCGGGGAACCTGGACTTCGCGGCGGTGTTGTCGGCGTTCCCGACCGACTGGACCGGGACGCTCTCGATGGAGGTCGGCACCGACTCCTACGACTACCTGCGTCACTCCCGGGAGCACCTGGCCGACCTGGCCGACGAGGTCCCGATCCTCGACGGGGCGGCGCTCGGCGGCGACTGAGGCCCCGCGGGCTGACCGGGTCCCGCCGACCGGATCGACGCTGCCCGGTTCCCGGTCGCATCCCCGACCGAGCGCCGCTCGATCCTCGTCGACCCGGTGTTGCTCGGTCCCCGGTCGCACTCTCGCCGACCGGATCCGACGCCTCTCAGTCCCCGCCGGCGGCGTTCTCGGCCGCCTCACCCGCGCCGCCCGCGGCGCCGTCCACCCGCCGGACCGTCAGCGCCGCCTCGCAGACACAGTCCGGCCCACACTTCGGGCAGTCGCCGTCGGCGTGGCCGGCGATCGAGCGTCGCCGGACGACCTCGTAGCCGTACCCGGAGAGCAGCGCCTCGGAGCTGTCCGACCCGCCGTGGAACCACGCGTCGGCGACGTAGGTGTCGACTCCGCGCTCCCGACCGATCCGGTGGAGTTCCTCCAGCAGCCGACTCCCGATCCCCTCGCCGGTGTGGTCGGCGTCGACGTAGCCCATGTGGACGAAGCCGTACCGGTCGGCGGCCGGGACGCCGGTCGCGTCGTCGAACATGTGCATCGCCTCGGCCAGCGCCGCCCGCGTCTCGACGATCCGTAGCGCCATCACGCCCGCGATGACGCCGTCGCGCTCGGCGACCCGGGCGAACTCGCCGGCCGCCTCGTCGTCCGTGTCGACGTCGTAGTCGCTCCCCGCCTCGAAGTGTCGTGCGATCAGTTCGCGTACCGGCTCCACGTCCGCCTCGCCCAGCGGGCGTAGCTCGACCATTCGACCGTCCGTAGGGGCCACGACCGCAAGAGGGCGTCGACCCGGAAGCGGACGATCGGTCGGACCCGCGCTCAGAACGGCTCCGAGAGGTAGTCGTCGGGACAGGCGTTCCGGACGGTCACGACCGGGTCGACCACCTGGCTGATCTCCAACCCGCCCACCAGGCTGGCGAAGGTGTACGCCTCCGTCAGCGACGTCCCGTGCTCGGCGGCCAGCAGTTCCAGCAGGTCCTCGTGGGCCAGCGCGGCCGCCTCCTCCAGGGTGTCCGCGCTGGCGACGGTCTTCCAGGCCTCCGGCGTCGACAGCAGCGGCCGGGAGAGTTCGACCGCCGGGTCCTCGATCACGGAGACGGTCAGGTCGATCTCGGTCGCGATCTCGGCGCCGGTGCCACACATCTCCCCGTCGGCCATCGCGGCCTTGCCGTCGCCCATCGCCAGCATCGCGCCCGACTGGAACACCGGGAAGTAGACCGTCGTCCCGGCGGTGACGTCGGTCGTGTCCAGGTTGCCGCCGTGGTCGTGGGGGGTCAGCGTGGAGAACACCTCCGACGCCGTGGCGACGCCGATCGTCCCGATCACGGGCTCGATCGGCACCTCGCGGTCGTCGAAGGCTATCGTGCCCGCCTCCTCGTCGACGGGGGTGATCCGGGTGAACGGTTGGTCGATCCCGTCGTGGTCCTGCAGGAGTCCGAACCCGGGCGTGGTCACCACCCGTCCGCGGTCCTCCGCGACGCGGACCGCCTCGATCTCCACCGCCAGCACGTCGCCGGGCTCGGCCCCGTCGACGGCGATCGGTCCCGTGGCGGCGTTGACCTCCTCGGGGATCGAGTCGAGCAGGTCGCTCTCCTCCCGGATCGTCCCCTCCAGGCTGTCCACCGTCTCGACCGTCAGCGACTCGCCGTCGGCGGCGGCGTGGGCCGCCTCCATCTCCGGCGCGAACTCGTAGACGTGGCCGTCCTCGTGGGACACCGTGGTCCTGTTCATCGGTGACCGGTGCGGACGCGGGGCGTAAAGTCCTCGGGGTGCGTGAGCGTCCGGACCGGTGGGTATCTGCGTGAGCGCGGGGAACGTTCCTGTCTCTACCCACCGTACGCGTACGCCGGACGTCGCACTCGACGACCGGGGTCGCCCGACGCTACCCGAGGAACTGCGAGAGCAGTACGGGGACCGGTACCGCCTCGTCCGGACCCACGACGGGATCGAGTCGATCCCGATCGCGGACGACCCGCTCGACCCCCTCCGAGACGAGTTCGTGGAGGTGGAGAAGACGGTCGAGGAACTCCGCGAGGACGCACGCGAGGGGGCGCTGGACGAGGCCGGGCGCTGAACGTACCCGGAGACCGACTTCATCCTCGCACTGGTCAGGGACGAGGACCGGCTCGGCGAGGCCGCCGAGACGGCGTACCGGAGTCATCGCGACGAACCGTGGACGTCGCGGTTCACGCCCGTCGAACTGCTCCTGGTCGCGTACCGAGAGGACGGGGACACGGAGCGGGTCGTCGTCAACGCCGCCGATCTGGTGGAGGTCCAGGGTGACGTCGACACGGTCGTCGCCGCCGCGACGTACGTCGAGGACCACGGGTTCACGCCGTTCGACGCGTTCCACCTCGTCGAGTCGGGGGGAGACACCGTCGTCTCCGGCGACGACGCGTACGAGGGGTTCGCTCCGCGTCCCGACCTGGAGACGGTGGCCGAGCAGTGAGGGTCCGCAACCACTAAACTCGTCTCGCTCCTCCTTCCGGCGATGACCGACTGGACGGAGAAACACCGGCCCGAGACGCTCGCGGAGGTCCGGGGCAACGACTCGGCGCGCGACGAGTTCCGCGAGTGGGCCGAGACCTGGGACGACCACCGCGAGGCGGTGATCCTCCACGGCTCGCCCGGGGTGGGCAAGACCTCCGCCGCCCACGCGCTGGCGGCGGACTTCGGCTGGCCGACCATCGAGTTCAACGCCTCCGACACCCGCACGAAGGACGTCATCGAGCGGGTGGCCGGCGAGGCCGCCAGGAGCGGCACGCTGACCGCGGGCGGCGACGGCCGCCGGCTGGTCGTGATGGACGAGGCCGACAACGTCCACGGCAACGCCGACCGCGGGGGCTCGCGGGCGATCACCCGGCTCGTCAAGGAGGCCGACCAGCCGATGGTGCTGATCGCCAACGAGTTCTACGACATGTCTCGCGGGCTGCGCGACGCCTGCCGGGAGATCGAGTTCCGGGACGTCTCGGCCCGTTCGATCGTCCCGGTGTTGCGAGACGTCTGCCGCCAGGAGGGGATCGAGTTCGAGAGCGAGGCCCTGGAGGCCATCGCCGAGAACAACGACGGCGACATGCGCGGCGCCGTGAAGGACTTGGAGGCGATGACCCGGGGCCGCGACCGGATCGCCGTCGACGACGTCGTCAGCGGCGACCGCGACCGCACGGAGGGGATCTTCGACTTCCTGGACGTCGTGATCAAGGAGGGGGACGCGGAGACGGCGCTGAAGACGAGCTACGACGTCGACGAGACCCCCGACGACCTGATCAACTGGATCGAGGACAACACCCCGAAAGACTACACGGGGGCGGAACTCGCCCGGGCCTACCGGTCGCTGTCGACCGCGGACCGCTGGCTGGGGCGGGTGCGCGAGACACAGAACTACAGCTTCTGGCGCTACGCCGGCGACGCGATGACCGCCGGCGTCGCGGCGGCCCGGGACGGCCGGAAGGGCGGCTGGACACGCTACGGCCCGCCGAGCTACTGGTCGAAGCTCGGCCGCTCGAAAGGGACCCGACAGACCCGCGATCACGTGGCACGGCGGATCGCCGCCGCCGAGGGGGTGAGCATGCGCACCGCCCGCCGGGAGATCATGCCGTTCCTGGCGTCGATGACCCACCACTGCAAGCCCCGGGAGCTGACCGTCGCGATGGCCGCCCGCTACGAGATGGAGGCCGAACACGTCTCCTTCGTCACCGGCAGCGGCGAGGACACGAACAAGGTGGCCGATATCGTCGCGGACGCGGCCGAACTGCGCGAGGAGCGGGCCGTCGAGGCCGCCGAGGGGGCCTTCGACGGCGCCAGCGTCGACGCCGGCTCCGGGCCGGACGACGGGACGGACGCGGCGGGCGACGCGGACGGTGAGGGCGAGACGGCGACGCTCGCCGACGCCGCCGGAGGAGACGACGGGGCGACCGTCGACGGCGAGGCGGCCGCCGGGGACGGGGCGAGCGCCGACGAGGAGGAGACGCCGGACGCCGACGCCGCCGAGGAGGACGACCAGCAGGCCGGGCTGGGCGACTTCGTCTGATCGGGGGGTCGCGGGTCGTGGGACGGGACCCGAGACCGCTGCCGTCAGTCCGCGCGCTGGGCGTGTGCCCGGGGCGCGTCGGGGGCGTAGCGGGCCGCGGTGACGGCGACGCCGGCGGCCAGGACCGCCAGTCCGAGCGTGGCGACCCGGCCGAAGGTCTCGGGCAGGAGGAACAGTTCGCGGCTCAACACCATGTCGACGTACAGGGTCAGCGCCGCGGCGGCGGCGACCGCCCGGAAGCGCAGCAGGTCGGCCCGGGCGACCGCGGCACGGCTCCAGACCGACAGCGCGACCAGCAGCGCCACCAGGGCGAACGTCGCGGCGTAGTAGCCGACGTCGTTGGCCGGCGGGTAGGCGAACGGTTCGAGGTACTCGAAGAGGCCGCCGGCGGCGACCAGACCGACGGTCCCGGCGGCCAGCCGGCGGAACCGGGCGAGGGTGGGGACGCCGTAGGCCCGCGCGGTCGCGTAGACGATCGCCGCGAAGATGACCGTCGCGGTGGAGAAGTGCGTGAGGATCACCACGGGGTTGAACCCGCCGGCGAAGGCCCCGCCGGCGGTGGTGGTGACCGCGCCCAGCACGATCTGGGCCGGCAGGAGGACGATCGCGCCGGTGACGGCCCAGCGGATCCGGCGGTCGTCCTGGAGGCGCCAGGCGCCGTAGAGGGTGCCCAGCAGCAGGAACCCGTCGACCATCGCGACGAAGCGGTGGAACCACTCGAAGAAGTCCGCCCAGTTGGCCGGGAACAGCCCCAGCCAGCCGTTACAGAACGGCCACCGGGTGGCACAGCTCAGTCCGCCCGCCGTGTTGCCGGTGTGCAGTCCCAGCAGGATCAGGACGAACGTCGTCGCCGTCGTGATTCCGAGCAGCGATCGGAACCGGCGTGTCATACCGGGCGCTCCGGTCCGCGCGCACTTAGGTCGATTGCTCGGCGGCGGACCGACACCCACACCACCGTCTCCCGCCTACGGCCGGCGTGAACCACGACCGGATCCACGCGCGGGAGCCGGCCCACGACCCCGAGCGCTACCGGGTCGGCGTCGTCCGGGCGATCGAGGAGCGGGACGGCCACGTGGTCGTCACGGTCGAGCCGGCCGAGGGGGCCGACGGGGCCGCCCCGGTGGAACTGACCGTCACCCACGCGGTCGGGGACCTGTTCGTCGACCGTCTCGACCTGGGGGACGACGAGTCGCCGGTCGGCGAGCGCGTCTGGTACCGCGTGCGGGGCGGCCGGCGCTGAGGTCGGCCGGTCCCGGCGTCCGGGAGACGACGCCCCGGCGCTCACAGCTGTGAGATGTGGTCGGGCGTCACCCCGGAGTGGAGCTGGACCGCCAGCTCGGCCGTGTGGACCCAGTAGTAGATCGTCTGTTCGAGCGTTCTGGACATCGAGGCCAGCGAGCCGTACGTCTCGGGGTCGTATGTGGTCACGAGCTCGAACAGCTCGTTCAGCCGGCGGTGGACCTCGTCCTCGACCCCGTGGAGGGTGTCGAGCGAGTCCAGTTCCAGGTCGAACAGGATACGCCGCAGCAGGTCGTGGACCCGGACGCCGTCCTCGAACAGTTCGGCCAGCCGGTCGTGGACGATGCCGGCCTCGTCCGTGCCCGGCCGGACGGCGACGTCCTCCAGGAAGCAGGCCCGGTCGCCGACGATCTCCAGGTTCATCACGACGGTGCTCAGCTCCGCCGCGACGCGGTTGCCGGGCCACTCCGTCGAGAGGGTCATCGACTTCAGTTCCTCGTACACCGCCCGCGCGCGCTCGTTGGCCAGCGGCTCCAGGTCGGCCGCGGTCTCGTCGACCGTCTCGCCCTCGAAGGCCGACATCGCGGCCTCGTACTGACGACGGGTCGCCGCGTCGAGGTCGTCCAGCCGCTCGAACAGCCGCCGGAGGCTCGTCGTCCCCCGGTCGGCCGCCGTCGTGGAGAACTCCGACAGCTCCGGGGCGGCGTCGAAGATCTCCGCGTCGTCGACGACGTAGGCCTTGCGCACCAGGTCGCGGTCCTTCAGGTCCTTCAGAAGCTCCGAGAGGTAGTTGCCGGACAGCCCCACCCGGTCGCTCAGCTCCGCCTTCGTCTCCGGGTTCGTCTCGTCGATGGCCTCGATGATCTCGGTCAACGTCCGTTCGCGGTCACTTCGCTCGGACGGCTCCGCGAACTCGTAGTCCGACATAGCTCCCCGTCCGCCCCCCTCGTGCTTGTAGCTGAGTGCGTGAGAGTCCGGCCTACAACGTAGTAATATATACCGAAAGTACCTCTCATAGAAACTCTCAGGTACGTAATGACCGTCGACGGACACATATGGAGACACGGAAGGTTCAGCTGTCCGGCGGCAGCACCTACACGATGTCGCTCCCGAAACAGTGGGCCCGGGAGCACGGGATCGAGGCCGGATCGGTGCTCTTTCTCCATCCCGAGGACGACGGGACGCTCCACGTCACCACCGACCGGGGTGACGAGGGGGACGCCTGGACGGCCACGCTGGACGTGAGCCACCACTCGCCCGAGGAGGTCCGGACCCGGCTGCTGGCGATGCACGCCGTCGGCTTCAACGAGATCACGCTCGTCGACCACGACGGGCTCGACCGGGAGACGACCGACGCGGTCAAGCGGACGATGGACGGGCTCAGCGGGCTGGAGCTGTTCGAGGTGGGGGAGACGACGCTGACCGTGCGTAACCTGATCGGCGCCGAGAACCTGGACGTCCGCAAGAGCACGCTCCGTCTGCGACTCGTCGCCCTCTCGATGCACCGCGACGCCACGGCGGCGCTGTTCGACGACGACGAGGAGCTGGCCCGCCGGGTGATCGACCGGGACGCCGAGGCCGACAAGCTGTACGCCCTGCTGACACGCTGTTTCCGCCGGGCGGTCGCGGACCTGCAGGAGGTCGAGCGGCTGGGGTACGCCCGGGGTTCGCTGTTCGAGTACTACTACATCGGGCGCCAGTTCGAGCGGGTCGCCGACCACGCCGAGCGGATCGCCTCGCTGACCCTCGAGGCCGACGCGACGGTGCCCGAGCGGTACCGCGACGAGATAGCGGACCTGGCCGAGCGCGCCCAGCGCGACGTCGAGCGAGCCTCGGAGGTGTTGCTCGGGAGCGCGGACGTGGACACGGTCCACCGGGTGCTGGCCGACCGGGACGACCTGCTCGAGGACATCGAGGCGCTGGACCGCCAGCTGTACGACCACGGGTCGGCCGCGGAGGCCCACCTCGTCGGACGGCTGCTCGACAGCGTCCGCCGGACGGCCGAGTACGCCGGCAACGTCGCGCGGATGATGGTCCAGCGAACCGCCCGTCAGAGCGAGCCCTGAGACCGATGGTCTGAGGCTCGGCGCGGGCGCGGGCCCGGACGTCCCCGGTCCCGTCTCAGCCCTCCGAGCGGACGACCTCGTAACCGAAGTCGATCACGTTCTCGGGCGTGATCCGGGCGGTCCACTCGCCGGCGGCCGGCCGGTCGATCCGGTAGACGAACGCCTCGCTGCTGGCGCGGGCGCCGTAGTCGCCGTCGCCGCGGGTCTCGGTGTCGGCCAGGCTGACGTGGCCACTCGTCCGGCGCTCGACGCGCTCGGCGTCGATCGTCGTCCCGTTCGGGGCGGCGAAGCTCACGTCGAAGCCGGGCTCGGCGTCGTCGCCCGAGCGCCGATCGTCGGTCGTCAGCCGCAGCGTCACCTCGTCGGCCTCGGCGGCGACGTCGAACGACGCCTCGAACGGACCGTCGGGCTCGCTCCACACCTCGAGGCTCACGTCGACCTCCTGCCAGTAGCCGTTCCTGTCCTGCCGGTTGGGGTCGCGGATCCCCAGGTTCAGCTGTGCGTCGTACCGGCCGCTGTCGGCCTCGGCGGGGGCGTCGATCGCCACCTCGACGGTCGCGGTCTCGCCGGCCCCGACCTCGGCGGGGGCGTCGATCGAGAACCAGGACCGTTCGATCCGGTCGCCGTCGCCCGACCGTCCCACGCGGTCGTTCACGACGACCTCGGGGTCGACCGGCACCGCCGAGTCGCCGGTGTTCTCGACGACGACCTCGTGGGTGACGGAGTCGCCGGCCTTCGCCTGCAGTCGGGCCCAGTCGCCCGACCGGACGAACACCGTCGGCTCCTCGTACACCTCGACGTCGACCTGGGCGGCGTGCAGCGGCCGTGCCGGACGGCCGGCTCGGCTGATCGTCTCGTTCGTGAACGCGATCGAACCGGCGTACCGGGCCAGTTCGGCATCCTCGGGCACGGCGACCGTCGCGTTGACCGTCGCCGACTCCCCGGGAGCGAGCGTCAGTCCGTCGGTGTCGACCGACACCCAGTCGGCCTCGACGGGGCGCTGGCCCACCTCCGGCGTGTGGAGGCGGGGCCGGACGATCACCGGCTCGTCCTCGCCGTTCTCGACCGTGACGCTCACCTCGCCGGACTCGCCGGGTTTCAGCTCCAGGCTCCGGTAGCGGTCGGCCACGTACAGCGCCGTGTAGTTCGAGGCGGCGTCGGCGCTCCCGCCGCCGCTCGACTCGCCGCCGGCCTGGGCGGCGGCGTCCTCGCTCGTCGGTTCGCCGACGTCTCCCGTCGGCGCGCTGTCCGTCCCTGTTCCGACCCCCGCGGTCGCGGCGGGAACGAGCAGCACCGCCGCTACCAGGAGGGGGAGGATCGAGCTTCGGTCCATGTGTCGGGGGACCCGCAGGGCGGCGCGGGTCGTCGGCGGTTCCGACAGGAGGTACGAATATCTTGTGGTCGACGGCCGGGCGCGGTCGGCGCGGACCCCCCGACGAGGCGGCCCCACGCCGCCCCTTCCGTCACGACTGTTGACAGGAACGCTATCGCGTCTGATACTCGTCCCGCCGGCGATATCCGTCCGGTGTGGGACGACGGTGCATGGTCACCCACGACGGCGGGTCGGATCCGGACGACGACGGCGAACGGTTCCGGACGGCCTTCGAGTCGGCGCCGACCGCGACGCTCCTGCTCGACGCCGACGGGCGGGTGACCGACGCGAACCGGGCGGCGCGGGACCTGCTCCCCGTTCCGCCCGACGGGCGGGCGCTGTCCGCGCTGGCCGAGGGGGCGCGGTCGGCGGTCGACCGGGCGCGGACCGACGGATCGGGACGTGCGGTCGTCGCGCTCGGGGACGGGACCGACGCCGAGTTGACGGTCCGGCGGGACGAGTCCGGACGGCTGCTCGGGTACCTGGAGGCCGACGGGAGCAGCACCCCGGACGAGCGGGAGGCCCACCTGGAGGCGGTGGCCCGGAACATGCCGGTCGTGCTGTTCGCGCTGGACGAGACGGGACGGTTCACCCTCTCGCGGGGGCGCGGGCTGGAGCGACTCGGTCTCGAACCGGGCGAACTCGACGGCACCTCGGTGTTCGATGCCTACGCCGACGAACCCTCTATTCCGGGCCTGCGAGCGGGCGCTCGACGGCGAGGCGGTCCGGACGACCCAGGAACTCGGCGAGACGGTCTTCCAGACCCACTACCGGCCGACGGTCGACGAGGGCGGCGCGGTGACCGGCGTCATCGGCGTCTCGCTGGACGTCACCGAGCACGTCGAGCGCGAGCGCACGCTCGACACGCTGCTGTCGACGGTCCCGGCGGGCGTGTTCATGGCCGACGGCGACGGCGAACTCCGCTACACCAACGAGACGGCCCGGACGCTCCTGGACGCCGACGACGACCCGACCGGGCGGACGCTCCGGGCTGTCACCCCGGCCGGACACGCCGAGGGGTTCCCGGAACAGCGGGAGGCGGCGCTGGCCGACGGCGACCCCGTCGAGCGGCGACACGTCGTCGGGACCGGCGACGACGAGCGGACGGTCCGGGCCACCATCGCGCCGGTCGACCCGGCCGGCGGGTCCGACCGGGTCGTCGGCATCACCCGCGACGTCACCGACCGGGTGG
>CAZMWG010000023.1:0-7100 GCA_964569925.1 uncultured Halobacteriales archaeon | reverse complement strand
GGCATCACCCGCGACGTCACCGACCGGGTGGCGCGCGAGCGCCGCCTGGCGGAGTCCAACGAACGGCTCGAACGGTTCGCCCACGTCGCCTCTCACGACCTCCAGGAACCCTTGCGGACGATATCGAACTACGTGGAACTGATCGAGGAGGAGTACGCCGACGCACTGGACGAGGAGGGGCGTCGGCTCGTGGACGTCGTGGTGACCGGCAGCGAGCGGATGCAGTCGATGATCGACGGGCTGCTGGACTACTCCCGGGTGACCACCCAGGGCGAGGAGTTCGCCCCGGTGGACGTCGAGCGCGTCGTCGCGGACGTGATCGACGACCTGAGCCTGCTGATCGAGGAGCACGACGGTACGGTCCGGTACGGCGACCTCCCGACGGTGCGGGCCGACGGGAGCCAACTGCGCCAACTCGTCCAGAACCTCGTCAAGAACGCGCTGGAGCACTCGGCGGACGACGAACCCGTCGAGATCGAGGTCCGGGCGACCGAGACCGAGGGCGGCCGCCGGTTCGCCGTCGCCGACGACGGCCCCGGGATCGAACCCGGCCGCCAGGAGAAGGTGTTCCGAATGTTCAAGAGCGGCGAACGGTACAACACCTCGAGCCAGGCGAAGGGGATCGGGCTCGCGGTGTGTGAGAACATCGTCGGGCGCCACGGCGGGACCATCGACGTCGACTCGACGCCCGGCGAGGGAGCGACCTTCGAGTTCACGATCCCCGAGAGAGAGACCGGCGACGCCGCCGGGACGCCGGACGGTCCCGCGACGGACGTCCCGACGACCGACGACCCATGACCGAGACCCACACCCACGGCGACGAGGCGAACCGTGTCGACATCCTGCTGGCGGAGGACAACCCCAACGACGTGGAGATGACCCGGCGAGCCTTCGAGAAGGGGGAGTTCGCCAACGAACTCCACGTCGCCCGGGACGGCGTCGAGGCGCTCGCCTACCTCCGCCGGGAGGGGGAGTACGCCGACGAGCCCCGGCCGAACATCGTGCTGTTGGACCTGGAGATGCCCCGCAAGGACGGCTTCGACGTCCTGGCGGAGTTGGAGGACGACGAGGACCTCTCGCGGATCCCGGTCGTGGTGCTCACGAGTTCCGAGGCCGAACGCGACGTCGTCGAGTCCTACGAACACAACGCCAACGCGTACATGACCAAGCCGGTCGGCTACCGGGAGTTTCAGGACACCGTCCGCCGGATCGAGTCGTTCCGGTTCGAGGGCGTGGAGCTCCCGGAGGAGTGAATGGAGGGTCTCGAGTCGCCCCTGACCGTCCTGTTGGTCGAGGACAACCCCGACGACGCCCGGCTGATCCGTCGACACCTCCGGGACCGGCGGACGGCCTTCCTCCCGGACTCGATCGAGGTCCACCACGAGGAGACCCTGCCGGCGGGACTGGACCACCTCGCCGCGGCACAGGTCGACCTCGTTCCGCTCGATCTGGGACTGCCCGGGTCCGAGGGCGCGGAGACCTTCGAGCGGGCCCGCGAGCGCGTGGACGACGTGCCGGTGGTGGTGCTGACCAACCTCGACGACGAGCGGACGGCGGTCGACCTGCTCCAGCGGGGCGCACAGGACTACCTCAGCAAGGGCCGACTGGACGCGGAGTTGCTGGTGAAGTCGATCCGGTACGCGCTGGAGCGCCAGGACCAGAAGCGGAAGCTTCGCACCACCGGCCAGCAGTTGGAACTGCTCAACCGGATCCTCAGACACGACGTCAGCAACGACATCCAGGTGTTACAGGCCTGGAGCGAGCGGCTGCTGGACGAGGTGGCGGCCGAACACGCCCCGGAGGTGCGCAAGATCGCCGAGACGACCGAGCACATCCGGGAACTCACCGAGAACTCCCGGGAGTTCGTCCGGACGGTCGTCGGCGAGGGCGAGACCGAGACGGAGCCGGTCCGGGTCGACGAGGTGTTGGGGGACGAACTCCGCAAGGCCCGCTCCGTCCACGGGACCGCGACGTTCGACGTCGTCGGGGAGTTCCCCGCGGTCACGGTCGCGGCCAGCGGCATGCTGGCGTCGGTGTTCCGGAACCTGCTGAACAACGCGGTCCAACACTCCCGCGAGGACGCCGAGGTGGAGGTGGCCTTAGAGGCGGGCGATCCGGTCCGGATCACCGTCGCCGACGAGGGTCCCGGCGTCCCGGACGCGCGCAAGCGTGAGATCTTCGGCAAGGGACAGTACGGCCTGGAGAGCGGCAACACCGGGATCGGGCTCTACCTGGTGCACACGCTGGTCACGGAGTTCGGCGGCGAGGTGTGGGTCGAGGACCGCGAGCGCGCGGGCGACGGCGGCGCGGTCTTCGTGGTCGAACTCCCGCCGGCGTAGCCGGTCGATCTGTCCCGCGATACTCCGTGTCGGTCGCCGGTCAGTCGCCGGCGCGGTACCGGGCGAAGCCCATGAGGGCACAGCCCACGCCCAGCACCACCGGGACCGTCGCCAGTCCCGGTCGCACGACGACGGCGAAGACGACGGCGGCGACGGCGCTGGCACCGGCGATGGCGAACAACACCGTCGAGTCGCTCACGTCGTCGAGCGAGTCCTCGATAGAGTCAAGAACGCCCATACGGGCAGTGCGTGGGGCATCCTTGTGTCGGTTGCGGTCGGCGCGAGCGGTCGCGGCCTACAGCCCGGTCCCCAGCGCCCGGTTGCCGGCGACGGCGGCCGCCGCCACCGCCAGGAGGACCACCGGGACGCCGTAGGCCACCTGCCAGCCCGCCCGGGCGGCCAGCGCCCCGGTGGCGACGTTGCCGACCGAGCCCAGCAGGACGAACGCGGTCCGCATCAGCCCGAAGCCCGCCGCCTGGCGGTCGGTCGGGAAGCCGGCCATCGCGCGGGCCTGCAGCGCTCCGCCCCAGGTGAGCCCCACCCCCAGCACGACGACGCCGCCGACGACCGTCGCGTCGACGCCGGCCACCGGCGGTCCGGCCGAGGGCACCAACAGGAGCGCGATCCCCGCCCCGGTCGTCACGTACGGGACGAACAGCCCGGCGTCGGCGCCGTACCGGTCGGCGAGCGTCCCGACGATCGGGAGGAAGACGGCGATCAGCAGGTAGCCCAGCCCGAACAGGGCGCTGGCCCGCCCCGGGGCCAGTTCGTGGTACTCCCGGAGGAAGGTCGGGAAGAAGGAGGTGTAGGCCTGGAAGACGTACATCCCCAGCGCTCCCAGGAGCGTCGTGAACGTGACGTCGGGCCGGAGCAGGAGCGCGAGCGTCTCCCGGCCGAAGCCGTCCCGCAGGCGCGTGTCGGGGCTGGTCGCCGGGGTCGGCCCGGTCCCGACGAGCACGAACAGGAAGGCGACGCCGGCGACGACCCCGCCGACGGCGACGCCGGCCCGCCAGCCGTGCGTCGCGGCGACGGCCGTCGCGGCGATGGGGAGCACGAGTCCGGAGAGGGGACCGCCCGCCGAGTGGAGCCCCAGCGGCCAGGCGGCGCCGTCGAACCGCCGCGAGAGCAGCGCCGTCCCGACGGCGAAGTAGAGCCCGGCGCCCCCGCCCAGGAGCAGCGCCGCGAGGGCGAAGGCCCGGAAGGAGGGCGCCGCCGCGACGGCCGCGCTGCCGACCGCGGTGAGCCCCAGCGCGGTCAGGATCACCCGCCGTTCGCCGTATCGGTCGGCCAGCACGCCGCCGGGGAACTGCGACAGCGCGAACGCCGCCCACAGGAGCGTGAGCACCAGCCCGATGCGCGCCTTCGTGACGGTGAACGCGCCCGCGATGGCGAGGACGAACGGGCTGATCACCACGCGGGCGCCGAACTGGCCGAAGTTCGCCGCCACCGCGCTGGCCAGCACGAGGACGCGGGGTCTGCCGGTCGGTCCCGTGGAGGTCTCGGTCGCCACACCGTGTCCACTCGCGCCGCCCGGGATGTGGTTTTCCGTTCGTGGCCGCCGTCCGTCGTGGTCGACGGTCGCGGGGTCCGGACGGGCGAGCGATCTCCGGCGGGGGTCCGGGGTCGTGCGCGGGAGGCGAAGACCGGTCGCGCTACTCCAGCCGTTCCAGTTCGCGGCGCTGCTCGACGATCGGACAGTCCGACACGCGGACCGTCTCCATGTCCAGGAACTCCACGACCTCGGCCTCCTCGTGGGTACAGCGCACCTCGGGGGGCTCGGAGAGGAACTCACACTGCTCGCAGTAGGCGTGTTTCGACACCTCGGCGTACCGACCCGCGTCCGGGTCCGGGTCGACCTGCTGGTCGTCGCCGTCCTCGCCCAGCGACTCCCACACCGCGTCCTCGTCGACACCCTCGACCTCGACGCGCTCGAAGGTCGACTCGTCGCCCTCGAAGGGGTCGCCCTCTCGCCCCTCGAACCCGTCGAAGGGGTCCTCGACCGTGTCGGCGTCGCCCCGCTCGACCCTCGGCCCGTCGGCGAACTCCCCGTCGTCGTACGGGTTCGACTCCTCGACTGCGGGTCGGTCGGCGTCTCCCGGCCCGCTCTCGGAGGCCCCGTCCACGGAGCGCCGGTCCGTCTCCGGGCCGCCAGGACCGTCGTCGACCCCTCCGACGTGCTCGCTCTCCCCGGAGGGACCGAGCGACTCGAACGGGTCCCCCTCGCGGTCCACGGCCCCGAGGTCGGCGAACGGGTCGCCCTCGCGGGCCGTCTCCTCCGGGGCGGCGTCCTCGGGGAGGACGTCCTCCTGGTCGGCGGCACCGACGCCGTCCTCGTCGCGGTCGTCGGCGCCGCCCCCACCGCGGTCGTCGGCACTGTCCCTGCCGCGGTCCGGGTCACCGTCGCTCACGGTCGGCTCCCTCCGTTCGCGCGCGGTCGTCCGGGGACCGCCTCGACCGTCCGTCGTCCACTCAGGGTCTCGACCCCTCGTCGTCGGCCGGAGGTCTCGATCATCCGTCGTCGCCCGCCTCCAGCTGTGCGGCGGGGACGAGCCGGGCCTTGGTGCGGAACAGGCCGCCGTCGGGACGGACGTCCGAGACGGTCGTCTCACAGTGTGGACACTGGGGGCGGGTGAGCAGTGAGACCCGGACGGACTCCCCGCACTCGCCACAGGTCGCGGTCTCGACGCCCTCCTGTGCGGCGGCGTGTTTCAGCCGGTCGACCGCCTCGCGCCCGGCGTCCCGGCCGCCGACCTCGTCCCGGAGGTCCGAGACGACCCAGGCCACCCGCCTGAGCTTCTCCTCCGTGTCGGTCAGCCGCTCGCGGATCCCCTCCAGGGCCGCCTCGCGGTCCTCGCTCGCTGCGTCGAGGTCCTCCGCGAGGGCCTCGATCCGGTCGTCGGCGCCGGCGACCCGCTCGTCGAGCCGCTCCGCGGTCGCCGCCAGTTCGTCGAGTTCGGCGGCCACGCGGTCGATCTCCTCGTGGTCGTGACCGTCCGGTGCCTTGCCGTCGGTCTCGCGTTTGACCTGGATCACCCGCTCGCGGAGGTCCTCGATCTTCCGGTCGAACTCGGTCTCCGCCTCGACGATCCGCTCCTCGAGGTCGTCGTCGGTCGGCCCGTCCGCCCCGTCGATCCCGTCGGCGACGGTCTCCGTGGCGACGGCGGCGGCCTCCTCGCGGGCGGTCTCGGCGATCCGCTCCTCGAACTCGTCGCCGACCGCCGCCTCCAGGGCCGCCGCCGGGTCGACTTCGCCGGGGTCCTCGCCGTCGGTCGCCGCGGCGGTGCGGTAGGCGGCGAGCAGCTGTACGATCAGCTCGTCGCGGTCGACCTCCAGCCGGGCCGCCCGGTCCCGTAACCAGTCGTCCAGGTCCCCGGGAACCGTCACGGTCACCGGCCGGTCGTCGCGCGACTCGCTGGACATAGTCTTCGCTTGATCTGGGACGTAGTTAAGCGTTCCCCGATCGTTATCGCCGTCGATAGCCGGCGTGTGGTCGTGTCAGCGGATCTTGCGGACGTCGCTGATGTCGAAGCCGGCCTCGCCGATCTCCGTCTCGAACCGGACGATGTTCTCGGACTCGATCCGCGAGAGCACGCCGCGGAACTGCTCGACCACCAGCGTCCGGGCCCGCGTCGAGCCGCCCGACTCCCAGCCGAAGCGCATCGTCCCGGTGACCGCCTCGGAGAGTTGGCCGTGGTGGATGTCCGACAGGGTCTCCCGGGTGACGTGGACCAGCACGAGCGCGTTCCACTCCCGGGCGGCCTTCTGCAGGCCCTTCACCAGGAAGTTGACGTCCGTCCACTCGATGTCGTCGCCCACGGCGCTGACGAGGTCGGTCAGCGAGTCGATCACCACCAGGTTGTTCGGCGCCACCTCGCCCAGTCGGTTGCCGACGGCGCCGAGCAACCCCTCCCGCTCGTGACGCGCCCGCAGGTCGCGGATGTCCCGCGTCTCGTCGGCGTACCAGTCCCGCGGGACGGGGCTGAGGTGGAAGTACCGCTCCGAGAGGTCGTGGAAGGTGACGGGTTCGATGCCGGCGTCGACGATCTCCTCGTCCATCGACAGGCGCATCTCCTCGGCCAGTTCCTCTCCGCCCGCGGTGAACGACAGGTAGTGGACCGCCTCCGGGTGGACCGCGTCGGCGTCTATGTCCCCGTAGTGGAGGTCGTGGAGGTCGGGGTCCGCCTCCGCCAGCCCGTTCATCAGCGCGCTCGTGTACATGAACTCCCGCGATCCGGCGCCGGCCTCCCCCGAGAGGAGCACCACGCTGCCGGTCGGGGCACCTCCGTCGATCAGCGAGTCGAGTTGGCGGACGCCGAAGGGGATCCGCTCCATGGACCACCGTGTCGGTCCGGCGGGTTAACGGTTGTGCGCCGGCACGCTCGACCGCGAGCCCGTGGGTCCGTGGCCGCCCGGCCGTCCTCCGGGTGGACGCCGCCGACGGACAGGCTATTTACCGGCGGGTCCGCTACGGTCGGTCCATGCAGTTCTGTGACGACTGCGGATCGATGATGCACGCGGACGGCGACGAGATGGTCTGTTCGTCGTGTGACGCCCGCGTCGCCAAGGACCGGGAGCGGGCCGCGCAGTTCGTCAGCACCGCCGAACAGTCCGACGACGACGTCATCGAGACGGAGGAGGGGGCGAACTTCGAGGGCAAGCCCACCGCCGACGACGTCACCTGCGAGGAGTGTGGCCACGGGACGGCCTGGTACACGATCAAACAGACCGGCTCCGCCGACGAGCCGCCAACCCGGTTTTTCA
>CAZMWG010000022.1:0-25164 GCA_964569925.1 uncultured Halobacteriales archaeon | reverse complement strand
GGAGCGCGACACTCGGGAGTCCCACCGACAAGCCCACGAGTTTACTCCTGGGCAGTTGACCCGTCCTCCGTCGCCGCCCCGTCCTCACTCACCGTCCCGATCCCGCCGGCGCATCTTCTGGCGGGTGAACTGTGGGGTCACCTCGGTGCCGCGCCGAGACCGGAACGACCGGAGGAGGAGCGCGCCCGCCCCGACCGCGCCCGCGCCGGCCAGCGCCGCCGGACGCGGCCCCACCGTGGTGTACAGGAGCGCCGTCACGGGGGCGCCGGCGGCGACCACGAACCCGAGGAAGAGCCGGCGACCGAGCCGCGCGAAGGCCCCGCCCGAGTCCGCGATGTCGGCCGCCACCCGCAGGTTCCCCCGGCGGGCGACCTCGAGCGCGCGGTCGAGCTTGGTCGGGAGCCGTACGGACGACCGGAGGGTCGCGCTCGCCCGCTCCCGGACCGCCGCCGCGACCGCCTCGGCCGCGCCGTCGTCGTCGGCCAGCCCCTCCTCGGTGACGTAGTCGGTGATCACCGAGACGAAGTCGAAGTCGGGGTCGAGCGTCCGGGCGACCCCCTCCAGGACGGTGGTGACACGGACCACCAGCGCGAGGTCCTGGGGGATCCGCAGCGGGAACTCGTAGACGGCGTCCTCGAACCCCTCGATGAGCTCCTCGATCCGGTAGTCGTCGATCCCCTCGCCGCGGAACTCGTCGACGGCGACCTCGAACACCTCCCGGACGAGCCGGCGGTCCGCGGCCGGGTCCAGCGCCCCCATCGCCTCGAAGGCGTCGATCACGCGGTCGATGTCGTTCGTCGCCAGCCCGACGTAGAACTCCTGTAGCTGTTCGCGCGTGCGAGCGTCGAGCCGGCCCGTCATCCCGAAGTCGTAGAAGACGATCGTCCCGTCGTCCCTGACGGCGAGGTTGCCGGGGTGGGGGTCGGCGTGGAAGAGCCCCTCCTCGACGATCATCCGGATGTAGGCGTCCTCGAGGCGCCGGACCAGCGCCTCGCGGTCGAGACCCATCGCGTCGATCGCCTCGACGTCGTCGATCTTGACCCCGTCGACGTACTCCATCGTGACGACCCGGTCGGTACAGAGGTCGGCCAGGGGCTCGGGGATCCGGACCCGGTCGTCGTCGGCGAAGGTGGCGCCGATCTCCCGGAGCATCGCCGCCTCGCGGGCGTAGTCCATCTCCTCCCGGACGGTCTCGGCGAACTCGTCGGCGAGGTTCGACAGCGTGAACGCCTGTCCGGGTCGGGAGTGACGCGCCAGGAACGGGACGATCACGCCCAGCACGCGCAGGTCGGCCTCGACGCGCTCGCGCACGCCCGGCCGGAGCACCTTCACCGCCACCGGCCGGCCGTCGACGGTCGCGCGGTACACCTGCCCCAGGCTCGCGCCGCTGATGGGGTCGGTGTCGAACTCGTCGAACCGCTCCTCGACGGGACCCAGTTCCGCCTCGATCGTCCCCCGCACCGCCGCCCAGGGGTCCGGCGGCACCCGGTCCTGTAGCTCCGAGAGCACCGCGACGTACTCGCCGGGGAGGACGTCGGGACGGGTCGAGAGGATCTGTCCGAGCTTCACGAACGCCGGCCCCAGGTCGACGAACTCCTCCTTCAGGAAGCGGGCGCGCCGACGCCGGTCGTCGGCGGTCGGCTCGCGCGGGCCGCCGAACAGGAGGTACCGTCGACGGTCCCGGAGCAGGGCGACCAGCAGCGGGAGGAGCCGCCGCACGACGACCAGCGCCCGCCACAGCGCGCGCAGACGGACCCGCCAGCCGGTCGGTCGGGGTGTCCCGTCTCGGGGGCCGACGTCGTTCCGTGCCACTGCCGACGTTGGGAGGTCAGGCCGCTTGAGTGTACTGCACTCCGCCTGGAAGTCGGTTCCTCGGACGGGGGGCGGGTCACGCGGGCTCGGCGGGCCCGACGACGATCAGTTCGGCGACGCGGTCCGGGAGCGAGACCTCCTCGCCGTCGACCGAGACGGTGACCATGCCGACGGGGGCGACCTCGACGACCGCCAGCTCCGTGTCGGGGGTGATGCCCCGCTCCGAGAGGTAGGCGAGCTCCTCGGGGTCGCGGTCGGCGACCCGGCGGACCACGACGGTCTCGCCGACGTCGAACTCCGCCAGCGTGGTGCCGCCGGACTCCTCGACGGGTTCGAGGGCGGCGCTGGGGATCGGGTCGCCGTGTGGGTCGACCTCGGGGTCGTCGAGCGCCTCCGCGACCCGGCGCTCGAACTCCTCGCTGATGTGGTGTTCCAGCCGGTCGGCCTCGTCGTGGACCTCCGACCAGTCGTAGCCCAGCTGTTCGGTGAGGTAGGTCTCGATGAGGCGGTGGTGACGGATGACCTCGAGCGCGACGGTCTCGCCCTCCGTCGTGAGGCGGGTGCCCTCGTACTTCTCGCGGTCCACCAGCTCCCGCTCCTCCAGGCTGTCGAGCATGCTGGAGGCGGTCGGCGGGGTGACCTCCAGGGCGTCGGCCAGCGCGGAGGTGGTGACGGCCTCGCCGCTCTCGGCTTGGAGCTGGTAGAGCGCCTTGAGGTAGTCCTCCATCTTCGCGCTCAGCATCTACCGGCCGTAGTGGTGTCGGCCCGATATAGCTATCGCACCCCCATCCCGGGCCGGCGCTCGGTCGCCGTCGAGCGGTCGCGGGCGGACGGCGGTCGGTCGGACGGACCTCGGTGAGCGGGCGGACTCGATGGGGGGACACGGCGGGCGGACGTCCGGCAGGCGTCGGAGGCGGACGGCCCCGAGCGCCTTCGGGCGCCAGGATTAAACGGGCCGGCCACCTCGTGGCGGGTATGAGCAGCACGGCCGAACCCGAGCCCGGGGGATCGGGCATCGAGGTCACGGCGGCGGCGGCGACGGAGGCGCTCTCCCTGCTGGAGAGCGAGGACATGGACACCGACGTGGCGGGTCTGCGCCTGTTCGTCCAGCAGGGGGGCTGTGCGGGGCTGTCCTACGGGATGCGCTTCGACTACGAGCCGGAGGGCGACGACACCGTCTACGAGCACGACGGGCTGCGGGTGTTCGTCGACCCCGCCAGCGAGAGCTACATCGACGGCTCGGTGCTGGACTTCGAGGGCGGGCTCCAGGGCGAGGGGTTCCACGTCCGCAACCCCAACGTCGAGAGCGAGTGTGGCTGTGGCGAGTCGTTCCGCACGTGAACCGCCTCGGGGTCAAGACCCGAGGCACTCGGCCTGCTCCGCCCGTAGACCTCCGACTCGACTGTCCGTTCTCCTCGCCGGGCCGTCCCCGAGCGCGTTCTCAGTCGGCCAGCTTGTCCGTCACCTGATCGACCACGCCGGTGAGGTGGACGGTCCCCCAGGTGGCGACGATAGTGGCGCCGACGCTGTCGAACACCAGGTCCAGCAGGGTGTCCTCCAAGCCGTACTGCGTGAGCACCGGATCGCCGCCGCCGGCCGCGGCCAACTCCGAGACGCCGAACTCGATCACCTCCCAGACCACGCCGAACGCGAGCACGAACAGCAGGACGAACACGAACGTAAAGCGCGGCGGGAAGCGGACCTCCGAGGAGTGCTCGTCGAGCGCCCGCACCGTCGTGTAGCCGACGCCGGCGACAACCGAGGCCGACAGCGCGTGGGTGACGTGGTCGAAGCCGACGACGGTGGCGTAGAGGTTCTGCTCGGCGCCCGGCAGCCCGACCGTGCCGACGGCGTGCAGCCAGACGGCGGCGGTAATCCACAGCGCCAGCGCCGGGTCGAGCGTCACGTCGAAGTCCCGTTCCAGCAGCGAGGGGAGCCGTGTCGCCCCCAGGGCGACCGTCGTGTTCACGATGATCCCCGTGTCGCCGCCGTACAGCCCCACGAAGAACATCCCGACGAGGCTCAGTTCCATCACCCGCGTCAGCCGACGCTGCCAGACCCGGCCGATCCCGAGCCGGTCGCGCAGCCTCATTCGGTCACCTCCCCGGCGTCCCCACGGTCGTCAAGTGACTCGTCGCCGCCGTCGGGCCCGCGGCCGTCGGCGCCGCCGGGGTCGCCGTCCGCCCGAAGCTCCTCCCCGTCCCCGACCGCGGCCGTCGCGTCGACGACGCCGGGGATCCGGCGTTCCGGCGCGGAGCGCCGGCGGACGTAGAGTGTGAAGACCAGTCCGGCCAGCAGGCCGGCGGCGGTGGCGGCGACGAACTCGATCATCAGGTCGTGCTCGATGGCGGCCTCGGGGCGGCCGTCGAGCAGGAACCCGGTGCCCAGCGCGAGGTCGACCAGCCAGCGGACGACCGCCCACCCGCCGGCGGCGGCGAGGGTCGCGACGACGACGAACAGCACGGCGAAGCCGTCGCTCATCCGGACGGTCGTGAACAGGTGGAGTTCGACGGCGACGATCAGCGCCAGCGCCGCCACCGACAGGTAGGTGGCCGTCAGCACGGCGGGCGCGAAGACGGCGACCGAGCGGCCGAACAGGGGGACCACGGCCAGCGCCAACACCTCCCAGGGGAGGGTGGTCCGGCGGTCGCCGGTCGAGAGCGGGGGGAGGACGGCGAGCAGGAGGACGACGACGGCGAAACCCGCCCACAGCGAGTCCCCCCGGAGGAGGCTCGCCGCCGCGGCTAGCCCGACCGCGGCGGTCAGCACCCACGCCAGGAGAGCGTTGCCCCGCCGGCTTCGCAGCAGGCGGTCCAGATCCGCGCTCATACGTCACGAGGGGGTAGCTCCGGTGAAAACCCTGTCGACGGACGGCTCGGGAGCGGGAGTCGTCTCCGGGGGGCGACGACGTGGGAGGCCGTCGCCGGACAGGGTGGGGCGGGGGGCCGTCCCCCGGTGGGAAACCGTCCTCAGACGGGCCCGACACCCGCGAGGACGGCGTAGGTCAGGCCGTAGGCGAGGCCGGCGAGGGTGACGGCCGCGAGCCCGGTGGCGACGGCGTCGAGTCCGGGCAGACGGTCGCGCGGTCCCCGTCCCCCGTCAGGGAGGGCGAGCGCGAGCGGGCGGTCGGCGTCGCGGCCCAGCGCCCGGGCCGGCGGCGGGACGACGCCGACGACGCCGACGGCGAGGACGGAGAGGACGAACGGCGCCGCGGCCTCCAGCGTCGGCGCCGGTATCGCGACCGCCGCCGCCGGGTACAGGAGTCCCAGCGCGGCCCGCCGGTCGACCAGCGCCGGGAGCCGACGACCGGTCAGACGGGCGTAGACGGCGACGCCGGCCCAGATCGCCGCCAGTTCGATCCCGAACGCCCCCAGCAGGTGCAGCGTCGGGTCCGCCGACAGGACGATCCGCCCGGACACGACCGCCGCGTCGAGGGGGTACAACAGCGCGGGCGGGGTCCCGGTGACGAGGTCGCCGAAGGGGTGGGTCAGCAGGCCGGCGGCGGCCGCGCCCGCGACCGCGGCCGGACCGAGTCCGAACCCGCGGGCGACGCCGACCAGGACGCCCCCGACGGCGGCGGCGACCGCGACGACGACCGCTCCGAGCAGTCCCGACACGGTCAGCGCGACCGCGACGAGCCCGGAGCACAGCGCCACGGCGGTCAGCCGACCCGCGACGGTTCCGCGGGCGGCCAGTCCGGCGGCGACCGCACCGACGGCGCCGACGAGCAGCGAGTGGGTCGGGCCGCGGTGGACGACGTTGCCGGTCTCCCAGAACGCCTCCGCGGCGGCCGCGAGCCCGGAGACCCCGCCCAGCAGCCCCACCGGCGCGTAGACGATGTCGACGTCGGGCAACGTGCCGAACAGAGCCGCGGCGAGCCCGATCGACGCCGCTCGCTCGCGGGAGCAGCCGAGCAGGCGCGCGGCCGTGCCGGCGAGGGCGAGAGCCACCAGTCCGTGACCGACGAACACGAGCCCAGTTCGTCCCCCGACGGCTTAGCCCTTGCTCGCGCGATCACTCTCGTGGAGTTATCGCCGCGGCTCAAGCGACCACGAACTCCGGGGGGGCGTCCGTCCCGTCAGTCCGCGGTCGCGACGACGCTGTGGTTCCCGTCGTCGTCGACGGTGAGGACGGCCCACTCGTAAGGGGGATCGGCGGAGACGAGCCGGCGCCGTAGCTCGTCGGCCCGTCGGTCGTCGGTGACGAAACACCGGTAGTCGCCGCTCTCGGGCAGCGACTCCGGGTGATACGGTGTCACGCGGACGGTCCGTAGCTCGTGTTCGGCGCGCAGTTCCGACCCGCTCTCGGTGACCGCGTAGCCGAGCTCCGCGAAGATCGACCGGGCCTGCTCCGCCAGGGATGTGGTAACAGCCCCCATCTGATACTCCGTATCACCGGCCGACTATTAACTGTTGGCACCTGCCAGACTCGTTACCAGAGTTTCACGTTCCGATACGTTTCGCCTCGGTGCAGGTACGTTACCGGTAGGTGAGTCCTTCGGCCGGGCAGGGTTCACCCGATCCGGGGCGGAGACCCCACGAAGAGCGGCGGGCTCCCGGCCGCGGCGGAGCACGAGCGGACGGGACGGGGCGATTTACTCGTGGGCCGCGTCCCACTGCTCGGCCTTGTGGAGGTTGCGACAGCCGTTGCACTCGATGCGACCCATCGAGTCGACGGCGGTGTCGGTCGACCCGCAGTTGGTGCAGAGAAAGCCCCAGCGGGTCGCCCCCTCGGGGTCGAGGTAGACGACGCGGAACGGGCCCTTCGAGCCGCGCTCGGCCGTCTGGCGGTCGACGTACAGTGCCCTCTCCTCCGGGCCGTCGAGCGTGTCCATACGGGCAGGAGGCGACCGGGCGACTAAGCCGTTGTCCTCGCTCGGCCGGCGGAGGGGTGACGAGACGGGGTGTCGGGTGGCGAGCGGAGGGCGGTGAGGTGTCGGGCGGTGGGACGGGGGGCGACGACCGCCGCGAGGCCCGATCCGTGCCGCCCGGCGCCCGAAGCGGCTTTCCGCCGGCGGATCGTCCGGTCGGGCGTGGCTCCACGGATCCTCCACTACTCCGACGTCGAGAACGCCCACGACGACCCGGAACGGGTCGGTCGGCTCGCGGGGCTGATCGACGCCCGCCGCGAGGGCGCCCTGGTCGTGGGGACCGGCGACGACACCGCGCCGGGCGTGCTCTCGCTGGTGACCGACGGCCGGCAGGCGGTCCCCTTCCTGCGGGCGGTCGACCCGGACTTCGAGACGTTCGGAAACCACGACTTCGACCACGGCGTCGACGGCACCGAGCGGATCGTCCGCGGGTCGCCGACGACGTGGCTGACCGCGAACGTCCACCGTGACGGGCGGCGCCTGTTCCCCGAGGCCACGGCGCCGTGGGCGGTCACCCGCGCCCGTGCCGGCGGCGACCGGATCGGCCTGGTGGGGGTCACCACCCCCGACGCCGCCCGCAACCCCGCGGTCGAGGAGCTCACCTTCGCCGACCCTGCCGCGGCCGTCCGGGACGCCGCCGGGGCGCTCCGCGAGCGGGACGTCGACCGGGTGGTGGTGCTCTCACACTGTGGCCGGGACGACGAGCGGATCGCCGTCGAGTGTGACGTGGACGCGGTGCTGGGCGGGCACGTCCACACGGAGCGGGTCGAGCGGATCGACGGCACCCTCCTGACGAGGCCGGGCGTCAACGGCCGTGTCGTGCTGGAGGTCGATCTCGGGGCCGACGGGGGCGCCGGAGCCGTGACCCGCCACGAGGTGGCCGGCGCGGCGCTCGACGGGGCGGTCGCGGCGCGGTTCCGCGAGTTGCGCGCCGACGCCGGGGTCGACGAGACGGTCGCTCACGTCGCGGAGCCGATCGAACGGACGGAGGCGACCGCTCATCGAGGGGAGAGCCGGATCGGCAACCTCGTCGCCGACGCGCTCCGGTGGGCGGTCGACGCGGACGTCGCCCTGCAGAACGGCGGCGGACTCCGGGCCGGCGACCCGCTCGCCGGCGACGTCGCCGTCGGCGACCTGCTCTCGGTGCTGCCCTTCGAGGAGCCGGTCGTCGCGGTGGAGCTGTCGGGCGCGAGGCTCCGGCGGGTGGTCGCACAGTCCGACGGCGCGGACGCGACCTTCGGCGACCCGGACTGGTGGCACGGCCACTTCGCCGGTCTCTCTGTCCACTGGGACGGGACCCCCGGGATCGACGACGGGAGCGGTGGGAGCGGAGACGAGAGCGACGGAGACGCCGACGACAACCGGATCCTCTCGCTGACCGTCGACGGCGAGCCGGTCGACCCCGACGGGTCCTACCGGCTGGCGACGACGTCCTTCCTGCTGGCGACCGACGGGGAGTTCCCCGCGCTGTCCGGGGTCGAGCCGGTGGCGACCGGCCCGCCCGCCCACGAGGCGCTGGTGGCGTACGCCCGCGAGACGGGGATCGACCCCGCGATCGAGGGGCGGATCGTCGGCCGATGATCGAGCGTCGGCCGTGGTCGACCCCTCGCCCGCCGGGGGCGACGGTCGCCGGGAGCCGAAGGTTGAGGTTACCCGCCGGCGAACTCCCCGGCGATGACGCTGGTCGTCGCGCCCGTCCGGTACCCGCTGTCGGAACACTCCCGCGCGACGCTCGGGCGGGCGATCGAGGTCGCCCGGGCGCGCGACGCCGACCTCACCGTCCTGCACGTCAATCTCTATCAGGACAGCAGTCGGGTGATCCGGTCGGACCTGAAGCGGGCCGTCGAGCGCGCCTTCGACGATCTCCCCCGCACGCGGTACGTCGTCCGCCGGGGGCTGCTCGTCGAGGAGACGATCTTGGAGGAGGTGGCGACACAGGAGGCCGACGTGGTCGTCATCGGCAAGAAACAGGTGAGTCGGTGGCGGGCGATGATCCGCCGGCTCACCGACGACCCGGACATCGAGCGGTACCTCCGCGAGGAGTTGGACTGCGAGGTCGTCACGGCGGTGTCGTAGCTAGCCGTTCTCGCGGCGCCCGGCGACCCCGTCCTCCGGGGGGCGCTCCCCCGGAACGGTGCCGTCCTCCCCGGCGGCCCCGCGGGGGTCGATCGGGCCGTCGCCGTCCGTCGAGACCTGCAGTTCGCCGCTGGTGTCGTCGAAGAACAGGTGTGAGTGGGGGTAGGCGATCTCCACGTCGGCCGTCTCCAGGGCCTCCCAGACGTTGGTCTGGACCTTCGACCGGGTGGCCAACAGCTTGTACGGCTCGGTCACCCAGTAACGCAGGGTCAACAGGACGCCGTGGTCGGCGAAGTCGTCGATGTAGCAGGTCGGCGACGCCGGGTAGCGGGCCGCTCCCACCCGGATGTCCGGGCCGCCCTCGATGACCACCGGCACCTGCCGGGCGGCCCGCTCGATCAGTTCCCGCGCGGCCGGGACGTCGCTCTCGTAGGTCACGAGCAACTTCAGTCGGAGCCGCGTTCGGGGGTCCTCCGCGGAGTAGTTGACCACGTCCCGCTCGCGCATCGTCCCGTTGGGGATGACGATGAACGTGTTGTCGAGCGTGAAAACCTTGGTGTACCGCAGCGTGATGTCCTCGACGAACCCGCTGGTGCCCCCGTTGGGTCCGTCGGAGAGTTCGATCATGTCGCCGATCTCGTAGGGCTGGTCGGCCAGCAGGAAGAGACCGCTGATCACGGAGCCCACGATCGGCGCCAGGACGACCCCCACCACCGCCGAGAACACCGTCACCGACAGGGCGATGTCGCCCAGTTCCAGCCCGTAGATCCCCAGGACCGTCAACACCGCGAGCACGAACACGCCGACCCGGATCCCCCGTAACACCGCCCGCGTGAGGCTCGGTCGGCGGAACCGCTGGGCGACCCGTCGACCCACGACACGGATGATCAGCCGTGAGATGACGTAGGCGGCGGCCAGAACGAGCAGCGAACTGACCGCCTGGAGCAGCCACCGCGGGACCCACGCCGGGAACAGCTCCGTCGGGACCGTCGTCCCGCCGGGGGTCGGCGTCGGTGTCGCCTGTGTGACCCACCCCCACGTCCGACGGATCACACCCTCGCGCATGCGCCACACCTCACTCGGCCCCGGAATAAGGGTGACGGGCCGCGGTCGACGGCCGCCGCTCGTCGCCGCCGTCGCGGACCCGTTCCCATACGATATCGGATAGGTTTCGTACGGGACCGACGGCGGGCGGCGAGCGGCGGCGTCGGGGCCCGTCTCAGGGTCCCGCCGTCGACGTCGGTCGTCGCCGGACGCCGTCCGAGCGGCCGTGAGAGCGCCACGGAGAGACGGTCGACGACCGGACGTTCACGAACGACGACACACCCTCGGCCCCGTCCGTGTTCCGCGGTCACACGAGTCCGACACGGACGATCAAACAGTTTCTCGACAGGTTTTTCCGGCCACGACCCCTTCCGTAGAGCATGACCAGCACCGAACTCTCCCGGCCCGGGAGCCCCGAGAGCGCCGACGGCCGGCGGGCGAAGACGACGCTGTTCTGTCCGGGCTGTGGCCACGAGGCGGTGGTCGAGGCCTGGCGACACCGGGCCGACGGCGTCTTCTGTCCGGTCTGTGAGACCCGCGTCTCGGGGACCGGGCGCCTCAGTACGGGTGGACGCCCTCGTCGGTGATCACCGCGTCCAGCAACCCCACCGGCGTCGCGTCGTACGCGGGGTTCTCGACGACGAACCCCTCGGCCGGTTCGCGCATCACCTCCGAGGGCGGACGGAACTCGTTCTCGAAGGCGAAGCCGTCCCCGATGAGTTTCGCCCCCGAGCCGACGACGGTCAGCGGGACGCCGGCGTCGGCGGCGGTCGCGGCGATGGGGTACGTGCCGATCCGGTTGTACAGCGTCCCCCCGACGATGCAGTCCATCCCGACGACGACCCGGTCACACTCCGGGAGGAAGTGCCCCGCCGCGCTGTCGACTAACAGGTGCGTGTCGACCCCGTCCAGGTCGGCCAGCCGTCGGGTCGTCTTCCGGCCGAGGTAGCGCGGTCGGGCCTCCGTGACGTACACGTCGAACTCGGCGCCGTCGGCCACCGCGGTCTCGATCGCGTCGAGCACCGTCGAGGAGTAGTCGTGGGTGAGCAGGGCGTCGGCCCCGGCGACGTGGTCGGCGGCCCGCGCGGCCGCCCGCTCCTTGGCCGTCCGTACCCGGTCGACGACCGCCTCGATCGCCGCCTCGGTCTCGGCTTTGGCCTCCGCGACGGTCGTCGGCTCCGCCCGCTCGATCCGCTCGACGATCTCGCGCTGGGTGGTGTACAGCGACGCGTGGGAGGGGTTGGCCCGCACCAGCGCCCTGCTGTTGCGCTCGAGCGTCCGGCGGTACTGTTCGACGGCGGGGAACTCCCGGTCGAGCAGCTCCGTCAGCGCCCGGGCGGCCTTCACCGCCACCGTCGACGAGCTGTGGGTCTGCATCCGCTCGATCTCCTCGACCGTCTCGTCGATCATGGGCGCCGATCCGCCCCCGACGGACATGGGTCTTCCCCCTCTCCACCCCGCTCGTCCGCTCTCCCGTCCGGGTCCGGCCGACGACGCGGGTCACCACCCCGGGAGGCGACGGGAAGGCCTTTGCCGGTCGACCGGCAACGTGTCCGGAGATGACCGGCCTCGCCGACGACGACCGGGCGCTGTCGGAGACCGCCGCCGTCGCGATCCTGGTGGGGCTCACCGTCACCGCCACGGCCTCGCTCGGGGTGTACGTCCTCGTCGTCCAGGGCGACGACGGGCCGCCGTCGGCCAACTTCACCTTCGACTACGTCGACGAGAGCTCCGCTCTCATCATCACCCACGCGCGGGGCGACGAGCTACCGGCGGGCAACCTCGTGATCGAGGGGTCGGCGACCGCCACCAACTGGGCCGCCGCCGCGGACGTCAACGGGAGCGTCCTGATCGGGCCGGGCGATCGGGTCCAGATCGGCGAGGGCGGCGCCTACGGCGATCCGGTCCGCTCGGACGACCTCGTGGACGTCTACCTCGACCGGGGGGAGAACCGCACGCTGCTGGACTCCTGGGCCGGCGGCTGATCCGCCCGCTCAGCCCTTGATGTTGCACACCGGGAACGTCCGGGCCACCCGGTCGCCGATGCCCAGGGCGTCCGAGACCCGCACCACCTCGTCGACGTCCTTGTAGACGCCGGGGGCCTCCTCGGCGACGGTCGCGCCCGACTGTGCCTTCACGTACACCGCCTGTCCCTCCCGGAGCTCCTCCTGGACGTCTCCCCCCCAGTAGGTGTTCTTGGCCTCCGTGCGGCTCATCAGCCGCCCGGCGCCGTGGGCCGTCGAGCCGAACGTCTCCGCCAGGCTGTTCTCCCCGCCCCGGAGCACGTAGCTGCCCGCACCCATGCTCCCTGGGATGATCACCGGCTGCCCGACGTCGGCGAAGGCGGCGGGGAGCTCCGGCCGGCCGGCCGGGAACGCCCGCGTCGCCCCCTTCCGGTGGACGAACAGCTCCCGTTCCTCCCCGCCCTCGACCTCGTGGACCTCCCGCTTGGCGATGTTGTGGGCCACGTCGTACAGCAGCTCCATCCCCATCGACTCCCAGTCCCGGTCGAAGACGTCCTCGAACACCGTCCGGGTGCGGTGGGTGATCAGCTGTCGGTTCACCCACGCGAAGTTGATCGCCCCGCACATCGCCCCGTAGTAGTCCTCGGCCAGCGCCGACCCCGCCGGCGCCGCCGCCAGCTCCCTGTCGGGGAGCTCCGACAGCAGGTCCTCGTGCTCCCGTTCTATCTCCCGCAGATAGTCCGTACACACCTGGTGGCCCAGCCCCCGCGAGCCACAGTGGATCAACACGACCACCTGGTCCTCCCGGAGGCCGAACTCCGCCGCCACGTCCACCCGGAACACGTCGGTCACGCGCTGGACCTCCAGGAAGTGGTTGCCCGAGCCCAGCGAGCCGATCTGGTTGCCACCGCGGTCTTTCGCCTTCTTCGAGACCGCCGTCGGGTCCGCGTCCGGCCGCCGGCCCTCGTCCTCGCAGTGTTCGAGGTCCGACGGCACGGCGTACCCCTCCTCCAGCGCCCAGTCCACCCCCCGCTCTAAGATCGCCTCCACGTCGTCGCGGCTCCCGTCGTGGATCCCGCCCCCGCCCAGTCCCGAGGGGATCGCCTCGAACAGCGCGTCGACCAGCTCCTCCTCGCGGCCCCGGACGTCGGCGTAGTCGAGGTTCGTCCGGACCATCCGGACCCCGCAGTTCGAGACGACGAACCCCTCGGCGAGGAAGTTGTGTGCGTCGTGCGCGACGCCGATGTCGTACACCGGCTTCTCGCCCACCTCCCGGATCGAGTCGATCTCGGCCGCCACGGTCAGGTCGTCCCGTACGTCCAGCGCCTCGCGGAACTCCTCGAAGCCGGGGAACGACTCCCCGGGCCGCGGTCGCCCCTCCCGTCCGCTCCAGGGACTCCGTTCGACGAACCGGTCGTTGACGTCGAACGACTCGACCACCTCGCCGGCCGACGCCCCGCCGTCGGCGAGCGTCCGTGCCTCCTCGGCGATCCGCTCGCGTCGCTCGATCGTTCGCTCCTTGTGCTGCAGGTACCGGATCGCCGCGACCGACCGTCTCCGTTTCTCCCCGTCGTACCGGAACCCCACCGTGGAGTGGAACCGGATCAGGTTCTCGGAGTCGTTTTTTACCCCGAGTCGGAGGCGCCGCATCTCCCGGTCCCCGCTCGTCGCGGCCTCGAAGGACTCGATCGCGTTGGTCTCGATCCCCAGATCCGCGAGGAAGTCGGCGAGGTCACGCAGGAAGGCCCGTCCGTCGTCGGCGGTGTCGGCCGTCCGGTTCTGTGAGACCGTCGGGCAGCGGAGGTTCTCGTCGTGCTGTGCCGACGGCGCGTTCATCTCCGCGCCGAAGTACGCCGAGTAGTACAACGCTCGCTGCCAGTCGGCCAGGTCCTCGATGTACCACGGTGTCTCGAACCCCGAGGACACCGTCTCCCCGTCGGGCGCGCCCAGCGCCAGGAGCAGCTTCCGGAACGCCCTGGAGGTGGTCTTGAAGCTGTGTTCGGTGGTCTCGAACGCCGTGCCGTCGATCTCGTGGTCCCGCTCGCGGGCGTACACCTTCGAGGGGGTGAACCCGACGGCCGCCACGTCCTCGCGGATCGACTCCAGATCCTCCGGCTCGCCGTGGAACCACACCTGCCCCTCCCCGCCCAGCGAGCCGTCCCCGGTGAAGTAGCCGAGCAGCTTCAGCAGGTGCGGGAACGCCTCGTCCGCCGTCGTCAGCGGCAACAGGTCCCGCTCCTCGAGGACGCGCCGGAGCTGTGGCGACTCGTCGGCGAAGTCCGCCGCGGTCAGCAGCGTCTCCTCCGGCGGGTCCTCGTGTTCGATCCCGCGGAACGGTCGGACGTACACGGTGTCACCCGGAGACAACTCGCCGAGTTCGGTCATGCCGTCGGGCGTCGCGAACGGGTGGTCCGCGGTCGCCTCGACCGTGTCCCCGACCTCGGTCTCGACCTCGTGGACGGCCCGGGGTTCCGACTCGGTGAACAGCCGAACGGGCGAGGTCGTCCTCGGCCCGTCGGCGACGACCACCTCCTCGTCCTCGAACCGCTCGCGGAGCGACGACAGTCGCGCCCGTCGGCCGAACGAGAGGCGCACGTCCGTGTCTCCCGGGAGGCAGTTGATGTCGTAGCCGACAGCTCCGGGGGATATACAGCCGTTTTCGCTATCGATACCTGCGACGCCCCCGACCGGGAAGCCGTAGCCCTGGTGCCCGTCGGGCATACAGAGGGCGTGCTTGCGGACCCCGGGGAGGTGGGTGGCGTTCTTCAGCTGTTCGAGGGTGTCGTCCTCGCTGATCTCGTCGAGGAGCGCCTCGCTCGCGAGCACCCGGGCGGGGACGTTCATCCCGCCCTCCGGGGGGATCTCCCAGACGTACTCCCGGACCTTCTCGAGAGTGACGTCGCCGGCGTCGTATGTGGTCATACGGTACGGTCCGGGCGCCGGGGTAGAAAGGCCGACCGGTCGTTCGCGGCCCCTGGCGGGTAAGCCCGGCTTGCCGGCGGGGTCAGTCGTCGGCGGGCGCGCCGGGGCGGGCGTGGCGGACGTCGGTGCGGGCCAGCAGGGCGTCGACGGAGAACGGGCCGCCGCCGAGCGTGAAGATGGCCGACGAGAGCCCGAAGAGGGTGATGTGGGCGAGCACCGGGTCGTCGGGGAGCCCGAACAGGGTGAGCGTGAACAGGGTGAACGCGACGGCGGCGCTGGCGCGGGTGAACAGGCCCAGGATCAGGGCGGTGCCGACGGCGACCTCGGCCAGGCCGGCGCCGAGCACCCACATCCCGGGATCGACCGGGACCACCGCCGTGAGGCCGTACTTCTCGACGACGGCCAGCGCCCGCGCGGGGTCGGCGATCTTCTGGGTGAGCCCGAGGAACACGAAGTTGACGCCCAGCCCGACCCGGAGCACGATCGGGACCAGGGCGGCGTACGGGTCGATCCGGTCGTCGAGCCAGCCGCGGGCGCGGTGGACCGGGTTGATCCGGCCGTAGATCGTCCCGTCGGTGGCGGCGATCCGCCGGAGCATGTGGTCGGCGCTGGGCCGGCCGCCGCCGACGAGCAGGATGGCCAGGAAGCCGGGGACGTACTCCATGGCGAGGATCACCGCCGGGTCGACCGAGAGGGCGTAGGCGTAGGTCAGCAGGCCGAGCGCGGCGACCCCGCGGGTGGCGAGCCCGAACAGCAGGAAGAAGCCGATCCCGACCTGGAGGACACGGACCGGCACCTCCACGGTGGGGGCGAAGAGGTAGCCCGCGAAGCCCGCGCCCACGAGCGGGAGTCCCAGGCTCAGCCGCAACATCCAGGGGACGAGGTCCTCGTAGGAGCGCAGCGTGTCCACCAGCACCGACAGGTCCCGGATCCGGGGCCGGTAGCGGAGGTAGCCGGCCAGGCCGGCGAGCCCGATTCCGCCGACGCCGACCAGCAGACCGAGGTTGACCGGGTTCGCGAGGACGTCGAGGACGAACGCGACGACCTCGGTCGGTGTCTCGGGGTCCTCGACGACGTAGTCCACGTGAGCGACGGCCCGGCCCGGGAGCAGGGCGAGGCCGACGAGGGCGGCGGCGAGACTGGGACGGTCCATGGACGACGGTAGGGTCCGCAGGAACGAATAGGCGACGCTCCCGTCGAATATTCCGGCGCCCCCGTCCGGGGACGATCGGCCCGGGAGCGCGGTCAACTCGCCCGGTCCGTGTCGTCCGTTCCCGCCTGCGGGTCGAGCCCCGCGTCGGCGGCGTCGTCCGCGTCGGCCTCCCTCTTCTGGCCCCTCCGGCCGTCGTTCGCCTCGGCGACGACGTCGACCCCTTCGCCCAGTTCGGCGCGTTCGTGGGCGTCGGCGGTCCCCGAGGACAGGTCTCCGGCCTCGTCCGGCCGGTCCACCCCGTCCGCGTCGCCGTCGCCGACGTCGCCGTCGTCGCCGTCCCCGTCCGTCAGGTCGACGGGGAGCGAGTCGCCGATCTCGAGGGGGTCGGCCCCGTCGTCGCTCTCGGCGATGGCCACGCCGCTGGTGACGATCGCCCGGAGTCCCTGCTCGACGGTCATGTCGAGTTCGCGGACGTTGCTGGCGTCGACCTGCAGGACGAACCCGCCCATCACCGGGTTGGGCGCCATCGGGACGAAGACGGTGCGGACGTCGGTGCCGGGGGTGGCCTCGACGACGACGTCGGGCGGGTCGGCGGTGACGAAGGCGATGGCGTAGGAACCCGCCGTGGGGTACTCGACGAGGACGACCTCCTGGAAGGAGTCGGCGTTGTCGTCGAGCAGCATCTCGCTCATGCGGTCGAAGCTGGTGTAGACGGAGCCGACGGCGGGGATCCTGGCGATGGCCTCGTCGAAGGTGGCCTCCAGACGGCTCCCCAGGCGGGTCTCGGCGACCACCCCGACGACCAGGATCAGCCCGAACAGCAGGCCGAAGGTCAGCGCGTAGAGGAACAGATCACGGGTGGTGGGATCGATCGCCGGGTTGGTCTCGACGGCCGTGACCAGCGGCGAGAACACGTCGACGAGGAAGCTCCCGACGAACGCGAGCACGAGCAGCGTGACCGCCACGGGGAGCGTGATCGCGACCCCCGTCAGCAGGACCTGCCGAAGTCGGTCGCGGGCGTCGGTCCCTCGGACGGCGCGCAGTCGCTCCCGTGGCCCCATAGATCCGGCTGGGCCGCCAGGAACAAAAAGCCCCGCGAGGTGGCGGTGGAGTTATGTTCTTCACTCCACAATCGGTCGCCAGTGAGCGTCAACGTCGAATCGATGGTCGTGGACAGGGGAGACGACACCCTGCTTCGCGAGGCCTGGGACCTGAAAGAGCGCATCCGCGAGTCGGACGGGGTGCTCCGTCAGCGCCGGGGGTTCTTCCGGGACGCGTACCGGCGCTCCCGGGTGTACCTCTACCGGGACCGCAACCACGACCGGACCGTCGGCTTCGCCGCCGTCCGATCGGACGGCTACGTGCTCTTTCTCGCGGTCGACGAGCGCTACCGCGGCCACGGCTTCGGCAAGCGGCTGATCGCCCGCGTCGCCGAGGACAACGGCAGCGTCACCTGCCACGCCCGCACCACCAACGAGTCGGCGGTGGGTTTCTACGAGTCGATCGGCTTCCGGATCCAACGGCGCATCGAGAACTACTACGAGGACGGCGGCGACGCCTACTACCTGAAGCTGGGCGAGGAGTCGTTCCGCGAGAAGCTGACCCGGCTGCTCCCGTAGCCCCCGTCGAGCGCAAGGCCTTTCGGGACACTCCGCCAACGGAGGTGCGATGGACGAACGGACGCGGGCGTACCTCCAGGGCCGGTTCGGCGACCACTACCGCCGGGCCGAACTCGTCGCGCCGCCGGACGCCGAGCGGCGCGAGTGGGGGTTCGTCCCGTGGACCGACGGGCCGGGCGAGACGATGGTCCGGCACCGGTCGCTGCTCGACCTGGGCGACCTGGGCGAGTTTCTGAGCCGGCGCAGCCCGAGACACGTCTACTTCTCGGCCGGCCGCTACGACGAGCCCGGCGCCGGCACCATGGGCGCCAAGGGGTGGCGCTCCTCCGACCTGGTGTTCGACCTCGACGCCGACCACCTCCCGCGGGTCGTCCTCGGCGAGGACTCCTACGCCGAGATGCTCCGCAAGTGCAAGGACGCCCTGCTGCGGCTGCTGGACTTCCTGGAGGAGGACTTCGGCTTCGAGGACCTGACCGTGGTGTTCTCCGGCGGTCGGGGCTACCACGTCCACGTCCGGGATCCGGGCGTGCTGGAACTGGAGCGGGACGCGCGCCGCGAGATAGTCGACTACGTGCGCGGGACCGGGCTGACGTTCGAGGAGCTGGTCGACGAGGAACTGGTCGGGGGGACCGCCGGTCGGACCAGCCCCGCCGGGAAGCGCACGCTCGACACCGCGGGCGGCTGGAGCGCCCGCGTCCACGACCACCTCCTCTCGCTGGTCGACGAGCTGGCCGCGACGGACGACGAGGCGGCGATCGACCGGCTCCGGGAGTTCGACGGGATCGGCGAGGGGAAGGCCACGGCGGCGCTGAACGCCGCCCGCACCAACCGCGAGGAGCTGGCGTCGGGCAACGTCGACGTCCACCCGGCGGTGTTCGGCATCGCGCGCCGGATCGCCCCGGAGGCCGTCGGCGCCGACGCCGCCCCGATCGACGAACCGGTGACCACCGACACCAACCGGCTCATCAGGCTCCCCGGCAGCCTCCACGGGGGCTCCGGGCTGGCCGTCCGCCGGATCGACCGCGAGGACATCGGGGCGTTCGACCCGTTGGTCGACGCCGTCCCGGAGACGTTCCGGGGGTACGACATCGCCGTCGAGGTGACCGACGGCGGCCGTGTCGAGCTCGGCGGGGATAGCTTTACGTTGGACGAGGGTGTTCACACCGTTCCGGAACACGTGGGCGTCTTCCTGATGGCCCGCGGCCGCGCCGAGAAGGGTGCAGAATGAACCTAGACGAGCTCCAGTCCGTCCGGTCCCGCGAGCGCCAGACCGACAGCCTCCAGCAGCTGCGGGACGACTTCTACCGGGACGTGGCCGGGTTCGTCGCCGACCTGCGCGAACAGCGCGACCGCGCGGCCGAGCGCGCCGAGGACCCGTTCGACTCGCCGGAGGTCAGCCGGCTGAGCGACGACATCGACACCGCCGAGGGGACCGTGGAGGCGATCTACGAGCGCCGCGTCGGCAAGATCGTCAAGATGGCGTCGCTCGCGGCCGCCGACATGCCCACCGACGACGAGGGACTCACCGCCGAGGAGCGGGAGCTGTTCGACCGGCTCGTCGGCGCCATCCGGCAGAACCGGTCGCACGTGCTCGACGTGCTCGACGGCGAGATCCCCGCCGACGCCGGGGGCGGCGGTGGGGAACCGGCAGCCGGCGCCGGCGGAGAGTCGGCGGCCGACGCTATGTCAGACCCGGTGTCGGGACGGGCGGGCGAGCCGGCGGCTGCGACCGGCGACCCCACGGAGCCGTCGCCCGACCGGAGCGGTGGTTCGGACCCCGAGCCCGCCGGCCCGGACCCGGCGTCGGACCCGGGAGACGGGGGCGTCTCGGAGCCGCCGGGGGCCGCCGGGATCGACGTCGGGGCCGCGATGGGCGGGGGTGACGACGGACGAGCCGACGAGCGCGACGTCGGCCGGGCGGGCGCCGACGCCGGCGGACCCCCCGTCGGCGCGGACGACCCGGGCCCACGGGAGTCGGAACCCGCCGGCAGGGCCGAGCGTGGTGACGACGGGAGCGGGCCCGGAAGCGGCGGGAGCGAGCCGCCGGTCGGACGGGCGGAGGACGCCGACGACGAACGGCCGCCCGAGGAGGCGGCCCGCGTCGCGCACTCCCGGACCGAGCCCGACGGCGGGACCGGCCTCGCGGGGACCGACGACGCCCCGGCCGACGGGGAGCCCGGCGACCCGGCCGACGGGATCGACCTCGCGGGGGACGGCGGGGACCCGGCGGCCGGTTCGGCCGACGTCGAGCGGGAGACGGTGCGGATCACGGCGGACGTGGCCCCGATACTGGGCGTCGACCAGCGGGAGTACGACCTCTCGACGGACGACGTGGTCCAGCTCCCGGCGAAGAACGTCGGACCGCTGGTCGAGCGCGACGCCGCCGAGCGTCTGGAGTAGGCTCGCCCCCGATCCGGCCGCCACCGATTTGTCGGGGGGCCGTCTACGCGCTGTCATGAGCGTCCTGTCGGAGTCGGGACCCGGGGTGGAGTCGGGCGACCGGCGGCCGGGGCGGGCCGTGCTCGCCGCCCTCTTCCTGACGATCGTCGGGCTCGTGGGGTCGCTGGTCGGGGGGATCGCGCTGGTGGTGCCGCTGCTCGTGCTCGAGGTCGATCTGACGGGCACGCTCGGGCTGATCGCGCTGACCGCCGCGGGACAACTCGGGTTTCTGGCCGTCGGCTACGGCTACGCCAGGCGCGCGGGGGTCCGCGTCAAGATCGCACGGCCGACCCGGCGCGAGGCCGGCCTGATCGTCGGCGGCACCGTGTTCGCGCTGGTCCTGGTGACCGTCCTCTCGGCGGTGGTCGAGACGCTGGGGCTGATCCCGGGGTCGGTGATCGAGACGACCGGCGCGGTCGACCGCCGGGTCTACCTCTACCTCGCGGTGCTGTCCGTGGTGGTGGTCGCCCCCGCCGAGGAGTTCCTCTTCCGTGGCGTGATCCAGACGCGGCTCCGCCGGGCCTTCGGCCCCGTCGCGGCTGTCGCCGGCGCCAGCCTCCTCTTCGGCTCGCTGCACCTCGCCAACTACGTCGGGAGCGTCGGCTCGGTGGTCGCCGGCGGCCTGCTGGTGACGATCACCGGCTCGGTCCTGGGCGTGCTGTACGAGCGGACCGGCAACCTCACGGTTCCGATCGCCGCCCACGCCGCGTACAACGTCGTCCTGCTGGCGATCGCATACCTCGGCGCCGGCGCCGGGGCGTGAGCGTCGCTCCGCGGACCTGACCGCCGGGGCGGTGATCGTGTCGGCGGGGGCGCTCAGGCCGCCCTCGGCCGGAGTACCAGGTAGCCCACGAGCACGAGCGCCCACAGGACGACGCCGGCGACGGTCCACGCCGTCGGGACACGGTAGCCGGCGTTGTGGGCCAGCACGAGCAGGTACAGCGCCCCCGCCAGGCCGGTCGTCGCGACGACGGCGGCGTCGACCGACCGGGGGTCGCCGGACGGGGCCGATCGGGCCCCGAGGCGGACGACGGCCGCCGCCAGCGCCGCGACCGCCGGCCCGCCGATCAGCGCGACCGCCCGGGGGACGGCGCCGTCCGGGAGAGCCGGGACGGGAGACGGGACCACGACGGTCGCCGGCAGTCCCGGGGCCAGCGACGCGCCGACGAAGACCGCCACGAGGACGACCGCGAGCGCGACCCTGTCGGCACCTCGTTCGAACACGCCCGTCACTCCGGCGGCGGCGCTGTTGACGGTTGCGGGGTTCCGGGCCGCGTCGTGTCCACGGCGAGAGCCGTGATACGTCCCCGTGTCGCCGGGGTGAGCGCGGACACGGCGCCGACCGCGAGCCCGGCTCAGTTGGGCTCGGGACGGCGACCGAGTTCCAGCGGGACGGTCTCCTCGCTCCCGTCCCGGATCACGGTCACGTCGACGGTGGTACCGGGGGAGGTCTCCAGCGCGAGGAAGGTAGAGAGGTCCTGGCGGGTCGGCACCGGCGTGTCGTCGAGCGTCCGGACCACGTCGCCGCCGGTGGGGGCCTCGATACCCTCGACGAACGTGTCGCCGGTCGAGCCCTCGAGGACGCCGTCGGAGGGGCCGCCCGCGACCACGTCGTCGATGTAGACGCCCGACGCCTGCTCCAGGTCGTTGGCTTCCGCGAGCGCCGGACCGACGTCCCGGAGACGGACGCCCATGTAACTGTGCTCGTACTCGCCGTCGGCGATCAGTTCGGGGACGACGCGGCCGGTCAGCGCGGCGGAGATGGCGAAGCCGATGTTGTCGCCGCCGCCGGCGTTGATCACCCCGACGACGCGGCCGTCCAGGTCGACCAGCGGGCCGCCGCTGTTGCCGGGGTTGACCGGGGCGTCGGTCTGGACGGTGTCGGGGATGGAGAAACCGTTGGCGGCGTCCTGGGTGCGGTCGGCGCCGCTGATGATCCCCGAGGAGACCGACCCCGAGAGGCCGAAGGGGTTGCCGATGGCCACCACCCGCGTCCCGACCGGCGGGTCCTCGCGGACGAACGGCAGCGGGGGAGCGCTCCCGGGGCGGTCCTCGACGCGCAGCACGGCCAGGTCGCTGTACACGTCGGTCCCGACGACGCTGACCGGCTGCCAGTCCCCGCCCTCGAACCGGACGAACACGGAGGAGCCGCCGCTGACGACGTGTTCGTTCGTGACCAAGTGTCGGTCGTCGTAGACGAACGCCGACCCCTGGGCCCGTCCGCCCGAGCCGTTGTAGATGCGCACCGACGCGACCGACCCGACCGCCGCCTCGTAGGCCGCCGTGTACGACGCCGAGCCGGTCCGGTCGCCCGAGGCCGTCGCCGTCTCCTGGGCGTACAGCGGCGTCGAGGGCTCGCCGGTCGGCTCCCCCGAGACGGCGTTCGTGTCGGCGGCGGTGCCCATCGACTCACACCCCGCCAGACCGGCGGTCGCCGCGGCGACCGCGGTCAGGAACGCCCGCCTGGAACCCGAGTCTCGGTCCATACCCCTGATTGGGCTGTGAGAGGAATAAATCCCGGCACCGACCCCGGTCGACGGCATTTGGGACGGCGGCGATTCCGACCCACGGACACCCGAGGTATCAATAGCCTCGACGTGGAGTGTGATCCATGGCAGACGGACGCTCGAGCGAGGTGCCGCCGCCCGGCTTCCTGTTCTCCGGCCTCCGCTGTGCGCTGGAGATGCTGTTGGTCGGGATCGCCGTCGGGCTGGTCGGCCTGCCAGCCCGGAACCCGGTGTACTTGGGCGTCGTCGTCGTGCTCGCGTTCGCGGCGATGACCGTCGTGCTGTTCTGGGCGATCGACCGGCAGATGGCCGAGTGGATCCGCCGCGCTCGCGGGGAGCCGCGAATGACCGACGGCGGGCGGTGAGCGCCCGCCGGCAGTCGGTGCCCGACGGCGGACGGTGAGCGCTCGTCGGGGTGCGACCCTCGACGGCGTGGGGGTCGCCGTCGGGGCGGACGCTCACAGCGGTGCCGTGGGTATAAGGAACGGACACCCGAACGACCGGACGAACCATGGAACTCACCTGGCACGGCCACTCGACCTGGTACGTCACCGTCGGCGACACCTCGATCCTGATCGACCCGTTCTTCGACAACCCGAAGACGGAGATGAGTCCGGAGGACGTCGAGACGCCGGACTTCCTGCTGTTGACACACGGCCACATGGACCACATCGCCCACGCGGGCGAGTTCACGGACGCCACCGTGGTCGCGACGCCGGAGCTGACGGCGTACGTCGAGGACGAGCACGGCGCCGAGGACACGATCGGGATGAACCTCGGGGGCACCGTCGAACTGGGCGACGCGTTCGTGACGATGCACCGCGCCGACCACACCAACGGCGCGAACACGGGCTACGAGCACGAGTTCGGGATGCCCGCGGGCTACGTGATCTCGAACACCAAGCCCACGCAGGTCACCGACAAGGAGTCGACCACGTTCTACCACGCCGGCGACACGGCGCTGATGACCGAGATGCGGGAGGTGATCGGTCCGTACCTGGAGCCCGACGCCGCCGCCCTGCCCGTCGGCGACCACTTCACGATGGGACCGATGCAGGCCGCCATCGCCGTCGACTGGCTCGACGTCGACCGCGCGTTCCCGATGCACTACGACAGTTTCCCCCCGATCGAGACCGACACCGAGCAGTTCGTCAGCGAGGTCGCCGCCGCCGGCAGCGACGCCGAGGTCGACGTGCTGGACGGCGACGAGACCGTCGAACTGTAGCGCCGTCCGAGCGGACCGTCACTCCGAGAGGTCGACGTCGAGGGTCGCCGCGAGGTGACGCACGACGGCGGCCATGTCCTGCTCGCCGTGGCCGGCGCCGCGGGCGGCGCTGAACTGTTCGCGGGCGGCGGCGGCGACGCTCATCGGGACGCCGGTGTCGCCGGCGCGATCGAGCGCCAGCGAGAGGTCCTTGTGCTGGTAGTCGACCGGGAAGCGCGGCTCGTAGTCGCCCTCGCGGATCAGCGCCGTCTTGGCGGGGTAGATCGGTGCCGCCAGCGCCCCGTTCTCGACCACCGTGAGCATGTCCTCGACGGCCAGCCCCTGGGCCTTGCCGAAGGTCAATGCCTCCGCGTAGGCCGCCATCATGTCGCCCAACAGCGTGTTGATGAACAGTTTCATCGCCGTTCCCTGGCCGACGTCGCCGGGGTGGACGACCGGCTCGCACATCGCCTCCAGTACCGGTCGGACACGCTCGACGTCCTCGTCGGTGCCGCCGGCCAGTCCGACCAGGGTGCCGTCCTCGGCGGGGCCGACGGTGCCCGAGACGGGCGCGTCGACGAACCGACCGCCGGCGGCCGCGACCGTCTCCGCGGCGGCTAAGGTCTCGTCGTGGCCGATCGTGCTCATCTGGACGACCGTGGTGTCGTCGTCGGGGTGGAGTCCGGCACAGACTCCGAGGTCCCGTTCGAGCACCTCGGCGACCGCGTCGCCGTCCGAGACCATCACACAGGCGACGTCCACCCGCTCGACGAGGTGTTTCGGGGAGTCCGCGACGCTGACGCCGGCCTCCGCGAACGGCCGCTCGCGCTCGGAGGTCCGGTTGTAGACGACGAGGTCGTGGCCCGCCTCGTCCAGGTTCCACGCCATCGGCGCGCCCATCGCGCCCAGTCCGATCATGCCGACTGCTGTCATGGCTCCGCGTTGTGTATCCTCTCGTAAGTGTCTCCGGCTTCTGTCGTGGTCCGAACGAGGGACTGTCCCGTCGCTGGTTGCGCCGATCGTCGGAGCGCTCTAGCTCGCTCGACTTTAGCGGTCGTTTCGGGGAAGTGCTCTGCTAACAGTAAGGCGAACCGCCGGAAAGCCCCGCGCCGCTCGACTCGGGGGTGGTTCGAGAGAGCTTCGCTCTCTCGCCATCACGAGAGACCGCCGGTCTCTCGAACGACCTCGCTGCGCTCCTCGACCGCTCCGCGGTCTGCGGTGTCCGCTCACGGGCCGAGGCGGCCTCCCCGAGGCCGCCTCGCGGCTTGCGTCGGCCGCCGTCGTCGAGCGAGTGGCCGGCGGACGGCGTCCGCCGGCCACTTACACCGTGGCGCGCCCCTTTCAGTCCACCAGAACCGCACCGCCTCGGGGGTCCGCCTCACGCCTCCCCAACCTCCCGAGCGGCGGCAAACCGCGCCGCCGCTCGGTCCCTCACGCGCGGTGTCGGGTGGCACACGCTCGCCGCCGGCGAGCGGTGCCACGAGCGCACGTGCCCTGGTGATGGCCGAATCTGCGACGAGCCACGTCGGTTCGCCGGCCGGCCGTTCCACCGTG
>CAZMWG010000021.1:0-26549 GCA_964569925.1 uncultured Halobacteriales archaeon | reverse complement strand
GCGTACGACCGCGTGATGGAGGGGGTGGCGGCCGCCGTCGACGCCGGGCTCGACCCGGTGAAGCTCAACATGGTCGTCTTCGAGCCGACCGCGGGGTACGTCCCGGAGATGGTCGACTTCGTCGCCGACCGATCGGGGGTGCGGCTCCAGCTCATCGAGTACATGCCCGAGATCGCGGGCCACCCGGAGTGGAAGATCGAGATCGAGCGGGTCCACGACTGGCTGGCCGACCGCGCCGACCGGATCGAGCGCCGCGAGATGCACGACCGCCGGCGCTACTGGGTGGCCGGCGACGACGGCGAGGGGATGGTCGAGGTGGTCGACCCCGTCGAGAACCCGACGTTCTGTGCGAACTGCGAGCGGCTCCGGGTCACCCACGACGGCGACCTGATGGGCTGTCTCAACCGCCCGGACGACCGCCAGTCGATGGCCGGCCTCTCGAAGCCCGCGATCCGGGAGACGTTCCGCGAGACGGTCGCGAACCGGGTCCCCTACTACGGCGAGTACATGATCGAGGTCGACGGCGAGTGGGTCGTGAACGAGGAGTATCTGCCCGACAGCGGGGAGGAAACGGGCGACCGGCCGACCGAGGACGACGGGACCCGCGCCGGCGGGGGCAACTCGCCGGTCGGGACCGCCGACGACGACTGAAAGGCATTACTGTCCGCCCGGCCAGAGGCGACCATGGAGCGGTTCGACACCCGGATCGACGACGGCTACCTCTACATCGAGACGCCGGAGGGCGAACTGGAGGTGGGGGCGATGGACGACGTCGTCGAACTCCTGGGCGAGACGTACACGCTCGAGTACGACGACGAGGCACGGGCGGCGGCGTGGCTGAACACCGAGCCCGACGGGACGATCACCTTCGACGTCCGGGAGACCCTCGCCGGGATGGACTTCGACGAGGCGTTCGTGAAGCGGGTGGCGGGCTGGTCGACCGCGGAGACCCCCGACGGCTACCCCCGACGGACCGAACAGTTCGCGGAGCTGATGGCCGAGATCTGGGACGCGAAGGGAAACGTCGAGATCGACTGACGCGGTCGGGAAGACCGTCCCGCGAGGGACGGGGAGAAGCCGTCAGCGCCCGGCGCCGCCGTCCCCCGCCCGGTAGACGAGCCGACCCTCGACGAGGACGGCCCGAACCGTCGGGAACGGCTCCGGGTCGACGACGATCAGGTCGGCGCGGGCGCCGGCTTCGAGTCGGCCGCGGTCGTCGAGCCCGGCGGCCTCGGCCGGCGCGGCGGTCACCCGACGGACCCGCTCGGACGGGGGCTCGTCGGCGTCCGCGAGCGCGGCCGTCAGCAGCGAGTGCGGGCGGAAGTCACTCGCCAGCGCGTCGACGGCGCCGGCCTCGATCGCGCGGTCGGCGTCGAGGTTGCCCCAGAGGCTCCCACCCCTGACGACGTTGGGCGCGCCCATGACGACCGTCGCTCCGAGTTCGGCCGCCCGCTCGGCGGCCGACAGCGAGACGGGGAACTCACAGACGTCGACGCCCTCGGCGACCGCCCGGTCGACCGCCGCGGGATCGACCGGGTCGTGGACCGCGACCGGGAGGCCGGCGTCGTTCGCGGCGTCGACCACCGCCGCCCGGCGACGGCACACCGTCGCCGCGGTCACCTCCGACCGGTCCTCGGCGACCCGCCGGACCCCCCCGTCGGTCGCCTCGCCGTAGCGTTCGGCCATCGCGTCGGCGTCGTCGAACTGACCGCCGCCCGGGACGTGGCGCATCGTCGAGACCAGGTCCGCCCGGCCGTCGGCCGCCGCCTCGCGGACCGCGGCGACGGCGGCGCCGGAGGACAGTTCACAGCGGGCGTGGAGCCGTCCGTCGAGCGCGCCGTCGCGCTCGATCACCGCCTCGGCGACCGTCTCCGCGGTGTCGACCGTGCGCCGGTCGTCCGGGGCCTCCTCGAAGGCGACGGCGTGGAACTTCGTCGTGACCCCGGCGTCGAGTGCCGCCCGCTCGCTCCGGTGGAGCGCCCGCTCGACGGGCACGTGGTCGTCGGCCCGGGGAAACAGGGACTCCTCCAGATCGTCGCCGTGCAGATCGACCAACCCCGGGAGCACGAGAGCGCCCCGCGCGTCCAGACAGCCCCGGGTCGGGAGAGTGCCACCGTCGCCCTCCCACACTCCTCCGACGCGCCCCTCGGTGATCGTCACGACGCCGTCCCGGAGGCGCCGGTCGGGCGTGAGAACGGTACCGCCCACCACCGCGCCGGGCCGCCGGTCTCGGGTCATCCGTGACACCGAAAGCATCCTCCGACGGCTCATCGTTATGACGGGACTACGACGGTGTCGGGAGCCGACTCCGGACTCGCGGGCGGTCGTGGACGGCGTCGCCGACCGCCGCGAGTCCGGGTCCGGTCGGGGTCCCGGAGGTCGGTGGTCTCGTCGGGGTCGCGGCCCGTCGTGGTTCGGTGGGTCCGGGTCCGGTCGAGACGCCGTGTGCGCTCGTGTGTCGAGAGCGTCGCAGCGGCCGAACCGCCGGTGTGAGTCCGGCGTTCCGTTCGGAGCGAGAGTGCCCGGGGTCCGGGGAGAGTGACACGTAGACGGACACAAGCCCGGACGGTGCTGTCCGCGGTCGGGGAACGTTGCGTCGCGAGAACGGGTCGATCGGGCCCACGAAAACCGGGTTGGGGTGGTGGGATGGGCAGGGGTGGGCAGGGGGCCGGGAGCGGCCCGTCGCGGCGACGGGCCGCGGGGGAATCAACCCCGACGTCAGCTACCGCGGTCGGGTGCATTGTAATGTCGTCGTTTCGCCCGCTGTGGCCGCGTACTCCCGGGTTTCGTCGCCGGTATGCTCACGCAAACGGGTCGAACGAGACGACGCTCCCCGGGGTGACGTTCGTCCCCTCCGACAGCGTCGCGCCGGGATCGATCGTGGCGTTGATGCCGATGGTCACCTCGTCACCGGCGACGACGCCGTACGCCTCCCGGCCGGTCGAGACGATCTCCCCTCTGACCGTCGTGGGGACGGGATCCCGATCCCCGGTCCGGTTCGCGACCACGGTCCCGGCGCCGACGCGCACGTTCCGGCCGAGGACGCTGTCGCCCACGTGCGAGAGGTGACCCAGTTCGGTGCCCGCCATCACCAGGCTGTTCGACACCTCGGCGCCGTGGCCCACGACGACGTCCTCGCCGAGGACGGTCGCCCCACGGATCGTCGCGTTCGACTCCACGCGCGCGCCCGAGCGAACGAGTGCCGGACCGGAGACCACGCTGTCGGCCTCGACACGGGCACCTGGCTCGACGACCACCGGTCCCCGGACGGTCGCCTCGGCGTGGACCGACCCGTCGACGGCTCCCGTCACCGAGTCGAGGTGTCGTTCGTTGGCCTCGAGCAGTTCCCAGGGCCGGCCGACGTCGAGCCAGCGGTCGAACGACACCGGGACGACCGCCGTCTGGTCGATCGTCCGGGCCAGCGTGTCGGTCAGTTCCCGCTCGCCGCGCTCGCTGACCGGCACGTCCACCCGGTCGACGGTCTCGAACGGGAGGACGTAGGCACCGGTGTTGATCCGGTTCGACGGGGGTTCGTCGGGCTTCTCGACGACCCCGTCGACGACGCCGTCGGTCACGCCCACCACGCCGTAGTCGGCGGGGTTCGCGACCGCCGTCGTCCCGACGGCGGCGTCGTGGGAGAAGAGTGCCGCGAGGTCCTCGGCGCCGTACAGGTTGTCGCCGTTCAACACGGCGAACCGATCGTCGACGTGTCCGGCCGCCGCCCGGAGCGCGCCGGCGGTTCCGTCCCGACGCTCCTGCTCGACGTACTCGATCGGTACTCCCCGGTAGGAGTCGCCGAACCGCGACCGGATCCGGTCGCCCTCGTAGCCGACCACGACGACGAACTCGTCCGCCCCGGCGTCGGCGGCGGCGGTCATGGCGTGTCCGACGATCGGACGATCGCCGACGGGCAACATCGGTTTCGGGCGGCGCGCCGACAGCGGTCGCATCCTGGTCCCCTCTCCGGCGGCGAGCACGACGGTCTGCATGGTCGTCGGTCGCCGCTTCCGAGGATTGTTATACGGAGTTTATCCGGCCGCGGCGGGGCGATCGGCGCGGTTCGGAACCGCCGTCGAGGCCCGGGTTCCGGCGGGCGTACCGACGTTGTGTTACGCGTTAACTACTCATACCCGGCGAGTAACGAAACAGGCGTGTCGCTTCTGGTCGGAGTATGCATGACGACTCCGAACCCCCGGTGGACGTCGCCGGGCGGGAGACTCCGGAGTGCCGGGCCGTGATCCAGCGGTTCGGAGGCCGGCCCAACCGCTGTACGATCTACCTCGCGGCGGCGGTCGGCGAACCCCTCCTGTCGGCGTGGATCTCGGCCGACGAGGGGTCCTACGCGCACCTGAACGCCGTCAGATGACGCCGGCGCCGGCGGGTTCGGGCGGAGAACGACCGTCGGGGACCCGGTCAGTCGTCGGCTCGGCGGTCGGCGGCCGCGTGGACCACGGCGCCGACCGAGGTCGCGGCGATGACGGCGACCAACACCAACTCCGCGGTCAGGAACGGGACGACCGACAGCTGGCTGAGACCGAACAGGACGGCCGCGGCGACCGAGACGGCGGCGTACCCGTAGTGCCACCGTCGCACCTCGGCCTCCTCGGTGCCGAGATACTCCTCGAGCTCGGGCGCGTTCGGTCCCAAGGTGATCTTCCCGCGGTTCTTGTTGAACTGGACGACGTCCATGTCGTCCATCTTCGGCAGGTGGCACTGGTAGAGGCCGACGTAGACGCGCTTGCGCTGGCTGGAGGAGATGTTCTCGACCGTCGTGTCGTTCTCGATGGCCGCGATGTGCTCCGCCAGTTCCCCGATGGCCACCTCCTCCGTGTCGAGCTGCTCGAAGTAGTTCAGCACCTCGCGGCGCCGGCTGTTCTTGAGCAACTCGAACACCTGGTCGAGCGCGAGGTCGCGACGCTCCTCGCCCTCGGCCGCGGGTGGTTCGTCCTGCGGAGCGTCCTCCTCCGCCGTCGCCATCGTCGTCGACCCTGCCTCGTCACGCTTCGCGCTCATGTGTCGTTCCGTTGGTTTCTCTCATTGTTGACCCCTCTGTGGGTAACACCGCTCGCCGCTCGCCCCTCGCACTGACAACGAAATCACCGTGTTCGCCCCCTCGCCCAGGGCTGTGGCGAGATGACCCAATCGCGGCCGACACTTAACTATTTCTAATATATATATTTCGAGCGGCAACTTAGTATCGGGTTACCCGCTCGGTCGCCGCATGTCGGTCTAAACGTGCTATTGTGGTCGACCGGGAGCGGGCGGGTCCGAGCCCGCCCCACCCGCGCGCCGTCCGTCGGTAGGGATCGACTACGGTCCGTCGTCCGGCGCCCCCGATCGTCCGTAACTGCCAGTTCCCCAACGGGACGCCGACCGGCCGACCGGCCGGCCGGGCGAGCGCGCGCGCATCGCCGACCGGCGGCCGGGGTGTCGAAAGTCGACCGTACCGCGGGGCGTCGCCGTGGTGTTCGGTCCGAAACTATAGATAATCTGGTTGTAACAATGGGGTGTCCAGGGGTGAGTACGGTCGTACCGTCCTTGTTCCGACAGCGACCGCTCGGCGGGACGACAGACGATGATCACGGACGACACTGACCTCTCTCGGGATGTCGTCTTCGACCTCCTGAGCAGTCCGCGACGCCGGTACGTCATCTACTATCTCAGGAAGAACGGCGGGCCGGTCGAGCTGACGACGCTCGCCGAGCACGTCGCCGCCTGGGAGAACGACACGACCGTCGACCGGCTGGACTCACAGGACCGCAAGCGGGTGTACGTCTCGCTGTACCAGACCCACGTCCCGCGCCTGGCGGAGACCGGCGTCGTCGACTACGACAGAGACAGCGGCGAGATCACGCTCGCCGCCGGAGCCGAGCGGATCGACCCCTTCATCGGCGGGGGTGAGGTCTCCGGCGACTGGTACCGGTACTACCTGGCCGCGGCCGCCGTCAGCACGGCGGCGTTCGTCGGCCACCTGGCCGGCCTGCCGCTTCTCGGAGCGGTCGGCGCCCCGTTGCTCACCGTTCTGGTCATCGCCGCCTTCACCGTCCTGACCGTACTGCAGTACGGTCAGTACCGGCGGCGGCGAAACGAGATCCCCGAGAAGCTAGAACGGAGGGAGTGAACCGGACGTCACTCCTCCTCGTCCTCCTCGTCCTCGTCGGGCAACAGCTGGTCCGGTTCCCGCTTGTACACCGGTGTACGCGCGAACTCTTCCATCCGTTCCCGCTCGCTGTCGGAGATGTGTCGTGACATCCGGTACGTGAGTGCCCCCGAGGCGGCTATTGTAATTCCGGGTGTACCCGCCGTAACACTCGGTTATCGGCTCCGCTCCGTCGATCGCCGCGCACACCTCGTCTACCGCCGCTCCGGGGGTGATTGTGCCCGGTATAACGGGTACATACTGATGCCGTTCAGGTCCGTGGCGCGGCGGGGAGCCGGGGGGTCGGCCCGCGGCGTCGCCCGCGGGCGGTGTCAGACCATGTTCTGTGCCTCGATCGTCTCCCAGACGGCCTCCCCCTCGTCGGTGAGGCCGTACACTCGTCCTTTCTTCCGGTCGTCCGAGACGAGCAACGTCACCAGCGACCGCTCGCGCAACTCCTGCAGGGCGCGCGAGACGTGTGCCAGTCCGACGTCGGCGTCCCCGGCGATCTGTGACGGTGTCGCCGGCCCCGTCCCGAGGCGCCGCATCGTCTCGACCCTGTACCGTGAACTGATGACGAAGCTAACGTCGTCCCAGTCCGTGTCCGTCATGGTCCTCGTCCCCGGCTCACCGCCCTCGCTTGTTCCGTGCGTGCACGTTCGTGGATCATTTGATGGACGCTCGCTATCGGGTTACTAGCAGTTCGGAGCAACGTATAGCCCTTACGTCGTTATTCGTCGTTTTAGGCGGTAAGACGGGATTATTCGGACGATTCGGTGGTTACTACTTGGCCGGTTCGATCCCCCGTACATCTCGTCCGGCCTACCGGTCGGGGCGAGCCGTCCCGCCGGCCGTCCGGACGGTGGTGATACGGAAACGTGACCGAGCGGCCGGCAAGGGGCACGAACCGTCAACAGCCGGCGCGTGCGAGAGCGGCGTATGGACGGACGGCCCGATCATACAGAGGACGCCACCGGTTCGGGGACGGGAGCCGCCGCGCTGGTCGACGCGCCGCTGACGGTCGACGACCTCTTCGAGGCGCTCGCCCGCCCGGCGAACCGGTACGTGCTGACGTACCTGTTGCTGTCCGACGATCCGGTGTCGTACCACGATCTGGTGGAGTTCGTCGTCGAACGGACCGAGCGGCCCCCGGACCTGACTCCCGGTGAGTACCGGAGCCGGATCCTCGCGCGCCTGCTGCACGCCGCCGTTCCCAGGCTCGCCGAACTGGGGCTGCTCCGGTACGACCGGACCGACGAAACCGTCGCCGAGACGCCGTACACCTCGGCGGTCCGCCCGTACGTCCGGATCGCCCTCCGCCAGCAGGGGATCGATCCGAGCGACGCCGTCCCCGGGACGCCGACCGACGGGAGCGCTCCGGACGGCGCCTGAACCGGTCCGGGTCGCCTTCGCCCGGGTCGAGTGGACCCGTCGCGACGCCACGAGAGCCGAGACCGACCCGCCGACGCTCTCGACGGCCGGTTTCACCCGTCGCCTGTGGGCGGTTGCCGTCGCCGTACACCCTTCGTAACAAAGACCGCGAGCGGCATCTCCCCGGTCGACGACACGGACGTGATGATCGACACGGACGCCGGAACGGGCCGCGTCGAGAGACGCCGGGCGAGCGCCGGCCGAGGGCGGGGCCACGACGTCGGACCCGAGGCCGCGATCCGCCGACCGGGCGCGCGACCCCGAGACGACGACGGGGGGCGGGGTCGTCAGGTCGCTCGGGGAGCCACACCGTCCGCCGGCGACGGTCGATCACCGCACCAACCATGACTCAGTTCGACACACTTCGGATAGGGGTCGTCGGCGCCGGGGGGATCGGTCGTCGTCACGCGCGGACGTACGCGCGGAGCGACGGCGCGACGCTCGTCGGCGTGGCGGACACCGACCGGGCGGACGCGCGGTCGGTCGCGGCGGAGCACGGCACCACGGTCCGCGACGTGGCGGAACTGCTCGCGACGGCGGACGCGGTGTCGATCGCCGGACCGCCGCCCGCACGGTCCGACGTGGCACGCCGGGCGCTCGGCCGGGGGGTTCACGCGTTCGTCCAGGCACCGGTCGTCACGGACCGGGCGGGGAGCGACCGGCTGCTCGCGCTCGCCCGCGAGTCCGACCCGGTGTTGTTCGCGGGACAGCTCGACCGGTTCGACCCCGCCGTCGACACGGTCCGTCGGATCCTGGCCGACGAGGAGATCGTCGGCGTCGAGGCCTGGAACCTGGGGCCCCCCGACGACCGTGACGCGGCCGGCGGGGTCGTGCTCGACCGGATGGTCGCCGACCTGGCGGTCGCGCTCTCGCTGGTCGAGGGCGACCCCGAGTCGGTCGCCGCCGCCGGGGCGAAGGGCGGGCGCCACGTCGCGGCGCACGTCCGGTTCGGGGGCGGAGCTGTGGGTCAGTTCACGGCCAGCCACGTCGACCGCGGGACGAGCCGTCGCCTGTCGGTGACCGCCGGTCGCTGTCGGGTCGATCTGGACTACGCCGGCCGGTCGGTCCGCGTCACCCGGGACGCCGCTCCCGCGGGTCAGACCGGCGGGACCCTCGCCGCGGGACGCCGCGAGAGCGTCGTCGAGCGACCGACGGTCGAGTCGGCCGACCCGCTGGCGCGGGCTATCGACGCGTTCCTCGACGCCGTCCGCACGGACACGCGACCGCCGGTCGACGTGGCCGAGGGACTCGAGTCGGTCGGACTGGCGCGCCGGATCGACCGCGAGATCCGGGTCGGCCCCGACCGAGTCGAGGGGACGCCCGACTGACAGCCGCGGTCCAGACCCCGCGCAGGACGCGCATAACGAAACGATCAACCGGGGAGGGCGCTACCATGGTACGAGGGAAACGGGTGTGTGTGACCGGCGGGGCGGGCTTCGTCGGGAGTCACCTCGTCGACGCGTTCGCCCCCGACAACGACGTGACCGTCGTGGACGACTGCTCGAACGGTCGTCCGACCCGGCTCCCGTCGGGGGTCGACCTGGTGGCGGGTGACGTCCGCGACCGCCGTGTTCTCGAGGAGGCGATGGCGGACGCCGACGTCGTCTTCCACCAGGCGGGGCTGGTTGGAGTCGCCGAGTCCGTCGACGCGCCGGTCCGTGCGAACCGTGTCAACGTGGGGGCCACCGTGATGCTGCTGGACCTCGCCCGACGGCACGACGTCCGGGTCGTGCTGGCCTCGAGCGCCGCCGTCTACGGCCGTCCCGAGCGCGTTCCGATCACCGAGGACCACCCCACGGAGCCGACCTCGCCGTACGGCGTCGACAAGCTGGCCGCCGACCACTACGCCAGGGTGTTCGCGGAGGTGTACGGACTCCCGACCGTGGCCCTCCGGTACTTCAACGTCTACGGTCCCCGACAGCGCGACAGCGACTACGGCGCGGTCGTGGCAGCCTTCCTCCGCCGGGTCGCCGCCGGCGAGCCGCTGGTGGTCCACGGCGACGGCTCCCAGACCCGCGATTTCGTCCACGTGGACGACGTCGTCGAGGCCAACCGCCTCGCGGCCGAGACCGACCGGACCGGCCGGGCGTACAACGTCGGCAGCGGCGAGTCGACCTCGATCGCGCGGCTGGCCGAACTGGTCCGGTCGCTGGCCGACCGTCCGGTCGAGATCGAACACGGGGAGCCCCGGGCCGGCGACATCGACCACAGCGAGGCCGACCTGAGCCGGAGTCGGGAGCTGCTGGGCTATCACCCCTCGGTCTCGCTCCGCGAAGGGCTACGGCCGCTGGTGTCCGGACCGGCCGCCGCGGAGTAGCGAGCGCTTACCCCCAGTGTAACCGATCGGTAGCAAACGACGGACAGTTCCGCAACCGATCCGCAACCGAACCGGACCGACCGGGACAGAACGGTTTTGCCGGTATGTATCGACTACCGGACGAGATGCCAGGACGAAGCCGGCCGACGCGGCCGTCGAACCGCCCCTCGCCGGGGCGAGGACGATGACCGACGACGACACGGAGAGCGGCTCGGCCTACGACGCCGGGGCGACCTCGCGGGCCGAGTGGACCGCCCTCCCACGGAACCCGGACCTCCGGACGGACCTGGGCTACGAACTCGTCGCGCTGGAGCGGATCGAGGCGCCCGGGAAGGGCGACGACGTGGTCTTTCTACCCATGGACGAGTCCCTGCTGCGCGAGGACGCCTTCCTCGTCGCCGGCCCCGGGGGACGGTGTGACCTCGCCGGTAAGCGGTAGCTACTCGACGGTGACGGACTTGGCGAGGTTGCGGGGCTTGTCGATCGGCCGGTTCAGCAGCGACGCGACGTGGTACGACACCAACTGGAGGGCGACGTTCGCCGCGACGCCGCCCAGCCGTCCCAACCCGCCGGGCACCGGCAGCAGTGCGTCGGCGGCCTCGGCCGCCGGAGCGTCGGCCGGCCCGACGGCGACGACCGGGGCGCCACGGGCCTGCACCTCCTGGACGTTCGAGAGCAGCTTCTCGCCGTGGCGGCCGTCGGCGACCGCGAACACGGGGGTGTCCTCCGTGACCAGCGCCAGCGGCCCGTGTTTGAGTTCGCCCGCCGCGAACCCCTCGGCGTGCTCGTAGGAGATCTCCTTGAGCTTCAGCGCGCCCTCGAGGGCGACGGGGTACGCGGTCGCCCGCCCGATGAAAAAGTGGGCGTCGCTGCCCTGGTACCGTCCGGCGACGGTGCGGGCCGCCTCCCCGTCCACGACGGTCTCGACGGCGTCGGGGAGCCGCCCGAGGGCCCCCGCGGACTCCGGCCGCGGCGTCGCGCCGGGCCGGTCCTCCGCGATCCGCTCGGCGAGACAGCACAGCGTGGCGACCTGCGAGGAGAAGGTCTTGGTCGCCGCGACGCCGATCTCCGGCCCCGCCCGGATGAACAGCGCGTCGTCACACTCGCGGGCGGCGGTCGAGCCGACCGTGTTGGTCACCGCGAGCGTGTCGAGCCCGCGAGAACGTGCGGCCCGTAACGCCCCGAGCGTGTCGGCGGTCTCGCCGCTCTGGGTCACGCCGACCACCAGCGCGCCCTCGTCGGGCGGCGGCATCGCCACGAACTCGCTGGCCAGCGTCGCCGTCGCCGGGATCCCCCGGTCCGAGAGGAGGACGGTCGCGTACAACGCCGCGTGGTAGGACGTGCCACAGGCGACGAGGTGGACCCGCGAGACGTCCGCGAGCGAGCCCGACGGGAACGGGTCCAGCGAGACCCCCTCCTCGCCGAGTCGCCCCTCGATCGCCCGCCGGATCGCGAGGGGCTGTTCGTCGATTTCCTTGAGCATGAAGTGTTCGAACCGTCCCTTCTCGGCCTCCTCCGGGGTCCAGTCGACCGTCTCGGTCGGCCGGTCGACCGGCCGCCCCTCGAGGTCCGTGATCGTGACCGTCCCGGGACCGAGTTCGACGACGTCCCCGTCGTCGAGGTAGACGACCTCGTCGGTCCGGTCGAGAAAGGCCGGCACGTCGCTGGCGAGGTAGCTCGCCCCGTCGCCGATCCCGACGACCAGCGGGGAGCCGTGCCGGGAGGCGTACACCCGGTCTCCGCCGGCGACTACCATCGCGACCGCGTAGCTCCCGGTCAGCCGCCCGAGGGTCTCCCGGAGGGCCGTCGCCGGGTCCGCGCCGGCCTCGAGGCGCTCCTCGACCAGGTGGGGACCACCTCGGTGTCGGTGTCGCTCCCGAAGCGGTGGCCCCGCGCGGCCAGTTCCGCACGGAGCGCGTCGTAGTTCTCGACGATCCCGTTGTGGACGACCGCGACCGTTCCGGCACAGTCCGTGTGAGGGTGTGCGTTCCGGTCGCTGGGCTCGCCGTGGGTGCTCCAGCGGGTGTGCCCGACCCCGACGCTCCCCGTCGGGCCGGCCCCGCCGATCGCCTCGACGAGGGCGTCGACACGCCCCTCGCGCTTGCACACCGTCACACCCTCCTCGCCCGGGACCGCGACGCCGGCCGAGTCGTAGCCCCGGTACTCCAGGTTTCCGAGCCCCTCGAGCAACGCGTCGACGACCCCCTCGACGCCCGCACAAGCCGTGATACCACACATCACTGCCCCCTCGCGTGCGTGCCGGCGTCCCGGTCGCCGCTCACGGTCGCCCGCCGCGCCACGCCGCGTCGTCGGTTCGCCGCCTCGATCCCTCGTCGGTCCGCCGGGTTCGACATGCCCCCCGCTTTCGCCGTCCGGCTCTTCGTTATTCTCCGGCTGTGGCGGACGCCCGTGTCAGGTCGAACCGGACGCTCCCGCCGGTCTGACGGCCTGTTCGGCCCGGAACTGACCGGCGCTGGGCAACGCCGCCAACAGGTCCAGATAGTCGTGGACGCTGACCGCGCAGTCGTCGAACCGGAGCGGCAACACCGAGCCCAGTTCGCCGTCGACCCGGACGGCGAGACAGGTCTCCGGCGGACGGAGCACCTCGCGGGTCGCCTCGGTGGCGAGCGTGGAGACCGTCCGGCGCTCGAAGGGGAGCTCGACCCCGGGAGTCTCCCGTTCCCACTCGTGGAACGCGTCGATCTGGTCGAGGACGTACCGCCCGACCCCCGTCTCGGCACACCGGCTCCCCGGACAGATGGTGTCCCCCCAGACGCTCACAGAGTAGCCGTCCACCCGGTCGGCCTCCTCCAGTTCGTCGAGCCGTTCGACGACGCCGGGCCGCGTGCCCGGCGCCCGCGCGTCGCCGATCGAGCGCGTGAAGACGGTGACCCGCACGTCGTCGCCCCGCTCCACGCGTGTTCGGTGTTCGCTCCACCATCGTGAACTCTGCCGAGTGTGTCCTGGCATTGTTTGACAGGGTCTCCCGACGCCGTCAGTCTCACCACCCGCCACCCGCTAATAAGGGGGCGCGTCCGTTCAGCCCCGAAACTGCGGTGTACCGTCCGCGGGAACCGCCGAACCGCCGTTTCGGGGCCGAGCGCCGTCGCGGAGACTCCCGACGCCGTCGGACGACCGAGCGGCGTTTAGGTACGAGATACCGGCGGTAGCAGACGGTTAACCTCCGGTATCCCCGCTCTCGGCGCCACCGCACCGATGTTTTTATACTGACGGGTGCGCTGATAGCTGGACGCCACCCCCGGCCGACGGCACGGTCCGCGTGCGGTGGGCCCGGGAGAGACACGACGACCCGCTCACCGATGGGATGGTGACACCAGTGACTGATACGGGAGAAACGGGAACGGCGGAATCACCGAAGGGTAACGACTACGACCACACGAGGTCGTTCGACGTGGGCGAACGGCCTGCCAGCCTGGCGGTCGTCGGCGCCCTCGCCGCGGTCAGGGGGGTCGACGGGACGGACCTGCCGCCGCTGCAGGAGTCGGTCGACACCGACGCGCTGGACGCGCTGTTCGACGGGGGACCGAGCGCCGACCTCTCGGTCACCTTCGTCGTCGACGACGCCGAGGTGACCGTCTCGGGGCTCGGCCGGGTCCACGTCAGGGCCTCGGCGCCGAGCGCCTGAGTCAGGGCTCGACGCGGACCATGCCGCCGTCGGTGACGGTGACGTCGACCCCGTCGTAGCGGAAGGAGACGACGACGTCGTCGGCCCCGGTGACGAGTTCGTTCAGCGCGCCGACGTCCACGGAGCGCTGCAGCGGGGGTCCTTCCACGGGGTCTCTGCCCTTCGCGACGGCGACGGCCTCGACCACCGTCACGCTGGGCTGGCCGGCGCCGGTCCACTCGGTCCGCACGATATCGTCGTCCCCCACGGCCCGAGCCATCGTGCCGTCGTCTTCTTCCTCCATCATCGGTGGTAACCTCGTCGGGCGAAAGATGCCTGTTGAAACTGTAAACGTCTCTTATAATATATGCCTTGTGTGGACGCCGGGAGCTTGCGAACACGTTCGGGGCGAGTCGCTCCGCCGTGGCCCCTCGTGGTCCGTCCACGAGGCATGACCGAACCGAACGACCCGACGTGCGCGACGTCGACGGCGAGCCGTCCGGCCGGCAGGACGGAGCGGCCGACCGGCACCGTCCGTTCGGTCGTAGCTTTATGGGAGGGCCGTCCCTACGGACGGACGACTCATGCCCGAGGTAGGCGACGCCGCACCCGACTTCACGGTACCGCACGCACACGGCGACGGCGAGGTCGCGCCCTTCACCCTCTCCGATCACCTAGACGAGGCCCCGATCGTCCTGGCCTTCTTCCCCGGCGCGTTCACCTCCCCGTGCCAGCAGGAGATGAGCAGCTTCCAGGAGGAGATCGACGACTACCGCGAGATGGGCGCGGCGCTGTACGGCGTCAGCGTCGACAGCCCGTTCGCACAGAACGAGTTCCGCGAGCAGTTCGGCTTCGAGTTCGGTATGCTCAGCGACTCCCGGAAGGAACTCATCGAGGCCTACGACGTCTCGATCGACATGGCCGACCTGGAGTACTACGGCGTGGCCAACCGCGCCGTCTTCGTGGTCGACGCCGACGGCGAGATCACCTACAAGTGGGTCGCCGACGCCCCCGAGAACCAGCCCGACTTCGAGGAGGTCCAGGAGGCCGTCGCGGCCGCCGCCTGAGGACGACCGAGCCACCCTTTTCGATCGTCTCGTCCCCGCCCAGCCGCGCCGCTCCCTCTTCCGATCGTCCCACCCCCGCTCAGCCCCGCCGCCGCGGGGTGGCGACGACCGGCGAGCCGGCGAACGCGGCGCGGACCGGCGAGCGGCGCGACCGCCGGCCGGGGGACATAACCGGCTTCGACCGCAGGGACCGGTATGACCGAGGACGACGAGATCGACCTTCGGTCGGACACGGTCACCCGGCCCACGGAGGCGATGCGCGAGGCGGCCCGCGACGCGACCGTCGGCGACGACGTCTACGGCGAGGACCCCACCGTCGCCGAACTGGAGCGACGTGCCGCCGAGGCCGTCGGGAAGGCGGCCGCCCTCTACGTCCCGTCGGGGACGATGGGCAACCAGATCGCGATCCGGACCCACACCGACCGCGGCCAGGAGCTGCTGCTCGACCGCGAGGCCCACGTCTACCGGTGGGAGCTCGGCGGGCCCGCACAGCTCTCGGGGGTCCAGCCCCGACCGATCGACGCCGGCGACCGCTCGGTCCCGACGGCCGGGCAGGTCCACGACGCGGTCGTCGAGGAGAGCCTCCACCGGCCCGGGACCGGCCTGCTCGCCCTGGAGAACACCCACAACTTCCGCGGCGGCGCGGCGGTGCCCCGCGAGGACCTCGCGGCGGCGGCCGAGGCCGCCCGCGACCACGACGTCCCGGTCCACCTCGACGGGGCGCGGCTGTTCAACGCGGCCGTCGCGCTCGACACCCCGGCGCCGGAGCTGTGTGCCCCCGTCGACACGGTGAACGTCTGTCTCTCCAAGGGGCTCGGTGCGCCGGTCGGTTCCGTGCTCGCCGGTCCCGAGGCGTTCGTCGAGCGGGCCCGCCGGGTCCGGAAGCTGCTGGGCGGCGGGATGCGCCAGGCCGGCATCGTCGCCGCACCCGCCCTGCGAGCCCTGGAGAGCGTCGATCGGCTGGCCGTGGACCACGAGAACGCCGCGCGGCTCGCCGCCGGACTGCACGACCTCTCGGGCCTCCGCGCGCCCGAACCGGACACGAACATCGTGGTCGTCGACACGGAGGGGGCGGGGCTGACCGCCGAGGCGTTCGTCGAGACCTGCGACTCCGTCGGGGTGCTGGGCGGCGCCTTCGACGAGCACACCGTCCGCTTCTGTACCCACCGGGACGTGACGACGGCGGGGATCGACGCGGCGGTCGAGCGGATCGCCGGGGCGCTGTAGCCGGTCCCGGCGCCGATTCGGGCCCCGGTACCGGTCCGGGCGCCGGCACCGACCCGGGTGTCGTCGCGGTCAGTACTGATAGACGGCGTTGAGGATCCCGGCGGTCTGGCCGATCCCCACGAGCGCCAGCCCGACCAGGGCGCCGGTCCCGGGCTCGGCGGGCGAGCCGAGCGTGTAGACGACCGCGCCGGTGGCGCTGAGCAACCCGCCGATCGTGTACGGCGCGGGCGCCCGGTCGGCCTCGCGGCCGGTGTAGGCCAGGGCCGCCGCCGGCAGCAGCATCCAGGCGTACACCGCCGCGGGCAGGGTGACGGCGGGCGCGACCCCGTAAGCGAGTCCGACCGTCCCGCCGACCGTGGGCACGAAGCCGACGGCGATCACCCGCCGCCAGGCCAGCAGGATGCCCTCGCGCATCTCCGACCACGAGAGGACGGCGAAGGAAAACAGGAGGGCGGACATCACGACGTGAGCGATGGTCAGCGTCCGCTCGGCGACCAGCCCGACGTGGGCCGCGGCGACGAACGTCCAGGCCAGGGGGACCAACAGTCCCGGCGCGGTCTCGCGGAGTCGTCTGAGCACGGCCTGTCGATGACGACCGCCGGGTGAAGAATCCCCCGACACGCGCGGCTCCCGCTCCGGCCCGAACCTTCTCCTCGGCCCGGCCTCTGGAGGGTGGCATGCGCGCAGTCGTCCTCGAGGAACACGGCGAGCCCCTCGCCGTGCGGGAGGTGCCCGAGCCGGAGCCGGCGCCGGACGGCGCGGTCGTGGAGACGGCGGCCTGCGGGATCTGCCGGAGCGACTGGCACGCCTGGCAGGGCCACGGCGACTGGGTCGGCGATCGCGTCCCGACGGGACAGGTGCTGGGCCACGAGCCCGTCGGCCGGGTGGTCGAGACGGGCGCCGAGGTGACCGACGTCGCCGTCGGCGACCACGTTGTCGTCCCGTTCAACCTCGCCGACGGGGTCTGCCCGGCGTGTCGGGCCGGCCGGACGAACTACTGTGACGGCGCGACGGCGCTCGGATTCGGTCCGGAGGCGCCCGGCGCCTTCGCCGAGCGGTTCCACGTCCCCGGCGCCGACCTGAACGCCGTCGGACTGCCCGACGCCGTGCCGGCCGTCGCGGGCGCGGCCCTGGGCTGTCGGTTCGTCACGGCGTTCCAGGCGCTCGACGCCGTCGCCGGGGTCTCGGGCGGCGACGTGGTGGTGGTGGCGGGCTGTGGCGGCGTCGGCCTGTCGGCGGTCCAGGTGGCGACGGCGCTGGGCGGGCGCGCGGTCGGGATCGACGTCCGCGAGGCGCCCCTGGCGCTGGCCCGGGACTGTGGCGCCGTCGCGACGGTGGACGCGAGCGCCGTCGACGACGTCCCCGCGCGGGTCCGCGAGGCGGTCGGCCCGGCCGACGTCTCGCTGGACGCGCTGGGCTCGGCCGAGACCTGCCGGACCGCGCTCGCCTCGCTGGGCCCGGGCGGGACCCACGTCCAGGTGGGCTACACCGGGGACGAGGAGCGCGGCGAGATCACGCTGCCGATGGACCGGGTCGTCATGGACGGGCTGACGGTGGCGGGCTCGCGCGGGATGCCCCCGCGACGGTACGACGACCTGTTCGGGCTGATCGCCGACGACCGGATCGACCCCGCCGCCCTGGTGACCGACACCGTCGACCTCCGGACGGTCCCCGACCGGCTGGCGGCGATGTCCGACCACGAGACCGTCGGCATCGAGGTCGTGACGTTCTGAGCCCCGGGTGGCGTCGGCCGGCCGCCGGCGAGGACGGCGCCGTGGGGCTCACCGCGGCAGGGTGATCTCGACGGCGGTCCCCTCGCCGTCGACGACGTCGAGCGAGAGCCGCCCGTCGTGGCGGTCGACCACCCACCGGACGAGCCACAGTCCGAGCCCCTCGATGTGCTGGAGCTGTGTCACCTCGCGGTCGCCGGTGACGATCCGCCACTTGGACTCGGGCAGGCCCGGCCCCTCGTCGGCGACGGCGACGGTCACGCCCCCGTCGTCGGCGTTCCGGATCGACACCTCGACCGGCGTGCCGGGCTCGGTGTGTTCGACGGCGTTCTCCACCAGTTCCTCGACGGCCAGCGGGAGGTGCTCGCTGTGGGTCACCGTCCCGTCGACGTCGACGACCAGCCGGCCGTCCGCGCCGGCCACGTCGTCGACGATCCGCTCGACGCTCTCGACGAACTCCCCGACGGGGACCGACTCGACCGCGTCGTCGTCCATCCCCAGGACGCGCTGGATCGTCTGTGCGGTGCGGCTGGCGTCGACCAGCGAGCGGCTCGCTTCGAGCACCCGCTCGGCGTGGTCGACGATCCGGCCCTCGGCGGCCGTGTCGGCGATCTCGCCCGCCCAGCCCGTGATGACGGTCGTCTTGTTGCGGAGGTTGTGCCGGAGCAGCCGGTGGACCACCTTGAGGTGGGTCTCGCGCTCGCGCACGTCCGTGACGTCGGTGAGGATCACGAACGCCCGGCGGGCGTCGTCGGCCTCGTATGGGACGGTCCGCAGCAGGTAGTAGCTCGCCGAGCCGACCTCGCCGACGGCCACCTCCTCCTCGAGGGCGGTGCCGGGCCGCCCGGCGGGCTCGATAGCCTCGGCGACCGCCGGCGGGAGGTCCCCGAGCAGTTCGTCGAACGACCGTGGGGAGGGGCCGGCCTCCGACGGGCCGCCGGACCAGTCACACAGCCGGGCGAACGCCTCGTTGACCCCCCGGACCGTCGCCCCGTCCTCGCCGTACTCGACGTCGGCGACCGGGTCCGACAGCGTCTCGAACAGCTCCGTGAACCGGGCCCGCTGGCGGGAGGCCTCCCGGCGGGCGTCCTGGAGCTCCGAGAGGTCCATCGCGGTGCCGACGACCTCGCCACCGGGGTCGCCCTCGATCGGCGAGAGGGTGAGCCGGGCCGGCAGCCGGTCGCCGTCCTCGGTCAGGAGCGTCGTCTCGTGGACCGTGGTGGCGTCGACGCCCGCGGCGACCGCGTCGACGACGGCGTCGTCGTCGAGCACCTCGTCGATGTGTCTGCCGACCAGCGACGACCGGTCGGTCCCCAGCAGCCGAGCGAACGGCCCGGACACCAGCGTGAACTCGCCGTCCTCGTCGACGGTGAACAGGGTGTCCTCGGCGGCCGTCAGCACCGCCTCGTACCGGCGCAACTCCTCCTCGCGCTCGACCCGGTCGAACACCGACGCCGCCGTCCGGGCCAGAAGCTCCACGAACTGGCGCTCGTCGTCGGTGAACCCCGACCGGGAGACCCGCCCCAGCGTCAGCGTCCGCCGGTCGCCGATCGGCAGGTAGGCGCCCGCGCTGGCGGGGGGATCCTCGCCCAGGTGGTCGAGTTCCGTGTCGACGACCAGCCGCCCCTCCTGGAAGGCGGTCCCCACAGGGCCCTCGTCGGCGCCGTAGGTCGGCCGCTCCGAGAGTATCTCCTCGACCCTGTCGGAGGTCGCCACCGGCACCAACCGGTCGGTCTCGGGGTCGTACTCCCGGACGGCGACCATGTCGATGTCGAGCACGTCCTCGGCGGTCTCGACGACCATCTCGGCGACCCCCTCGGTGGTCGTCGCCGACAGCATCTCCCGGGAGGCGTCGAGCAGCCCGCTCAGGATGTTCTGCCGGCGGCGCTGGCGGCTCACGTCCCGCAGCGTCCCGACCGTCCCGGTGAACAGCTCGTCGCCGGTGGGTGGCCGCAGCGTCATCCGGTCGGTACAGGGGATCCGCTCGCCTGCCTTCGTGATCAGCTCCACGTCCAGCTTCGCGATGTTGGTCTCGCCCTCGCGGTCGTGTTTCCGGTCGCTCAACAGCTCCCCCAGCGCCGCCTCCGCCTCGGCGACCGTCTCGTCGTCCTTGATGATGTGGACCGACGACCCCAGCAGCTCCCCCCGGTCGTAGCCGGTCATCTCACACAGCGCGTCGTTGACGTAGGTGAACCGACCCTGGTCGTCGACCAGATAGATGGCGTCGCCCACCGTCTCGACGAGCTGTTCGTACAGCGACACGCCCGTGTCGGCGCCCGTCCGGCGGCCGGGGTCGCGGGTGTAGACTAGCAGTCCCTCCTCCGAGGGGTAGGCCGTGACGGTCACCGTGCCGTCGCGGCCCGGGGTGCGTACCCGCGCCGTCGTCCGCTCGCCCTCGGCCAGCGCCCGCTGGAGCGCCGGCTCCACCTGCAGTCGGACCTCCGACGAGAGGTGGTCCCACACGACGTCCCCCACCGGCGACTCGCCGGCGAACACCGTCGCCGCGGCGTCGCTGACGAACGTCACCACGAACTCGTCGTTCAGCGCGATCACGCCGTCCCCGACCCGCTGGGGACGTCCCGCGTCGTCGCCCGACCCCTCCGGGCCCCGGTCGTCGGCCCCGTCCCCGTCCTCGTCCAGTGACGGGGCGGTCCCGTCGCCGCCGGCCCCGGCGTCGGCCAGCGTGTGACGGAGTTTCCGCTCCAGCAGGTCCGGGTCGTCGCCGGGCACCCAGGCGAACACGTCCAGCGGATCGCGGTCGTAGGCGACGGCGGCGACGTCGTCGCTGTCGGTCAGCCAGACGGTCGGGACCGGCGGGTCCGGGGCACGGTCTGCGGCGTCGGCGCGACCGGCCACCACTATGGCGGCGTCGATTCCCGCCGAGGGGCCGCCGGCTCCGAGCCGGTGCCACCCGTCCACCTCCAGACCCCCCATCTCGGAGAGCGTGTCCCGCAGGTCGTCCGTCGGGTCGACCGCGGGATCGTACCAGATCGCGACTTTGGGGATCCCGGCCGCGGACTGCCGGTCCGGTACGGTCATCAACTAGTGGTAGGCCCTCCCCGGTTTATGCGTTGCCACCAAGTCTCACTGACGATAGCGAGCCTACAGATCGGCCAGCGAGTCGTACTCCGCCCGGCAGTCACGATCCAGGTCCTCCAGCGAGGTCACCTCGTCGGGCAGGTCCGAGAGGGGCATCCAGTCCGGCTCCCGCTTCGGACAGTCGTCGTCGTGGACCGAAAGGTCGTCGGCGGACACGTATGGCACGGACGTATCGGGGGGACGGTACCGACAACAACGGTCGTTCGCCGGTGATTCACGCCGGCGGTCACAGCTCCCGGCGCCGTCCCTTGGGGATCTGCGAGCGCAACTCGCCGTGGAGGTAGAGGCCCACCCCGATCGGTTCCTCGCGGCCGGCCAGTTCGTGGGTGACGATCAGGTAGCCCCAGTCGCCGTCCCACTCGACCGCGCGGTCCTCGCCCGCGAGAAAGTGCCGTGCGCCCTCGGGGTCGAGCCGGAGCACGTTCCGGTCGGCGGTGTGGCCGAACCGCTGGACCGCGTCCGTCGTGGGTTTCCAGTGTTCCTGTCGGGTCCGCAGGAACGTGATCCCCAGCCCCTGGATCGCGACCGGCGAGGGCGCCGTCCCGCGGAACGCCCACACCTTCCCGCGGCCCCGCTCCCAGAACGTGTGGTCGGCGAACGTCTCCCGCGGAACGCCGAACCGCTCCGCCCAGAAGTCGAGCACCGTCTCGCGGGTGAGCGGCCGGTCCGTGTCGTCGTCCGACCCGCCCGTCCCGGCGTCGGCTCCTCCGGCGGGCGTCTCTCCGTCGAGGTCGTCGACGGTCGCGGGGAGGCGGTCGAACCGCTGACTCTCGGCGGTCACGCACCCACCTCCAGCTTCGCCAGGAAGAAGCCGCCGGTGTCGTTGAGGTGGGGGTACACCCGCCGGGCGCGCTCGACCCGCGGGTCGAACGACTCGCCCTCCCACTCCGTGATCCCCGGCGCGGCCTCGACCGGCAGGTCCGGCGCGCGGAGTTCACACTCCGTCTCGCGCAGGGCGTGGTCGACGATGGCCTCGTTCTCCTCGGGGGCGAACGTACAGGTCGAGTAGACGACGGTGCCGCCGGGGCGGGTGACCTCGATCGCCCGCTTGAGGATCCCCCGCTGGACGCCCGCGGTCCCGTGGACCCGCTCCAGGGACCACCCCTCCAGGGCGTCCGGGTTCTTCCGGACCGTCCCCTCACAGGAACAGGGGACGTCGACCAGGACGCGGTCGTAGGTCGCGCCGCCGAACGGCTTCAGCGAGTGGACCCGGGCGTCCTCGTTGGTGATCGCGAGGTCGGTCACGCCCAGCCGCTCGGCGTTCGACCGCAGCGCCGACAGCCGGCCCGTGTTGGCGTCGGTCCCCACGACCACCCCCTCGTCGTCCATCAGGGCCGCCAGCTGGGTGGTCTTGCTCCCCGGCGCGGCGCAGGCGTCCCAGACGCGCTCGCCGGGCCGAGGGTCGAGGACGAGCGCCGGCAGCGCCGAGACGGCCTCCTGGCCGTGGAGCCAGCCGTGGACGTACGGCCAGTTGCCCCCCGGCGAGTCCTCGAGCTCGAACAGACCGGGGTGCCACTCCACGGGCTCGTGGGCGATCCCACACTCGGCCAGCGCCCGCCGGGCGCGCTCGGGGGTCGCCTTGATCGTGTTCGCCCGCACGACGTGTGGCAGGGGCCGCTCGCAGGCCGCCCGGAACGCCGCGGCGTCGTCGACGAGCGGCTCGTACCGCTCCAGAACGTCCATGCCCCGTCGGTTCGCCGGGACCGCGTTTGTCCCTTTCGACGGACCCGGCCCGGCCGGCCCGGCGAGAGTGGGAACGAACTAAGTTCGTCGCTCTGAGAGAACCGACCGACGAATGACACCATCGGCTCTCGGGCTCGACGCCGCCAGGCTGCTCTCGCTGGTGGCCCTGGCGACCGTCGCCGCCGTCGCGGTCCGTCGGCGCGGTGAGCCGAGCGGCCGGCCGTTCGCCGCGACGACGCTCCTGCTCCTGGTCTGGACCGCGGCGTCGGTCCTGCCGGAACTGCCGGTCCTGTCGGGGGTGGAGGGATCCGGGATCCTCGGGATCGTCGCCGCCGGCGGGGCCCTCGGAGCGGTCACCGCCTGGCTCCTGTACGTGCTCGCATACACCGGCCGGGGCGAGCGGCTGTCGCGGCGCCGGCGCACCCTCCTGGCCGCCCCGGCACCGGTGATCGTGGTGGTGCTGGTGGCCGCGACCGGTCTCGCGGACGTCGCGCCGGCCGCGGCGGAGGCGGTCGCGGGCGTCTCGCTCCTGCTGGGGACGCTGTACGGGCTCGGAGCCTACCTGATCGGGGTCTACCTGCTCTCGGGACTGGCGACGAACTACGGCCGGGTCCCGCTGGGCGGCGCCCTGACGCTCGCGGTCGGGATCGCGCTGCCGTACCTGGGAGCGTTCGCCAGCACGCTCTCGCGGCCGACGGGCGCCGGTCAGACGACCGACTACCTCCCCGTGGACGTCGTCTTCGTCGGCACCCTCGGGTCGGCGCTGTTGCTCGGGGTCGCGATCCGTCGCTACCCGGTGTTCTCGGTGTTCCCGGGGGCCGGCTACGTCGCCCGCGACGAGGTGGTGGAGACCCTCCGCGAGGCGATCGTGGTGCTGGACCGCGACGACCGGGTGCTGGACCTGAACGACGCCGCGGCGCGGCTCTGTGAGGGTTCCGCCGCCGACGCCCTGGGCGAGCCGATCGACGCCGTGATCGACGCCTCGCCGCCGCTGCCCACCGCTGGGGCCCGTGCCGTCGAGGTGCGGACCCCGGACGGCCGCCGCGAGTTCGAGGTGAGCGCGTCGCCGATCGGCGACCGGGCCGGCCGGACGCTCGTGCTCCGCGACGTCACCGAGCGCAACGTCCGCGAGCAGCGGCTCGACGTCTTCGAGCGCGTGCTCCGGCACAACCTCCGCAACGACCTCGACGCGATCCTGGCCTACGCCGGCGAGATCGACGACCCGGCGATCCGGTCGCCGATCCGCGACCGGGCGCGCCACCTGGCCGATGTCGGCGAGAAGGCCCGGGACGCCGAACGACTGCTCGCGGCCGACGGTCCGCCCGAGCCGGTCGACGTCGCCGCCCTCGTGCGATCGGTCGCCGAGACGGTCCGCGCTCGGTCCGAGACCGCGGGCGGGACCGACGCAGACGACCGGATCACGGTCGAGGCCCCCGCGGGGGCGACGGTGCGGACCCGCCGGCGCCCGCTGGAGCGGTCGCTGACCGAACTCGTCGAGAACGCGGTCGAACACGGTGGGGACGCCCCCCGCGTCGAACTGACGGTGCGGCCCGACGACGACTGGATCGAGATCGCCGTCGCGGACGACGGGCCGGGGATCCCACCCGGGGAACTCGACGCCCTCCGGAGCGGCACGGAGAGCCAGCTGGAACACGGCAGCGGCGTCGGACTCTGGCTCGTCAGCTGGGCCGTCGACCGGCTCGGCGGGGAGCTGTCGTTCGCGGACGGCGACCCCGGGACGGTCGTCACCGTCCGCCTGCGTCGCGACCCGCCCGCGCCCGAGACCGAGTCGGCGCCGGCGTCCGAACCGGACACGCGGGCGGATCCCGAACCCGACGCCGGCACCGATCGGCCGGGGTCGCCCTCGGGGACCGACTGACCCGGGTCACCGAGGACTCCGGGCCCGCTCTCGGGCGGCCGGCCGACCCGGGTTCGGATCGCCGACAACTGTCCGAGTCCGAGTCCCCGTCCACGCTCGGACGGCCGACGATCCGGGTCGCCGACGGCTGTCTCTCCACGCCCGGCGGACCGCTCGCTTCCCGGACGGCCGACCGCTCGCTCACTCCTCCCGGACGACGGTCCGGCTCTGCTCGCGTGCGAACTGCGGCAGGTACCAGCGCCCGCCGGCGAACTTGCCGGTCGTCCCCGACCCCTTCCAGCCACCGAAGGGCTGGGCGCCGACCAGGGCGCCGGTGGTCGCGCTGGCCGACCGGTTGACGTAACACATCCCCGACTCGATACGGTCGAGCCAGCGGTCGATCCGGCGGTCGTCCTCTGCGAACAGCCCCGCACAGAGCCCGTAGTCGCTGTCGTTGGACCGTTCGATCCCCTCGTCGAGGTCCGCGACCGGGTGGAGGGTGACGACGGGGATGAAGTGTTCCTCGCGGGCCAGCGGGTGGTCGTGGTCGATCCCCGTCACCACCGTCGGGGCGACGTATCGACCCGGCCGGTCGACGTCGAGGACCTCGCCGCCGACCTCGACGGTGCCGTCGGCGCGGGCCCGCTCGACGACCTCCCGGTAGCGCTCCACGGCGCGGTCGTCGATCAGCGGCGAGACCAGCGCGCCCGGTTCGGCCGGCGGCCCCACCTCGACCTCGCGGGTCCGCGCGACCAGGTCCTCGACGAACGCGTCGTAGCGGTCCTCGTGGACGTACACCCGCGAGGTGGCCGAACACTTCTGACCCGCGAAGGAGAAGGCGCCCGCCAGCACGCCCGGGACGGCCTTCTCCAGGTCGGCGTCCGCCGCGACGACGACCGGGTTCTTGCCGCCGAGTTCGGCGACCACCGGGCCGGGCTTGTCGGTTTCGACGGCGGTCCGCTGGATCTCCCGGCCGACCGCCCGCGAACCGGTGAAGGCCACCCCGGCGACGTCCTCGTGGTCGACGATCGGTTGCCCGGCCCCGCTCCCCCGTCCGGTGACCAGGTTGACCACGCCGTCCGGGAGGTCCGCCGCCTCGAGGATCCGGTAACACTCGTGGGCGATCAGCGGCGTCGCGGTGGCGGGCTTGACCACCGCCGTGTTCCCGGGGAGGATCGCGCCGGCGGTCATGCCCGTGAGGATCGCCAGCGGGAAGTTGAACGGCGCGATCACGCCGAACACGCCGTAGGGACGCAACACGTTCTCGCAGTCCTCGCCCGGTTCGCCGGTGCCGGTGTCGTAGACGTAGCCGTCGTGGCGCTCCAGCTCCCGCGCGTAGAACCGCAGGAAGTCGATCGCCTCGTCGACGTCTGCCATCGCCTCCCGCCGGGACTTGCCGTTCTCCAGCGTGATCGTCGCCGCCAGCCGGAACTTCCGGTCTCTGGCGATCCGGGCGGCCCGCTGTGTGACCCCCGCTCGCTCCACGTGGGGCCGCCGCCGCCAGTCGTCGAAGGCCTCGCGGGCGGCGGCGACCGCGCGGTCGACCTCGTCCGACCCCGCGGCGGCGAACTCGCCGATCACCAGTTCCGTGTCGCCCGGGCTGGTGACCGTGTGGGTCTCGTCGGTGTGGATCGCTTCGCCGCCGATCAGCATGGGGTGGCGCCCCCCCAGGTCGGCGCGCACGTCGGCCAGGGCCTCGTCGTAGGCCCGGTGGAACGTCTCCTCGTCGTCCTCGTCGCGGTAGCCGGCTAACGTCCGCTCGTTCTCGAACGGTTCGACCTTCATTTTCAGTGGTAGGACGTGCCACGGTAAAGCCGTTGTCCCGGCCAACAGCAGTCGTCGTCAATGTGTCTGGAACCGTGGCCGGCGTAAACGGGAGAAAGCCCTCGGCCCGGTCGCTAGCGGTTTCTGACGCTATCTCGACCGCGATCGACGCGACGAAGTAGAAAGCCCTTCGACGCGGTCGCGGTCGCTGAGCGGCATATCCTCGCTCGCCGTGCTCGCTCACGGCGATCTGCGATCGCCGTTCGCACGAGGCGCTTCGCGCCTCGCTCCTCGGATAGTGGCCGCTCGGACGACCAGGCGAACGCGACCGGGACGGCCGGCGTTCGCCGGCCGCCTGTAACGTGGCCGGGGGCTCAGCGGGCCCCGGCCACGCGCGCCTCGCCCTTTGGGTCCACCAGGAGCGCACGCTCCCCTGAGCCCTCGCTCGCTTCGCTCGCGAGGACGCCAGGTCCGCCACCGCTACGGGAGCGAACCGCACACCTCCCCAACCGACCGAGCGCGGACACATCCGCGCTCGGTCCCTCGCACGCGAGGCGGGCGACACGCTCGCCGCCGGCGAGCGGTCGCCTGTAGACGCACGCGCCACCG
>CAZMWG010000020.1:0-27783 GCA_964569925.1 uncultured Halobacteriales archaeon | reverse complement strand
GTCGAACTGCGCCGGCTCGACGTCTACCCGTCGGAGCTGTCGGCCGACCGGATGCTCACGGCGCTGCACGACGCCCTGCTGACGGGCGCGCCCGAGCGCAAGGCGGTGCTGTTCGGCGACGAGGAGCCGTCGTTCGACCCCGTCGACGGGACCTTCGTCGACAACAACGACGCCCAGGACGAGGCGGTCCGGCTGTCGGTGGGTGCCGACGACTTCGCGCTGATCCACGGCCCGCCGGGCACGGGCAAGACCTACACGCTGGCGACCGTCGTCCGGGAACTGGTCGACCGGGGCGAGCGTGTCCTGCTGTCGGCGTTCACCAACCGCGCGGTCGACAACGCCGTCGAGGCCCTGGAGGAACAGGGGTTCACGGACGTGGTGCGGGTCGGCACGGAGAGCGGCGTCCGGGCGGACATGCAGGAGTACCGCCTGGCGACGGCGGGCGACCCCGGCGAGCGCCGGGCGGCCCTGGAGGGGGCCGACGTGGTCGCGGCGACGACGGCCTCCTGTGGCTCGCGGGTCCTCCGCACCCAGGAGTTCGACGCCGCGGTCGTCGACGAGGCGGGGCAACTCACCGAACCCGGGACGCTGGCGGCGACGAACCTCGCCGAGCGGTTCGTGCTGGTGGGCGACCACCACCAGCTCCCGCCCGTCGTTCGAGCCGAGGACGGCCCCGGTGCGGACCTCTCGCGGTCGCTGTTCGCGCGGCTGATCGAGGACCACCCCGAGGCCGGCGTGATGCTCGACCGCCAGTACCGGATGGCCCAGCGGATCCAGGCGTTCCCCTCCCGGGAGTTCTACGACGGGCGGCTCCGCCCCGCGACCGGCGCGGTCGCGGGACGGTCGCTCGCCGACCTCGACGGCGTCGACCCCGGCGCGTTGCCCGAGCACCTGTCCGGGCGGGTCTCCTTCGTCGACCCGGACGGCGACGCCGTGGGCAACACCAACCCGACCGAGGCCGACGCGGTGGCGGAGGCCGTGGCGGCCTACCGGGAGGCCGGCGTGCCGGCCGAAGACATCGGCGTGATCGCGCCCTACCGCGCCCAGGTCGCCGAGATCGGTCGACGGCTCCCCGAGGTCGCGGTCGACACCGTCGACCGGTTCCAGGGGTCCAGCGAGGAGGTGATCGTGGTCTCGTTCGTCGCGGCCGAGGACCTCTCGGGGCCGATCTTCGACGACTACCGGCGGATCAACGTGGCGCTGACCCGCGCCAAGCGGGCGCTCGCGCTGGTCGGGGACGCCGGCGCGCTCTCGACCGACCCCGTCTACGGCCGGATGGTCGAGTGGGCGCGCTGAGCCGGGACGTCCCCGCGGGAGACGGTCGGACCGCGCCGGCGCGCCCGGTCGTCGTCGGCGGCGCCCGGTCGTCGTCGGCGGCGCCCGGTCGTCGGCGGTCGCGACCGTAGCGCTTTGTTCCCGGAGACCACAGCGTGAGCCATGCCGGTCACGCTGCCGCTGGGCGAGGGGACGGTCGAGGTGTCGCTTCCGGACTGTGCGGTGACGGTCGCGGAGCCGCCGGGCGGCGACCCCGTCGACCCCGGGGCGGCCGCCGAGCGCGCCCTCGCGGACCCACACGGGCCGTCGCTGGCCGAGCGGGTCGACCCCGGCGACGAGGTCGCGGTCGTCGTCACGGACGTCACCCGCGCGACGCCGGACGACGCCCTGCTGGACGCGCTGCTCGCCGACCTCCGCGAGGGCGGCGTCGGCCGCGACGACGTGACCGTCGTGCTCGGACTGGGGCTGCACCGCCCGATGAGCGACGACGAGATCCACGCGGCGCTGGGCGAGCACGCGGACCTCGCCGTCAACCACGACCCGGACGCGACGGTCGTCGTCGGCGAGGTGGAGGGCTGTCCGATCGAACTGAACGAGACCGTCGCGGGGGCGGACACGGTGGTCTCGACGGGCATGGTCGAGCCACACCAGTACGCCGGCTTCTCCGGGGGCGCCAAGACCGTCGTGGTCGGCGCCGGCGGGGAGCCACAGATCCGCTACTCCCACGGACCGGAGCTGATCTCCCGCGAGGGGGTGCGCCTGGGCCGGGTCGGGGACAACCCGTTCCGGGCGTTCGTCGACGCCGCCGGCGACCTCGCCGGGCCGGACTTCTGTGTCAACGTCACCCACGGCCCGGCGGGGATCCTGGACGCGGCCGCGGGCGACCCGCGGCCGGTGGTGCGGACGCTCGCCGACGCGGCCCGCGACGCGCTCTCCGTGTCGATCGGCCGGGCGTACGACGCCGTCGTCGCGGGCGTCGGGGCGCCGAAGGACCGCAACCTCTACCAGGCGAGTCGGGCGGCGACCTACGTCGCGCTGGGCGCCCAGAACCCACTGCGGGAGGGGGGCCGGATCGTCGTTCCCGCCGAGCTACCGGAGGGGGCCGGTACCGGCGACGGCGACCTGCGGTTCCGGGACCGGCTGGCCGGCGCGGACGACGCGGCGTCGCTGTACGAGTCGATGCGGACGGGGTACGAGCCCGGCGCCCAGCGCGCGTTCGTCCTCGCCCGGGTGCTCCGGGACCACGACGTGTGGGTGGTGGGGAGCGACGCGCCGGACGTGGTGGAGTCGTGTCTGATGCGCGCCGCCCCGACCGTCGAGGACGCCGTCGCGCCGGGGAGCGACGTGCTCGCCGTCCCCGACGCGCTGAACACGCTACTGGTCTGAGTCGGGGCTCTCGTCCCCGGTCTTCGGTCGCTCCTCGCCGGCGTCCGGGTCTGACCCCTCGTCCCCGACTTTGGGTCGGTCATCGCCGGCGTCCGGGCCGGGGCCGTCGTCCCCAGCCTTCGGTCGGTCCTCGCCGGTCCGGTCCCCGTCGTCGCGCCCGGCGGCCGTCCACTCGAAGTCCCTGCCCGTTCCGTCCGCCGGCATCGGGTCCCCTCGTCCCGACGTCAGCCGCTCGCGTCGCTCGCGCCGCTCGCGCTTGCGGCGTGCGAGGTCCTCGGTGAGTCGGTCGCGCAGCGTCCGCTCGATCCGCCGGGCGGTCGACTCGTCGACATCGTAGGCGGTCGCGTCGCCGCCGACGACGCTCGCGGTGCTCGCGGTGTCTCCGGTGACCGTCGCGAGGTCGCGGAACCGCTGGAACGCCGAGCGGGTGGAGATGACGGTCTGGACCCGGTAGTAGGGGACGATCCGGGAGTGGCGCGACCAGAAGCCGCTCCGGGCGACGAAGGCCGCCTCGGTCAGCGCGTACCCGCGGTTCGTCCACCGGAGGTGGGCGGCGACGGGCGCCAGGGGCAGCGCCGCGAGCGGGACGAACCAGAACTCGGTCCCGGGGACCGCGAGCAGGCGGTCGGCGGCCAGGGCGATCCCCGTCAGCACGAGCGGCGCGATCGAGAACCGGACGGCGTACCGCCTGCGGGACCGCTTCGGCGGGCGCTCGACCTCGGGGTAGTCGACCTCGCCGAGTCGCCGGGCGAGCGCGAGCACCGTCCCCCGGTCGTCGATCGGGATTGCGGTGTTGGCCTCGTCGTCGGACCCCGGCCCGTAGCCGGCGGTCTCGACGTCGAGCGCCGCGAGCCCGACCCGACGCATCGCGGCGTTCTCCCGGACGGTCACCGTCTGGACCTTCCCCAGGGGGATCGACCCGCTGTACCGGCCCACCAGCCCGCGCTCGTAGCGCAGTTCGTCGCCGACGCGCGACAGCCGGAACCCGTAGTACCGCACCGCCGTCAGCGCCGCGCTGACGACCAGCGACGCGGCGACGAACTGGACGAGCGCCACCGCGGCGATCAGCCCGACCTGGCTCGGGCCGTACGTCGACAGCACCTCCAGGGAGGTGACCGGGGGCCCGCCGACGGCCTGGACGGAGGCCGACAGCACCCGCCGGGCGAGGTCGCCGACGATCGGCGTCGTGAACAGGACGAACGCGGGCGCCGCCGGCCGGACCGACACGGCCGACAGCCGCGCGAGGTCCGCCTCCGAGAGTTCGTACAGCGTCTCCTCGGACGGACCGGCGTCGCCCGTCGACGTCCGGGTCTCGCCGGCCTCGCCCGCGACGTCGGCGTCGGCCGCTCCCTCCGAGGTGTCCTCGCGGCGGGCGGCGCCGACGACCTCCTGGAGCCGGCGGGCCTCGCTCAGCGTGACGACGTTCAGCTCCGCCTCGGTGGAGCCGCCGCCGGCGGTCTCGAACCGGACGACCGCGAGCCCGAGCGCCCGCTGGAGCCCCCCGCGCCGGACGTCGACGTTCTGGATCCGCCCGAGCGGGATGTCCCGCTCCTGGCGGTCGAACACCCCCGAGACGACGGTGAGCGTGTCCCCGGAGACGTCGTAGCCGAAGCGGTAGTAGCCGGCGACGCCGAAGCCGCCGGCGATCAGCGCCAGCAGCGGCGCCAGCAGCGGCACGAGCGGGCCGCCGATCCCCAGCGCCTGCCCGGCGGCCGTGCCGATGAAGAAGCCAGCGGCGCCGCCCTGGACGACGCCGCCCAGACCGCGGGAGACGGCGCTGAACGGGTGGAGTCGTCTCATACGGCGTCCGCGGCCTCGCTCTCGACGGCCAGGTCGCGCAGTCGCTCGCGCAACTCGGTGGCCCGGTCGGGTCGGAGCCCCGGGATCCGGATGTCCGCGCCCCGCGAGCCGGCGGTGTAGACGACGACGCTCGCGAGCCCCAGCGTCCGCTCGATCGGCCCCCGCCGGGTGTCGACGTGCTGGACACGGACGAACGGCACCGCGGTGTCGACCCGGGTGACGACGCCACGCACCAGGTAGAGGGCGTCGTCCTGGATGTCGAACCGCCAGCGCCTGTAGTAGAGGACGGCGTGGACGAGCCCGAGGACCGCGACCGCGAGGCCGACCCCGGCGACCAGACGTCGGTCGACCGGCCGGAGGTAGAGGTTCACCAGAAGAAGCGCCCCGACCGGGAGGGTGGCGACGAAGAGCGCACGGCCGAGCCACAGCAGCCTGGCTCGGGGGTGGAGCCGTTCCATAGTTGCCGGAGAGAGACCGAGCGACAAAAAACCGGCTACTGCGGTCGGCACGCCGCGACGGCCCCGCAGGAGGGCCGGGAACCGGGCCTCCCGGGTCGGAACCGGCAGGGTCCCGGCCCGGACCCGTTCCGGAGTCCGGGCGGAGCCGGTCGGGAACCGGTACGTACCTCTTTCGGGCTGACCCCGCTGGGGGAACATGAGGATGACTGACACGAACGGCACCACGGAACGGACCGGACGACGCACCTTCCTGGGCGGTCTGGCCGCCGCGGCGGCGACGGCACTGGCCGGTTGTGGCGGCGGCGGCGACGGCGAGGACGGGACCGAGACCGGATCGCCCGAGGCCGGGACGGGCGCCGCGGAGCCGACGCCGACCGAACCGGTCGAGACCCCGACCCCGACGGAGGCGGAGACGGAACCTGAGGCCGACGGGTCGGACGGGTAGCCGAGGAGGGAGTCGAGGACCCGGACCGTTCGGCTACTCGCCGGGGCCGGGTCCCGTCGTGTCGTCGTCGGGGGGGGCCGTGTCGTCGTCTCGCTCGTCCGACTCGACCACCCGCTTGCCGGTCTCCCGCGGGACGACGACGCGGTCGGGGTCGACCCACTCCCGGTCGAGTTCGCGGCCGTCGAACAGCCGATCGAGCGCGACCGCCAGCGACGCGATCTCCGAGTGGGGCTGGTTGGTGACGGCGACGTTGTGATCGGCGCGTTCGTACACCTCGAAAGGGACCTTCTCGGCGCCGACAACGAACAACAGCGGTCCGTCGGCGTGGGCGGCTCGGACGTCGTCGACGCGCTCCTGGACCGGCTCGCCGTACATCGTGAGGTGGACGACCGTCCCCTCGAACCCGCGGACGACCCCCAGGGGCTCGTCGGTGGTCTCGACCGCGAACGGGCCGCCGAAGCGGTCGGTGATGTCACGGACCGTGTCGGCGCGGCCGGCCGCGGCGCCGGCGAACACCACGCGGTCGGCCCCGAGCGCCCGCGCGGTCAGGCCGACGTGGGTGGTCATGCGCTCGTCGCGGCCCGGCCGGTGGCCCAGGCGGAGCACCGCCACCTCGGGTTCGCCCTGCATGCTCCGAGGACGCGGTCCGACCGGTTAGGCGCTTTCGATGGCGCCCTCGATCAGGTTCCGCGTCGGCTGCTCCTGGAGCGGGTTGACCGTCCGGCCGTCGACCACCAGCGTCGGCGTCGACCTGATCCCGTTGGCGCTCGCGTAGTTCGTCGTCTCCGAGACCGGGCCCTCGTAGTCGCCGTTCTCCAGCGCCGAGCGGACCGTCTCGGTGTCCGAGACGCTCGCGGCGTTGGCCATCCCCGACAGCCGGTCGACCGTCGCCCAGTTCTGTCCTTCGGGGGGCTGGTTCGCCATCACGTACTCGTGGAACGCCCAGTAGCGTTCGGGGTCGACGTTCCAGACGGCCAGGCCCGCACGGCCGGCGCGGAAGGCGTCCTCGCCGAGGAAGCTGCTCAGCGCGCGGTACTCGAAGAGGACGTCACCCGTGGCGACGTAGTCCTCGACCAGCCCCGGCAGGTTCCCCGTCGAGAAGTCCGCACAGAAGGGACACTTCCAGTTGCCCACGTAGGTGGCCGTGACGGGCGCGTCGGCCGAGCCCATCACCGCGTACGTGTAGTCGTCCGTGTTCTCCGGGATCGGGGCGGAGACGACCGGTCCCGAGAGGTCGGCCTCCGTCGGCGTCGGGCCGCCGCCGCCACCCGACCCGAGCCCGAGACAGCCCGCAGTCCCGGCGAGCGCCGCTCCCCCGAGCGCGAGCGCCTTCCGGCGTGTCGGTCTCATACCCGGTCGTAGGGCGACCGACGGTTAAGTGTCGTTCGCTCCACGGGAGACGCCGGCCGCCGTCCGCCGGCGACCGGATCCGGTCGAACCCTCCGACCGGAAGACACATTCCGTCGCCGGGCGACCCGCCGGCATGGATCTGACGGGCGGACGCTTTCTGGTGACAGGCGGGGCGGGCTTCGTCGGCTCGCACCTCGCCGACCGGCTCGTCGCGGACAACGAGGTGGTGGTCGTCGACGACGGCTCGAACGGGAACGTCGACTGGCTGCCCGAGGCGGTGACCCTGATCGAGGGCGACCTCGCGGACCCGGACGTGCTCGCGGAGGCGGTGACGGCCGACCTCGACGGGGTCTTTCACTTCGCGGCCGACAAGGACGCCGCCGCGGACGACGTCGACCAGTTCCGGACGAACAACGAACTGACGGCGGCGCTGTTGGAGCGGATGGACGCGGTCGGGGTCGACCGGATCGCGTTCACCTCCTCGTCGACGGTGTACGGGGAGGCGCCCCGACCCACGCCGGAGGACTACGCCCCCCTGGAGCCGATCAGCGTCTACGGCGCCTCCAAGCTCGCCGAGGAGGCGCTGCTGTCGGTGTTCGCCCACAGCCACGGCTTCCGGACGTGGGTGTTCCGGTTCGCCAACATCGTCGGCCCGCGCCTCCAGCCCGGCGCCGTGATCCCGGACTTCGTCGGGAAGCTCCGGGAGGACCCCGAACGGCTGACGATCCTCGGCGACGGCCGCCAGGAGAAGTCCTACATGCACGTCGAGGACTGCGTCGCCGCGATGTGTCACGTCGTCGAACACGCCGACGCGGCCCACAACGTCTACAACCTCGGCACGCGCACGACCACCTCCGTCGAGACCATCGCCGACGTGGTGAGCGAGGAGATGGGACTTGACCCGGCCTACGAGTTCACCGGCGGCGACCGCGGCTGGGTGGGGGACGTCCCCAGAATGCGGCTCTCCGTCGAGAAGCTCGCGGCCCTGGGGTTCGAGGCGGAACTGTCCAGCCACGAGGCCGTCCGGCGGGCGACCCGGGAACTGCTCGAGGAACTGTAGGCCGAACGCGACGGGCTCCCCGAGTCAGGGCGGGTACGTGCCCCGCAGTTCGGCCTTGGCGACCACGGTGCCCTCGATGGCGTCGTAGAGGTCGTCCTTCGTCGCGTCGGGGTCGAGGGCGATCGACTCGTCCAGCGCGTACAGCAGGAACCGGTAGGTGTGCTCCCCGGCCGGCGGATCCGGGCCGCCCCAGCCGCGCTCGCCAAAGTCGTTGACGCCGGTCTCGGCGTCCTCCGGCAGCGAGTCCGCCGGGATCTCCGCGACCCCCGGCGGGATGTTCCACACCAGCCAGTGGTCCCAGACCGTCCCGGCCGGTTCACGGGTGTCGGGGTCGTCGACGACCAGCGCCAGCGACTCCGCCCGCCTCGGGACGCTCTCGATCCGCAGCGGCGGGCTGACGTTCCCCGCCGCGTGACCGTGTTCGGCCGGGATCGAGCCGCCGTCCTCGAAGGCGGGGCTGGCGAGCCGCAGATCGGTCATGTGCGTGGAATTGGCAGGCAAGGGACGAAAAACTGCCGGCCGCCGACCCGAATGGTCGGCGGCGGTGGTTCGTCCCCGCTCCCGGGTCGTGCGGGAGACCGGCGGTCGTCGGCTCCCGCGCGGACGACGGGCTTTTCTCGGCCGGCGAGTTAGCGGGCGGCGTGCAGATCGTCGGCTATCGGCCCGCCGTCGAGGACCCCGCGCGGCTCCTGCTGGCCGCGGACGGCCGCGTCCGGTCCCGGCCGCTGGCCCCGGGGACGGAACTCGCCTACACCCTCGGGGGGCGCCACTGCGTCGGCGTCGTCGACGGGGAGGACCACGAGCCCTGCGACCGGGAGCGGGCGCCCCGCTGTGAGTTCCACGTCGACCGGTGGCCCTGCGCGCGGTGTACGGGGAACTGTGACCTGCCGATCGAGAACTGTCGGCGGGACCACGCCGTCTACCTCGCCGCGTTCGCCCCGGACACGTTCAAGGTGGGCGTGACCAAGCCCGGACGGCTCCGGCGGCGCCTGCGCGAACAGGGCGCGGACCGGGCGGTCCACCTCCGGACGGTGACCGACGGCCGGGTCGCCCGGCGGATCGAGGCCGAGATAGCCGAGACGGTCGGCGACCGCGTCCGGGTCTCCGAGAAGGTCGCCGGGATCGACCTGACCGTCGACGAGGACGCCTGGGAGCGACTGCTGGCGGAGTTCGAGCCGATCGAGCGCTACGCGTTCGACTACGGGCTGGACCTCGCGGAGCGGCCCGTCGCCGAGACGACCGCCGTCGGGACCGTCCGGGGGACGAAGGGGAAGGTGATCGTCCTGGAGGTCGGCGCGACGACCTACGCGACCAACGCCCGCGACCTGGTGGGCCACGAGGTGACCGAGGGCCGGCCCGACCGGGACCGCCAGTCCAGCCTGGGCGCGTTCGGGTGACGGAGAGCGGAGAGCGTCGGTCGGACCCGGCGTTCGTGTCACCCCACAAAACGTTTATCCGTGCCGGCTGCCCCGGCGGACGTGAGACCGGAAGCGACGTTGGGGGCGGTCGCGGCGGCGGTGGTCCTGGGGGCGGCGGCGCTGGTCGTGCCGGTCCCCGGGGTGATCGCGGACACCTCGGGGCCGGTCAGGGAGAGCCGGCTCGACCTCCGGGAGCCGCGGGTCGCGGTCGGCCGGGCGGCGAGACGGTCGGTCTGACGCTGGACCTGCGTCTGACCCACCGCGGCGGCCCCGCACGGAACGTCAGCGTGGAGGTACGGGCCATCGACACGGACACCGGGCTGGTCGCGACGATGGCCCGGAGGCGACCCGGGAACCTGACCGGGGGCGACGGCGACGAGGTCCGCACGCGGGTGGGACTCGCCGTCGACCGCGAGGGTGGCTACCGGTTCGACATCCGGCTGTACGAGGGGGGACGGCGGGTGGCGACCGGGAGCACTCGGTCAGCGGCGTCGAGGCGCTGACGCCGGCCTACGCCGACGCCCCGGTCGAGTTCCACCGCTTCGGCTCGGGGCCGGCGAGCCCGCCCGTGATCGCCTACGAGATCCGGTCGACGGGCGACGGGACGGCGACGACCTACCTGACCAACCGCGGCGACGAGTCGGCCGGCGGGCTGGAACTGGTCGTCACGGCCCGACAGGTCGAGTCCGACGTCGTCGCCGACCGGGCGACCGTGACCGTCGGGGACGTCCAGCCCGGCCGGACGACGACGCCGTCGGTCGAGTTGACCGTCCCGGCGGAGTACAACTACTACCTGGACGCGCTGCTCCTGCGGGACGGTGTGATCGTCGGGACGGCCACCTCGTCGGCGACGCTCGACCCGTCGCGGCCGGTGCCCGAGAACCGCACCGTCGATGAGGTGTCGTTCAGCGCCGGCGAGTTCAGCCGCGAGACGCCCGACGAGCGGAACCCCGAGCGCACGCCGATGGCGACGGAGAGCTCCGGGCCGGGCATGGGCGTCGCGGCGGCGCTGCTGGCGCTCGTGTCGGCCGGCCTGCTGCGCCGGAGGTGGGACCGATGAGCGACGACGGCGACGCGGATCCGGGTGCGGAGGTGGATGCAGACACGGAAGCGGATCCGGGTGCGGACCCGGCGGTGCCGGACGGGGACCGACGCGGCGACGAGCGCCCCGGGAGTGGTGGCGGGGCCACCCCGGAGAGCACGACCGACGGCGGGGGCGGCCCCGCCACGAGAGCGGGGCGCGCCGGTCCCGTCGACGGGATCCCCGAAGCGGACCTGACGACCTACGCCGAGTGGGCGGCGTTCCTGGGACTCTGTCTGATCGGTCTGGTCTCCGTGTGGCAGTTCTACGCCGCCGTCCCGGCCGCGATCGGGGTGTGGTTCACGGACGCGTACGTGCCGGTGTTCCAGGCGGCGTTCAACCGCCTCGTGGCCGTCGCGGCGGCGGCGGGGATCTCGACCATGCTCCGTCGGCTCCGGTGACAATCCTTTTCCGGGCCGGCGGGTAAATCGGAGCATGGCAGACGACGACCCCGAGACGAGCGACGAGACGGCGGAGGAGACGACCGAGGCGGCCGAGGGAGCCGAGGGCGGCGACGAGGCCGAGGGGGGCGAGGACGGGAAGTCGTTCCGGGAGCGGGTCGAGGAGATCCGACAGGAGCGCGCCGAGGCCCGCGAGGAGGGCGAGGGCGAGGAGCGGAGCCGCGAGGAGCGCATGGAGGAGATGATGGGCGGGGGCGGCGGCCCCGGCGGCGGCATGGGCGGCAACCCGTTCGCCCAGATGATGGGTGGCATGATGGGCGGCGGCGGCCCCGGCGGCATGGGCGGTCCCGGCGCCGGTCCGGGCGGCCCCGGCGGCCGCGGCGAGGAGTCGAGCGACAACGAGGAGCTGACCCGCGAGATCAGGAAGCTCCGCGACGAGGTCCACGACGTGCGCCGGTCGCTCGACCGGATCGCCGACGCGCTGGAGGACTGAGTTCCCCGCTTCGGACTCACCGCGCGGATCCGTCGGAACGGGACCGGACGGGGTGGACGCGTCGACGCTCGACGTCGGCGCCTCCCGTCGGTCGATCGGTCGCTCTGTGCTCGCCGACGACGTCACTCCTCGTAGGCGAGGTTCATCACCCACTGTGAGAAGGCGTCGCTCTGTGGGTCGACCTCCTCGTCGCCGATGAACGGCGACAGCATGTCCCCGGCCATCAGCAGCGGGAACTCCAGGTCCCGGGGCGCGGGCGTCAGGAAGTAGGTGTTGTGGCCGTCGTAGACGGTCTCCTCGCGCTGGATGAGCCCCTGCTCGGCCAGCGAGTCGACGATACGGCTCCCCTTGCGCGAGGAGACGTCGAGTTCCTTCCAGAAGTCGCTCTGGTGGATCCCGCCGCTCTCCCGGACCAGTTCCAACCCCCGGTACTCGTCCTCGGAGAGGTCGGCCTCGGCTGCCGTGCTCATGTCCGTCGACAGTGGACTGTGGCGCTTAAAGCTGACCTTCGACCGGCTCGTGGGGCGTCCGGCAGGGCGGCCCCTCGGCGTGGCGGTAGTCGAGCCGGCCGTCCCCGGCGAGCAGCAGGGTGGAAGAGCGCGTCCCGAACCCGTCGCCGTGGACACAGACGCCGTACTCGTGATCGCCGATCACTGTCGCCGCGCGGTCGAGCCACGACTCGGCGTCCTCGCCGGGGTCGGGCGCGAGGGTCCGCCGGATCCGGTCGGCGTTGTCGGCCTGTCCCTCGGCGGGGTCGGTCCGCGTGGCCGGGATCCGGTAGTCGCCGTCGGCGCCGACGTTGACGACGACGTGGACCCCCGGCTCGAAGTTCCGGACCGACAGCGCGCCGTCGTACTCCAGGTAGACCGCCGCGGCCTCGTCGGCGACGACCAGGTTGAACCCGTCGTAGCCGTCGGCGGCGACGGCCCGCTCGACGACCCGGGCGGCGTCCTCCGCGGACGCGGCGGCCAGCGCGTCACGGACCAGCAGCCCGCGGGATCGGTCGCCGGGGAGGTCGGCGTCCACCCAGCGGTTGGTGATCGCGACGAACACGCCGTGCTCGTTGTACCCCATCCAGGTCCCCGCGGCCTCGCGATCGACCGGCGCGAGCGTCCGGGCCTCCCAGTCGCGGACCGCCGGCGGCTCGGAGGGGCGGTCCAGCAGTTCGTCACGGTTCGCGGCGACCGCGAGCGGAGCGTCGGGGAAGACCTGCCAGGCGAGGATCAGCGTACACACGGCCGTTCGTAGGCCCGTCCCGGGATTAACCCTGGCGGCTCCCGGGACCCTCGGCGGCCGGCCGCGCGGGTCCGCTCAGGGCTCCGCGTCGGCGAGTTCTCGGGCGCGCTCGCGGTCCACGGTGCCCGAAGCCGTCCGCGGGAGCGCGTCGACGACCCGGACGGTCTTCGGGACCTCGAAGTCGGCGAGCGAGTCGCGGACGCGCTCGCGGACCGCCTCCGGATCGACCGTCGCCCCGTCCGCGGGGACCGCGAGCGCCGCCACCCGCTCGCCCCACTCCTCGTCGGGCACGCCGACGACGGCGGCGTCGGCGACCCGCTCGTCGGCCCGCAGGGCGGCGGCCACCTTCCCCGGGCGGACGTTCTCACCGCCGGTGTGGATCAGGTCGTCGACCCGGCCCAGGACCCAGAGGAGCCCGTCCTCGCGACGGCCCAGGTCGCCGGTGTGGAACCTGTCGGCGTCGAACGCCGCCTCGGTCGCCGCGCCGTCGAGGTAGCCCGGCGACACCGTCGGCCCGTCGACGACGAGTTCGCCGACCGCTCCCTCGGGGACCGGCGCGTCGTCGTCGTCGACGACGTGGACCTCGGTCCCGCGGAGCGGCCAGCCCACCGTCCCGGGGTGGTCTGCCGCCTCGGCGGGCGTCGCGGTGGCGACCTGCGAGGCGGTCTCGGTCGCCCCGTAGGTCGGACAGACCGGCACGCCCCGGGCGAGCGCGTCGCCGACGAGCGACTCCGGGGCGGGCCCCCCGCCCAGCAGGACGAACCGCAACGGGTCGCCCTCGGCGGGTCGCCAGCCGGTCCCCAGCAGCCGGTCCAGCGTCGTCGGGACCAGCGAGACGCCCGTGATCGCCCGCTCGGTCAGGTCCCGGCGGGTCCGCTCGGCGTCGAACTCGCGGCGCACCACCGCCGTCGTCCCGTACAGCGTCGACCGGACGATCGGAGCCAGCCCGCCCATGTGGTAGGCCGGGAGGACGACGAGCCAGCGGTCGTCGGCGCCGACGCCCAGCCGGAACGCGGAGGCCCACGCGCTCGCGATCAGGTTGCCCGTCGTCAGCCGGACCCCCTTCGGCCGGCCGGTGGTGCCGGAGGTGAACAGGACGAGCCGTTCGGCCGCGTCCGCGCCGGCCCGCCCCCCGAGCCGCCCGGGGTCGGGCCGCCCGTCGCCCTCGGCCGCCGGGAGTCCGCGGACGCCGTCCGGTCCGTCGCCGTCGACGGAGACGACCGGGACCTCGGCCGGCGCGACGGCGCGGGCCAGGTCGGCGGTCCCGTCGCCACAGACCAGCACGGAGAGGTCGGCCCGGCGGGCCTGGTCGGCAAGGGTCGCCCGGTCGAGGCGGACGTTCAGCGGGACGAGCGGCCGGCCGACGCCGTCGGACCGTCCGGAGCCGGGCCCCTCCGTGGCCTGTCGCCCGCCGATCCGGGCGCTCGCGAAGAACAGCGCCGCGAACGCCGGCCGCGTCCCGAGCAGGAGGCCGACGCGGCCGGCGTCGCTCTCCCCCTCTCCCGAGGCCGGCGGGGACGCCTCGTCCAGCACCCGCTCCAGCCCCGCGGCGACGGCGTCGGCCCGTCGGTCGAACGCCGCGAAGGTCCACGCGTCGTCGGTGTCGGCGTCGACGAGCGCCTCGCGGTCGGGCGTGGTCTCGGCGCGGGCCCGGAGGACGTCGCCCCCGACCAGCGGCGGGGAGTGGATCGGCCACTCCGCGGGCGGCGGGAGGGTCACGGACCGGCCTCCGCGTCCCCGTCGGGGTCCGGATCGTTCTCCGGCCGGGCGTCCCCGGTCGGATCGGTGCCCGGCCGGACCGCGTCGGGGTCGATCCCGAGTCCGTCGTCCTGGGGGACCGTGATCTCGCCGTCGGCGACCGGCGCGGGGTCGGGCGCGAGGTCCTCGGCGAGTCGGTCCGCGGTCGCCAGCCCGCAGGGGCGGACGTCCGGCAGCGCGGCGGCGACGTGGACCGCGGCGGTCCGTGCGACCACGGCGTCGATGGTGGTGCTGACCACGGGGTCGATCCCGCGCTCTCCGGCCCGGAGCCCGACCACGTGAGCGTTGCCCGGGCCGCCGAGGATCGCCGGCTTGAGGACCAGCACGTCCGCCGCGTCCGAGTCGAGCACCGTCGCGGCGTCGTACGCCAGCATCGCCTCGTCGAGCGCGATGCCGGTCCCGCGGCCCCGGAGGTCGGCGTGGCCCGCCAGGTCCTCGGCCGGGAGGGGCTGTTCGACGTACTCGACGCCGAGGGCGGCGAACGTCTCGACGGCCGTGGCGGCCTCTCCGCGGTCGTAGGCGCCGTTGGCGTCGACGCGCAGGGTTACTTCCTCGCCGACGGTCTCCCGGACGGCGGCGACCCGCTCGCGGTCCGCGTCGAGCGTCCGGGCGCCGATCTTGAGCTTCAGACAGTCGAAGCCGGCGGCGACGGCCTCGCGGGCGGCCGCGGCGGTGGCCGCCGGGTCGGCGTCGCCCAGCGTCGCGTTGACCGGCACCGACCGACAGCGGCGGTCGGCGTCGAACCAGCGGTACATCGGGAGGCCGTCGGCGCGGGCGTCGGCGTCGATCAGCGCGGTCGAGAACCCCGACCGCGCGGCGGGGGTCTCGGCGGCGTCGAAGGTCAGAAGCACCGAGGAGTGACCCTCCGGGGCGGCCTCGGCGGCGCGGTCCAGCGCCCCGCGGCAGTGAGAGAGCGACTCCGTCCAGCCCGGCAGCGGCGCCGCCTCGCCGAGTCCGGTCGCGCCGCGGTGGTCGTAGCGGATCACGTCGCCCTCGCGGTCCTCGATGGGGCCCTTCGCGGTGCCCAGGGGTTCCGACAGCGCCAGGGAGAACGGGGCGCGTCTCATAGCAGGGTGGGAGCGGCCAGTCCGGCGGCGAACAGCACGGAGTGCAGGAAGAGGGTCCGTCCGACCCGTTCCAGCGCCGGGTTGAGCGCCTCGCCGTCCGTCCGTTCGAGCACCGTCCGGGAGACCGAGATCGCCAGCGGCAGCGTCACGAGCGGCGCCAGCGCCGGGAGCCCGAACGCCGGGTCCAGCGCGAAGACGGTCGGCACGACGTAGGCCGCCCCGACCAGCAGGAGGAACTCGACGCGGCTCCACCGGTAGCCGAGCATTACCGCCAGGGTCCGCTTGCCGGCCGCGGCGTCGGTCTCCCGGTCGCGGACGTTGTTGACCACGAGGATCGCCGTCGACAGCGCGGCGGCGGGGAGGCTGGCGACCAGCGCCGCCGTCGTCACCGTCCCGGACGCGATCCCGGTCGGGAAGGCCCCGACGCCGGCCTCCGTCACCGCCTGGACGTAGTAGGTGCCCGTCACCGCGATCACGCCGAAGTAGAGGAAGACGAACAGATCCCCCAGCCCGCGGTAGCCGTAGGGGTAGGGACCGCCGGTGTAGAGGACGCCGGCGAGGATAGAGGTGAGTCCGACCACGAGGATCGGGACGCCGCCGACCCACACCAGGTAGAGGCCGACGACGACGGCCAGTCCGTAGGTGGCGGCCATCGCCGCCCGGACCCGTTCGGGGGCGATCAGGCCGCCCGCGGTGACGCGGGTGAACCCCTCGCGGTCGGCGTCGTCGGCGCCGTTGACGGCGTCGAAGTAGTCGTTGGCGAAGTTGGTGCCGACCTGGAGCAGGAGTGCGCCCAGCAGCGCGGCGAGGGCGGGTCCGAGCGCGAACAGTCCGTCGTGGACCGCCAGGCCGGTCCCGGCGACGACGGGCGCGGCGCCCGCCGGCAGGGTCTGTGGCCGGGCGGCCATCAGCCAGGCTTCGGCCTTCGAGACGTCGGCTGTCGCCGTGCTCATCGACGACGCGTAGGACCGAGCGCCAGTAAACGCTTGCCGTCGCGGCCGGGTCGGCGTGGGAGGTAGAGGGCCGAGCGGCGGTGCGGTGGCGGTCATGTGGGAGCCGGGTGCCGTGCGGTGCGGTGGCGGTCATGCGGAACCGGGCCGCCGTGCGGTTCGGTGGCGGTCATGCGGGAGCCGGATACCATGCGGTGCGGTGGCGGTCATGCGGAACCGGGCCGCCGTGCGGTTCGGTGGCGGTCATGCGGGAGCCGGATACCATGCGGTTCGATGGCGGTCATGTGGGAGCGGGCCGCCGTGCGGTTCGGTGGCGGTCGTGCGAGAGCGGGCCGCCGTGCGGTTCGGTGGTGGTGCGGGCGCGGTCCGGGACCGCCGATGTCCGCGCGAGCACGGCGAGCGCGGTTCACTCCGAGCGCGCCGCGCAGCGGCGCGACTCGGAGGTCTTTTTCGCCCACGCTTTTACGAGGAGCGGTGCGCTCGCCCCGCGAGCGCACCCGACGAAGTAGAAAGGTGGTTTAGAAGTACCAGGGCACGTCGTCGAAGTCGGGCTCGCGGCCCTCGAGGAACGCGTCACGGCCCTCCTGTGCCTCGTCGGTCATGTACGCGAGCCGGGTGGCCTCGCCGGCGAACACCTGCTGGCCGACCATGCCGTCGTCGGCGGCGTTGAACGCGTACTTGAGCATCCGGATCGCGGTGGGGGACTTCGAGTCGATCCGGTCGGCCCACTCCAGGGCCCGCTCCTCGAGGTCCTCGTGGGGGACCGCCTCGTTGACCATCCCCATCTCGGCGGCCTCGGCAGCGTCGTAGGTCTTCCCGAGGAAGAACACCTCGCGGGCCGTCTTCTGGCCGACCTGGCGGGCGAGGTAGGCCGAGCCGAAGCCGCCGTCGAAGGAGGCGACGTCGGGGTCGGTCTGGAGGAACTTCGCGTGCTCCGCGGAGGCCAGGGTGAGGTCACAGACGACGTGCAGCGAGTGGCCGCCCCCGACCGCCCACCCCGGGACCACCGCGACGACGGGCTTGGGGAGGTGTCGGATCTGTCGCTGGACCTCGAGGACGTGCAGGCGACCCTCGTTCTCGGGGGGGTCGTCGGCGACCGGGTCCGAGACGTCGGCGGCCTCGTACTCGTAGCCCGACCCGCCCCGGGCGGACTGGTCGCCGCCGGCACAGAACGCCCAGCCGCCGTCCTTCGGGGAGGGGCCGTTGCCGGTGAGCAGGACACAGCCGACGTCGGTGAGCCGCTTGGCGTGGTCGAGCGCCGCGGAGAGTTCGTCGACGGTCTCCGGGCGGAAGGCGTTGCGCACCTCGGGGCGGTCGATGGCGATCCGGACGGCGCCGACGTCGCGGGCGCGGTGGTAGGTGACGTCCGCGAGGTCGAGGTCGTCGACCGGCTCCCACCGGTCGGGGTCGAACAGCTCCGAGACCATGGCGGGGGTGGGACGGCCGGCGGCAAAAGCGACCCGCTCGGCGACGGACGGGCCGACGTGATCGGGTCGCCGCGGCCCGCACGCTTTTGTCCCGGCGGGCGGGAGCCGTCGGTATGCGTCCCATCCGGGTGTTGAAGAGCAGCTTCGTCGGCGGGTTGATACTGATCGCGCCGCTGGTGGTCACGTTCGTGATCCTGCGGGTGCTGGTCGGCTGGTCGCTGCAGTTCGTGAATCCGGTGGTGGAGGTGCTGGAGCTGGCGCAGTACACCCAGAACGTGCAGCTGCTGGCGACGGTCCTGGGCGGGGGACTGATCGTCGTGTTGGTGACGACGCTTGGCTTTCTCGCACAGAAGGCCGTCGGACAGCACCTGTTCGGCCGGGCGGGGCAGGTCGTGAACTTCGTCCCGCTGGTCGGGACGATCTACTCGAGCGTCAGACAGGTCGCGACGTCGCTGGTCGACCGCGAGACGGAGTACGAGAGCGTCGTGCTCGTGGAGTTCCCCCGCCGGGAGATGTACTCGATCGGGCTGGTCACCGACGAGAGCCCCGCGGAGGTGGAGCCGGTCACCGGCGGCCCGGCGTACAACGTCTTCCTGCCACAGAGCCCGAACCCGACGGCGGGCCGGCTGGCGGTGGTCCCGGCCGAGCAGGTCCACGAGATCGACATGAGCGTCCGCCGGGGAATGCGGCTGATCGTCACCACCGGGATGGGCGAGGACGTCGAGTCGGGCTCGCTGCCCGCCGTCGACGACGACGAGCCGGCCGACGGCGGGCTCGGCGACCCGCCGACCGTCGAGGGCGAGTAGCGGTCGACCGAGCCCACCCGTCTCGCCGCGAGCGTGGTCCCCCAGTCGGAGACGCAGCCTCGGCCAGACAGGAGACATCGGGGGTCCGGCCTTCGCCACCGCACGCCGCTACTCCGCCGTGCCGGGACTCCCCCGCGGATCGTCGCCCGCCGGGGACGGGCCGTCGGTCCCGTCGGTGTCCGTCGGATCGTCGGCCTCGGCCGGAGCGTCGGCGGCGCCGGTCGCCGGCGTGGTGTCGCCGTCCGGGTCCGGGTCCACGTCCGGTCCGGCCGGCGTCCCCGTCTCGTCGGCGGCGGTCGCGCCGTCGGCGATCCCGACCGTCCCGGGTGCGATCGCGTCGCCGGCGACCAGTTCGGGGAGGACGATCCGGGCGAAATGAAAGCCGACGACCAGCAGGAACGGGCCCAGGAGGAGCCCGTACCAGCCAAACAGCACCGATCCGAGCACGTACGACAGCATCACCATGCCGACGTGGAGGTTCCGGCCGGCGACGTAGGGCCGCAGGAAGAAGTCGGGGATCAGATCGACGACGACGGCCGACAGCGCGAGGAAGGCGACGGGCACCCACAGCGGACTCCCGGGGTCGAGCGCGAACGGGCGGGCGAACAGGAACACCCCCACGGGGGCGTAGACGATCTTCATCCCGACCACGGGGATCAGGCTGCCGACGCCAGCGAGCAACCCCAGCATCGCGGCGTAGGGGACGCCGGCGCCGGCCGGCGCGGCGAAGTCGAGCAGGCTGTAGACTATGGCGCCGATCGTGGCGGTCAGCAGGGCGTTGAGGATGTTTCCGAAGAAGACGTTGCCCAGGTCCTCGTCGACGGCCCGGCCGTAGGCGACGAGGACGCCCCCGTCGTCGCCGAAGCGGTCACGGATCCAGGCCGCCAGCCGCCGGTCGTCCCGGAGGAGGTAGAAGGCGACCGCTAACGCGACGAACAGCGTCACGCCGACGGAGGCGGCGGTGCCCAAGTAGCCCGCGGCCGACCGGAGTAGATCGAGGAGCGTGCTCAGGCCGTTCGCGGTGAGCAGTTCCTCCGGGGTCCGGACGAACGCGGAGGCGTCGATGTACGGCCGGAGGGCCGTCTCGATCGCCGCGAGGTCCCGGCGGGCGAGGAAGTCCCCGAGCGCGGAGAGGCTGATCGCCAGCGCGTAGCCCACGAGCGCCAGCGCCGGGAGCGTCAGTCCGACGATGGCGACGGCGGCGGCGAGGCTCCGCGACCCCAGCCGGCCGGAGAGCCGCCGGAAGATCGGGCGGGTCGCGTAGTAGAGGAAGAGGCCGGCGACGAAGGCGCCGACGAAGCTCCACAGGACGTACACGAGGACGGCCCCCACGACAAGCCCGAGCGCCCACCAGCCGGCGCGTCCCCGTGGCGGCGGTTCCATGGAAAGGTGGCCGCGGTCGACCCGCATAAACCTGTGGTCGAGCGCCGTCGGCCCGGCCCCGGGATCGGGACCCCGTGCCGGCAGTATGCGGCGGCAGAACCGGTCTCGGACGCTTTGCCGACACGGCTCGGGTTGAACTACCGTGACCTTTGTAACCCCACCACTGCTACCGGGTGTCATGTACACGACAGGGGGGCTCCTCCCCGCCGACGAACTCCCTCCGGGGACGACGCTGCTCTGTGTCGGCCCGCCGATGGCGGGCAAGCGCGAACTCGTCCTGCGCCTGCTCGGGACCGGGACGGAGAGCGTCGACGCCACGGTGCTGGTCTCCACGGACTCCAGCAGCCGGGGCATCCGGGCGGACTACGCCGCCCACGTCGACGGCGAGCAGCCCCGCGTCGGGGTGGTCGACTGTACCGGCGAGACCTACGGTGCCGAACTGGAGGGGCGGGACAGCCGGACGGTGTCGTCGGGGCCGGAGCTGGGACAGGTCGGCGCGACGGTCGACGACGTCGTCTCGAACCTGGACGGCGACGGCGGTCGTGTGCGGGTGGGGATCCTCTCGCTGACGTCGCTGGCGCTGCACGCCGGCGAGGACGCCACGGCGACGTTCGTCCGGGGGCTGACCGGGATCACCGACGAGTGCGGTGGACTGACCGTGGTGACGGTTCACACGGACTCGTTCCGACGGACGGCGATCGACCGGTTCGAGGGGATCGCCGACGGGGTCGTCGAGGTGCGTGACGACGGCGACGGCGTGTCGGTCGGGCTGCGCGGGCTGGGCGTCGACGAGACCCGGACGGTCCCCCTGACCGGCCGCGTGCGGTCCGACGTCGCCGACGCGGAGCCGACGGCGACCGGCACGGCGCGGCCGCCCCCGCCGGCGGCCGCGGAGTTCGACTCCCTGGCCGACCTGATCGCGCGGTTCGACGAGCGCCGGCCGACGCTGACCGTCTGCAACCGCGAGCGACCCGACCGGGCGTTCGACCGCGTCAGCGCCTACTTCGAGCGGCTCGGGATCGCCGTCCGGGAGACGACCCTGGGGACGGAGACCCCGACCGACAGCGCCCTGTTGCACCGGGGGGACCAGCTGGTGGCGGCGTCGTCGCTCCCGGCGATCGAGGCCGGGATCGCGAGCGAGACCGCGGAGCTCGACCCCTTCGCGAGCGACCGCGGGCCGGACGTGCTGGCGGCGATCGACGGCGACGTGTACGGCGCCGTCGACATGGACAAGCAGTCGCTGATCGACGCGAGCACCGCCATCGAGATGACCGCCTGGCGGGTCGGCGGCGGCGAGTTCCACGCCGGCTTCCAGAAGCTCTCGCGCTGTTTCGCCAGCCCGCGCTCCCGGCGGGTGATGCGCCGGCTCGCCGACGCCGGCGTCGACGTCCACGTCTACGGCGAACCCGACGTGGTCCCCGAGCCCGACCACCGGAACCTGACCGCCCACCCGGACCGCTCTCGGGAGATCGCTCGCTCGTGGTTCGTCGCGTACGACGGCGACGGCGACCCGGACCGGCAGGCCGCGCTGGTCGTCCAGGAGGACGGCGAACAGCGGTACCACGGCTTCTGGACGTACGAGGCCGGCGTCGCACGGGCGGTGGTCGCCTACGTCGCCGACACGTACCTCGGCGCCGCCGAGCGGGAGGCCGCCGCCTGACCGCCGGCGGTCACCCGTCGTCGCCCGACGGTCCGTTTCCGTCGTCCGAGTCGCCGTCGTCTCCCTCCCGTTCCGGGATCTCACCCTCCAGCCGCAGCGTCGCCCGCCGGAGGACGCCCCGCAGGGTGGTCACCTCGCGGCCGGTCGGGTGGGCACGGCCGACCAGCCGTCGCCAGAGCCGGCCGGCCTTGGCTCGCTTCTCCGCAGGGTGGCCCGCCGCCGACAGCAGCGCGTCGAACCCCTCGGCCAGCGCCTCGATCGAGCGCTCGTCGGCCCGCTCGTGGCGCTCGGGGTGTTGCGTGGCGTCGAGGGTCAGCGGGCGTAGCTCGTACAGCACGACGGTCGCGGCCTGACCGAGGTTCAGGACCGGGTAGTCGTCGGCGGCGGGGATCGAGCAGACCTCGTCCATCCGGGCCAGCTCGTCGTTGGTCAGGCCCACGCGCTCGCGGCCGAACACGACGGCGGTGTCGGCCGCGACCCCCTCGAGGCTGTCGGCCAGTTCCGCCGGCGTCCGGAACGGGTACCGGACCGGCCGGCGGTCGTCCTCCCCGGTGATCGCCGTCGTCCCGACGGTGTGATACTCCGTGACGAGCTCGTCGAGCGACAGTTCGCGCGCGTTCGGGAGGACGTCCTCGCGGGCCTGGCCGGCGAAGCCGTAGGCCTCGCCCTCGGGGTCGAGCTCCGGGGGATCGACCAGCAACAGCTCCGAACAGCCGAAGTTCTTCATCGCGCGGGCGATCGTCCCGACGTTGCCGGGGGTCTCGGCGCCGACGACCGCGACCGCGATCTCAGAGGTCAAGATCGTCCAGGTCGACGTCCAGCGCGTCCAGTTCGTCGTCGTCGAACGCCTCGACCTCCTCGGCCAGCCCCGGAATCGCCTCGCCGGCGTCGGGGGTCTCGGGGACCGCGCCGGGGTCCTCGTCGACGTGTTCGATGCCCTCGTAGCCGTCCGGCGCCGCGTTGCCCTCGCGGAACCAGGCGTGGAACCGTCGGGCCAGTTCCGGCTCGCCCCTGAACGCCGAGCCGCCGGCCCCGCGGTACCAGTAGACGAAGTCGGTCTCGTGCTCGCGACAGACCACCACCTCGGCGCCCGGTTCGCCGTAGATCGCCGCCCCGGCCCGGCAGCGGTCCGGGTCCTCGGCGCCGTGGACGATCCAGCAGGCGTCACAGGGGTCGCCGATCCGCTCGGCCAGGCGCAACACCCGCTCGCGGGTCCCCTCGGGGATCTCCTCCAGCGGTCGGACCCGGCCGTCGTCGTCGAACACCGCCTCCTCCTCGAACCGCCAGCCCCGCAACCCGATGTTGACCTTGCCCATGCGACGGGGTACACCGGGCACCGACAAAAGCGGCCGGATACCGATCGTGCGGGGCGGTTCGCTTACCTCCGTCCGTCCCGTGGGGCCGGGCATGGGACCGACAGCCGTGGCGCTGCCGGGGGGAGCGGCGCTCGTCGTGGCGGCCGTACTCGCGGGCCGTCGGGCGCGGCGCTCGTCGACCGAGGGGTCGAGTCGGTCGGTGTTGCCGGCCCACCGCTCCAGTCTCGTCCAGCCCGACCGGACCCGCCACCCGGGGCGGGGCACTGTCCGGACTGTGGGATCGACAACGAGCCGGGCTACGCCTTCTGCCGGGCGTGTGGCGAGCGACTCCCCGACGCAGGGGAGTTCTCCGGCCCGACGAATGTCGAGGCCGTGTTCCGGGACTGATCGGGTCCCTTTTGCACGCCGCGCCCCTCCGGCGGGGTATGCAGGAAGTCGACGCGGCGGGGCTGGGCATCGGCGACGACCACCCCACGCGGATCATGGGCGTGCTCAACGTGAGTCGGGAGTCACCGTACGATCCCAGCGTCTTCGACGACCCCGGCGAGGCCGCCGAGTACGTCGACGAGCAGTTGATCGACGAGGGCGCGGACGTCGTCGACGTGGGACTGGAGTCGGCCAACAAGCGCTTAGAGGTGCTGTCGGCGGACGGCGAACTGGAGCGGCTCGACACCGCCGTCGAGACGATGGAGTCGGTGAGCGGCGACGCCGTCTTCTCGATCGAGACCCGCTACCACGAGGTCGCCGACGAGGCGCTCTCCCGGGGGTTCGACATGGTCAACGACATCTGTGGCTTCGCGGACCCGGAGATGCCGGAGGTCTGTCGGGAGTACGACGTCGCCGTCGGCAAGATGGCCTCGCCGCCCGACCTCGAGCGACCGGGAGCCGTCGAGGAGACCGACTGGGCGAGCCGGAAGTCCCCGGAGTGGGCCGAGACCGCGGACTACGTCGACCAGCTCTACGAGGCGCTGCGGATGAACGGGCTGACCGACAAGACGATCGTCGACCCGGCCTTCGGCGGCTGGTCCGAGGCCAAGACACCAGAACAGGACCGCCAGACGATGCGGCAGCTCCGAGAGTTCCGTGCGCTCGACCGGCCGGTGCTGGTGTCGATCAACCGGAAGAACTTCCTCCGGGAACTGGCCGACCGGTCCACCGAGGAGGCGCTGCCGGTGTCACTGGCCGCCACGAGCATGGCCATCGACCGCGGCGCTCACGTGATCCGGACCCACGACGTGCGGGAGACGCTCGACGCCGCTCGCGTGGGCGACGCGTTCACGCCGGACCGGCTCCGGAGCCGGGACGGGGACGCGGGCGTCGAGGAACTCGACGTCCGGGGGGCGGCCGACGCCGCGCGCAACCTCGGCGAGGTCGAGGGCGGGGCGTCGGTCGACCCCGAGGGGGTCGTCTCCGCGGCGGCCCGCGTGACCGGCCTGGGCCCCGACCGGCGGGTCGCGGTGGCGGAGGCCGCGGAGGTCGCCGACCTGACCGCCGTCGGTAGTGACCCCCTACTCCTGTTCGGCTCGCCGGCGGCGTTCGACCGCGCGGGCGCCGAGCTCGCGGACCCGCTGAGCGGGGCGCTCTCGGCCGTCGGGAACGATCGCCAGTAAGAGAAAACTTATACCGAAGGCGTCAGAACGTGGCGGTGAAGGCCGAAAGGGCACCCGGGTAGGGGTACACGGACGTGCCACTTCGGCTCGACCCCGACTTATATCGACGCTACGCCCCGTAGCCACGGCCATGGAGTTCGACGAGTGGGAGCCGGTGTACGAGACGATCCTGGAGGCCTTCGGCTACGGCCGGGGCGGCGACGAGACGGCCCGCGACGAACTGGCCGCGGCGGTCGCCGGCGCCGACACGTACGATCCCGAGCGGCTTCCGGCGGCGGGGGCGACGGTCGCGGTCGCCGGCGCCGGCCCGTCGCTGCCCGACGAGACCGACCGCGCCGCCGACGCCGACCTGGTCCTCGCCGCCTCGACGGCCGCCGACGTCCTCCGGGAGGCCGGGGTCGCGGTGGACTGCATGGTGACCGACCTCGACAAGAACCCCGACACCGTCCGGACGCTCACCCGCGAGGGCGTCCCCGTCGCGGTCCACGCCCACGGCGACAACCGGGACCTGCTGGCCGAGCACGTCCCGGCGCTTTCCCTCGACGCGGTCGTGCCGACCACCCAGGCCGCACCCGTCGAGGGCGTCCACGACTTCGGCGGGTTCACCGACGGCGACCGGGCGGCCTTCCTCGCGGACGCGCTGGGCGCCGACCGGCTCCGCTTCCCCGGGTGGGACCTGGACGACCCGACGGTCGGCCCGGAGAAGGCGCGGAAGCTCGCCTGGGCCGAACGGCTGCTGTACTGGCTGGAGCGGCGCCGGGGCGACCGGTTCGTCGTGCTGGACGGGCGCCGGGACGCGATCGACGCGACCGGGCTGCCCGTGGGCTGACTCGCCGGCCGAGTCGCCTGCGGTCGGGTGTTCGCTCTCCGGCGCCCCATCCGCGGTCTTTTTGCCTCGTCGGTTCCCGGCAGGGCCATGGACCGGGAGCACGAGTCCGACGGCGGCGTTCGGGGCGTCGGCGAGGACGGGGACGGGGACGGGGGTGCGGACGCGGCGTCGCTCGACTTCCTGCGGTCGGTCCTGCCGGCCGGTCGGGTGTCGTTCGCCCCGTCGGAACGCGCGGAACACGCGGCGGACTGGGGCGGCGAGCGCGCCGGGATGGGGGTCCGGCCGGACGCCGTCGTCCGGCCGGCGTCGACCGAGGAGGTCTCGCGGACCCTCGCGGCCTGTGACGAGCGCGGCGTCCCCGTCACCCCCTACGCCGGGGGGACGGGGCTCGAAGGGCACGCGGTCCCCGTCGAGCGCGGGGTCAGCCTGGACCTGGGGCGGATGGACGCCGTACTGGACGTCCGCCCGACCGACGGGCAGGTCGACGTCGAACCCGGCGTCGTCGGGGCCGACCTGAACGCGGCGGTCGCCGAGCACGGGCTGTTCGTCCCGGGGATGCCGGCGTCGGGCGACGAGGCGACCGTCGGCGGGATGATCGCCACCGACGCGAGCGGCACCGAGACCGTGAAGTACGGGGAGTTCTCGGACCGGGTGCTCGGGATGGAGGCCGTGCTCGCCGACGGCACCGTGATCGAGGTCGGCTCCCGGGCGGCCAAGACCTCCAGCGGCTACAACCTCGCGGACCTGCTCGTCGGCAGCGAGGGGACGCTGGCGGTGGTCACCCGAGCGGCGCTGGAACTGGTCGCACGGCCCGAGCAGGTCCGGGGCGCGCGGGCTGGCTTCCCCGACACGGAGCGCGCCGCCGTCGCCGTCGCCGACGCGGTCGCGTCCGGCGTCGACCTCGCGAAGGCCGAACTGCTCGACCCGACGGCCACAGCGATCGCCGCCGACCACCTCGACGCGGCGCTCCCGGCCACGCCGACGGTATTCCTGGCCTTCCACGCCGACCACGGGATCGACCGGGCGGTCGAGCGCTGCGAGTCGGCCTTCGAGGAGCACGGCGTCGAGCGGTTCGAGACCGCCGGTCGCGATCGGATGGACGACCTCTGGGCCGCCCGCGCGGAGCTCGCGCCGGCGATCGAGGCCCACGACCCCGACCGGGGCGAGCTCCACCCCGGGGACGTGACCGTGCCGATCGGGGAGTACGCAGTCCTCGTCGGGTACGTCCGCGAGCGGGCCGCGGAGGCCGGGTTGACGGTGCCCTGTTTCGGCCACGCGGGCGACGGGAACCTCCACTACAGCGTGCTGGTCGACCGCGACGACCCCGCGGAGGTCGAGCGCGGCGAGGCGGTCTACCGGGACGTGGTCGAGCGGGCGCTGGAACTCGGGGGGACCGCCACCGGCGAGCACGGCGTCGGGCTGGGCAAGCGGCGGTACATGCCGGCGGAGCACGGCGACGCGCTGGGCGTGATGCGGTCGGTGAAGGAGGCGCTCGACCCGAACGGGACGCTCAACCCGGGGAAGGTGTTCCCGCCCCGGGAGGGCGAGGATCGGGGGAGTTAAACCGGCGTAGCCGGAACGGGTGTCCGTAGGGCGCTTAGCTCAGCCTGGACAGAGTGCTTGGCTTCGGACCAAACCGTCGGGGGTTCAAATCCCTCAGCGCCCGTCTTCTGCGAGGAACGGACGTGACGAGCGGAGCGGCGGCAACCGGTCGCCGCCGGTCCCGTTCTGTCCTGTGGTAGGTGATCGACGAGCGGTGCGGCCGAGCGTGACCGTCGTGGTTCTCAGAAATCAAATTCGGAAAGTCATTTTTATGCACACTTGTCCCTCGATGGGACCTGTGAGCCGGAACGGATCGTGGGACGTTCGGGTCGAAGGCGAAACGGTCGTCGTCGAGTTGCCGCCCGGAGTGGAGTTGGACAGGGAGACGGGCGAACGGATCAACGAGGAGTTCGCGGCGGCTATCGGGAGACCACGGACGAGATACCAGTTGACGCTGTTGGAGGTCGACGACCCCCTCGGCTCGGGGCTGTTCGACGAGGTGAAAAGAGGGGCCGAACTCGCGGCCAGCAACGGCATCACACACTGGGCGATCGTCGTCGAGGAGACGGTAAAGGGGATGGCCTTCGAGAGTCAGATCGACGGGATCGACACGGCGGTGTTCGAGAGTCGCGGCGAGGCCGAGGAGTGGTTCGGTAGCTGAACGTCGCGGGTCTCCGGGCCGGTCCGTCGGGGCGGAGGGCCGCCGTGGGGGTCGACGAGTCGCTGACGCACCTCGACGGGTCCGGTCGCGGGACGACGGTCACAACTCCCCGAACGACTCCTTCTCGCGCAGGGTCTCGACGCGGTCGCGGATCTCCTCGAGGTCGCCGCTCTCGCGCTTCGAGTCGACGTGGCTGTACATCAGCCCCATCCGGTGGTTCGAGCGCAGGTCGTCCTCGTTGCGGGCGAGGAAGTCCCAGTACAGCGCGTTGAACGGACAGGCCCGCTCGCCGACGTCCTTGGTCTTGTAGTAGTGACAGTCCCCGCAGTAGTCGGACATCCGGTCGACGTAGTTCGCCGAGGAGACGTACG
>CAZMWG010000019.1:8267-28307 GCA_964569925.1 uncultured Halobacteriales archaeon | reverse complement strand
CGATCAAACAGACCGGCTCCGCCGACGAACCGCCGACGCGCTTCTTCAAGTGCAAGGAGTGTGGCAACCGCTGGCGGGAGTACAACTGAGCCGTCGCCCGAGTCCCCGCTCGCGTCCCGAGACGGGTGGATTTATCCCCGGACGCGTCCCTTTCGGGAGGTATGATCGACCGTCCGTCCGAGGGAGAGGGCGACCCGCCGCGGTCGCGCTGGACCCGCGAACAGGCCGCCGGCCTCCGGCGGCGCGAGGAGACCGTCGCGCCCATCGCCTACCCGCCCGACGACGTCCCGAACGACGACGTCCACGTCTGGGACACCTGGATCCTCCGGGACCGCCACGGCGGCGTCGCCGAGGTGGACGGCCACAGGGTGCTGTTCTGTCTGTCGGCGCCCGCCGACCTGCTGCCCGGCGAGCGCCACGACGTCGCCACGGTCCGGTACTTCCACTCCGAGGACGGCCGCGAGTGGACCGCCGGCGGCCGCGTGTTCGACGACGGCGCCCTGGGCCAGCGCCAGTGGGCCGGGTCGGCGCTGTACGACGACGGCGACCTCTACGTCTACTACACCGCCGCCGGCGAGGACGGCGCCGAGGAGTTGACCTACACCCAGCGCATCGCCGGCGCCCGGGGCGGCCGGGTCCACACCGACGGCGACTTCCGCATCGAGGGTCCCTGGACCCACGAGACGCTGTTGCGCCCGGACGGGGAGTACTACGAGACCGAGACCCAGTCCCGGGGGATGATCTACACCTTCCGAGACCCGTGGTTCTACGAGGACCCGGCCACCGGGGAGACCTGTCTGCTGTTCGAGGCCAACACGCCGGTGCCGGAGGGCAGCGACCGCTGTGGCGGGGACCCGGCCCGGCAGGAGTTCAACGGCAGCGTCGGCGTGGCGGTGTCACCCACCGGCGACCCGACCGACTGGGAGCTTCGGCCGCCGCTCCTGGACGCGGTCTGTGTCAACCAGGAACTGGAGCGGCCCCACGTCGTCCGCCGGGACGGCCGGTACCACCTGTTCCTGTCGAGCCACGTGCACACGTTCGCGCCCGGGCTGGCGGGGTTCGACGCGCTGTACGGCTTCGTCGCCGACTCGCTGGGCGGCCCCTACGAGCCGCTGAACGGCGACGGGCTGGTCGCGACCAACCCCGCCAACGCCCCGTTCCAGACCTACTCGTGGATGGCCTTCCCCGGCGACGGCGAGGTGCTCGTCGAGAGCTTCCTCAACTACTACGACTTCGCGGGGGAGTCGCTGGACGCCGTCGCGGAGTTCCCGGAGGACGAACAGCGCCGTCGGTTCGGCGGTACGCTCGCCCCGACGCTGCGGCTCGGCGTCGACGGCGCCAGGACGTGGATCCGGGGGACCCTCGACCACTGGCGGATCCCGACCGGCGACGAGCCGCTGCCGCCGCTTGCACCCGACGAGCCCGGGGCGGGCGGCCGGACGACTGTCGGGGTCGACGAGCCCGCAGGGCTGACCGGGGACGGCGCGACCGACACGGCCGTCTCCGACGGCGGGGGCTACGGGTACGGCGACGCGTACGACGACGCGGACGCGGAGTAGCCCGTCGGGCGGTCAGTCGTCGGCGGACGGCCGGTCGCCGGCGGCGGGCCAGGCCGAGCCCAGACGCCACGCCGAGACGTCGGTGACCGTCGCGGCGCCGCCCTCGGCGGTCAGCGAGACGCCGGTGCTGTCCGGTCGCGTGGGGTAGACCCGGCTGGAGAGACAGTTGCGGCCGTTGGCGAACAGTTCGACGGTCGAGCCGTCGAGGAAGGCCCGCAGCCGGAGGGGTTCGTCGTACGGCGTCGCCTCCATCACCTGCGTGTCGGTCGTGGCCCGGGGGTCGAGACTCGCCGCCGACCGGTCGACGTAGACGGTGCTGTCCCGGTGGTAGCCGACCTCGGTGACCTCCTCGCGGTCGGGAGACTCGAACACGGAGAGGCGCACCTCGTCGGCGTCCTCCAGTTCGACCGTCAGCGACAGCTCAAGCGCCCGGCCCTCGACGGGGAGCGGCCGGCGCTCTCCTTCCGGCAGCGCCAGCGGGCCGCGGCGGAGGCTGCGCTCGGTCCGCAACGCCTCCAGTTCCGGCGCCGGCCGCTGACGGACCGTGCCGTCCTCGACGGTCACCTCGCGGGGGATCGACAGGGTGCCCGACCAGCCCGCCGACCACTGGGCCTCCAGGTCCCGGGCCTCCGGGAGCCACCCCCAGGTGAGATACCGGTCGTCGTCGCGCATCGACTGGGGGGCGTAGAAGTCGCCGTAGTCGAGCAGGCCCCGGTCGGCGACGTCGAAGCCGTCGGCGCCGTAGTCGCCGACGAAGTACAGCACGTTCTCGTAGTCCGAGACGTGCAGCAGGTCGCCCCCGTCGAAGCGGAGCAGTTCGGGACACTCCCAGACGGGACCGGCCTCGGCCCCGTCGGCGATCAACACGGGTCCCTCGTAGCGCCAGTCGGTCAGTTCGGCGCCCGTGTACAGCACGACCGCGCCGCCGCGGCCGTCGACACCCGTCCCGACCAGGTGGTGCCAGCGGTCGTCCTCGCGCCAGACACAGTGGTCGCGAAACTCCGCCTCCCAGTGTTCCGTGCCGAGCACGTCCAGCCCGGCCGGCGGCGAGTCGATCACCGGGTTGCCCTCGTGCTTGCGGAAGCGACGCAGGCCGGGGTCCTCGGCGGTCGCCAGACAGGGCAACTGTTCCCGGCCCCGGCCGCCGGTGTAGACCAGCGTCGGTGTCCCGTCGTCGACGACGGCACACCCCGACCAGCAGCCGTCCCGGTCGGGTCCGTCCGGCGACGGCGACAGCGCCACCGGCTCGTCCTCCCAGGTGACCAGGTCGTCGCTGACGGCGTGGCCCCAGTGGATCGTGTCGTGGAACGGGCCGGCGGGGTTGTACTGGTAGAAGACGTGGTAGCGGTCGTTCCACCGGACGAGCCCGTTGGGGTCGTTGAGCCAGCCGCCCGGCGGCGTCAGGTGGTACCTGGGTCGGTGGCGGTCGTCGGCCAGGCGCCGGCGTCTGACCCCGAGGTCGGCGCCGGTCTCCGGCCGGGCGTACCGCTCGTCCAGTCCCGCGGCCAGCCCGGTCACCAGCCCGGCCGCGAACGCCGACCGGTTCGCCCCGACGTGCTCGCGGGCCGCCGTCTCGAACGTGAGGGGGGCGCCGACGCCCAGCACCGCCCCGTCGCCGTGGTACCAGGAGACGACGCTGACGTCGCCCGGTCGCTCGTGGTCGCCGGTCACCGTCGACGCCAGCACCTCCCCGCGGCGTGGGGTCCGACCGACGTAGCGGGCATAAGGCGCCTCCCCGCGGTCGGCCACGTACGCGCGGAGGCCGTTGACCCCGGCCACCGCCGGGTGGTCGCCGTGGACCACCTTCCACAGCGGTCCCGTCGGCTCCGCGATCTCCTCGACGCCGGTCTCGTTGGGCGCCACGGGCTCGATCCCCAGGTCGGCGACCGCCGCGGGCGCCCGGAGGCTCAACAGCAGGCCGCCGCCGTCGGCGACGTGCCCCCGGAGCGCCGCGGCGGCGCCCTCCCCGAGGACGTCCCGCGAGGGGGCCCCGCGGTGCCACCAGAGCACGTCGTAGTCGGCCGGCGTCGGGTCGGCGAGCGTCGCCAACCCGACCGACTCGGCGTCGTAGCGGAGGTCGGCCCACTCCAGGGCCGCTCGCTGGCGCTCGGTCGGCTCTCCCGCGGTCAGGAGCCCGACGCGGACCCGAGAGTCGTCCATGGAGCCGTGTAGTCGATCCCGGAGTCTTAACGGTGTCGTCGAAGGCGCACCGTTCCATCGGTAGATCGTCGTGAACGACAACACGGGGGCCGCCCTCGTGTCTCTCTCGATCCCGATTAGCTCTTTTGTGTCCGTTCTGTCTCGTTATATTTGTCTTCTCGTCAGATTTGGTTTCATAATCGTCTGTCGAGAGCTATTGGTACACATTCTGTGGCGAGAAAGACGAAACGAGTCGAAGAACCGACTGCTCGGCCCTGTCGACCGAGGGCGAGGGTCCGTTCGTCACCGAACGGGAGCGGACGGTCCCGGCCCGGAGACGGGCCGGGCGGCCGGCGGGACGCCGAGACGGCGACCGTCGCGATGCCGTCGGTCCGCCGGCACGCCGTCACGCTGCCTCGCACGGGGTATAACAGACGTACGAGTGTGATAATTCTCCGCCACAGTGTCCGGGATCCCTGTCGCTACTTTGGTAGCGACAGCCCGGACGCGAGGGGAGATCGGACGAGTCGGCCCCGAGGGGCGGGATGACGGGGAGTGGATCGGCGGTTCGAGACCGTCCGCGGGGGGTGTTCGTCGTCGCCGAACGCTCAGTCGGAGAGGGTCAGCCGGTTCGAGACGTTCGCGGCGGTGCTGCGGACGAGCTTCCGGAGGTCCGCCTCGACCCTGGTCCCCCCGTCACCCTCGGTCGAGCGCCAGAGGGCGATCGCGCCGACCGGATCGTCGCCGTCCGCGGCGACGGGGGCGGCGATCTCCCGGAGTCCGTCACCCGCGTCGCGGGCGGCGGTGCCCCGCTGTGCGATCCGGTCGAGCCGGTCGGCCGGGTCCGTCGCCGTCGCGGGGTGGTCCGAGAGCGCCGTCCGCCGGCGGTCGGGCGAGTACCGCGAGAGGATCGCCAGCCCGGCCGCCGTCCGGGAGAGCGGGACGCGCCGGCCCTCCGTCGGCGCGCCCTCCGGGCCCCCGGCGGCGACGTCCGCGTGGAGACAGACGTCGTACCCCGCCTCCGGGACGGTCAGCGTCGCCGCGGCACCGGTCCGTTCGGCCAGTTCGGCGACGTGGATCCGCCCCTCCGTGTACACCGGCCAGGTGCGCTTGGCGGCGGCCGCGAGCGCGACGGGTCGGTGGCTCGGCCGGTACTCCCCGTCGACCTGCCGGACGAACCGCGCGTCCCGGAGCGTCGTCAGGTGTTCGTGGACGCTGGCCTTCGACGCGTCGATCTCGCGGGCGATCTCGGTGACGCCCGCGGTCCCGAGCCGGCACAGCGTCTCGAGCACCGCGATCGACGTCTCGGTCGCACCGACACCTCGGTCCGTCATACCACTGTTCGGGCGCGCGCGGACTTACCGTTTTGCATCGCCGAACGAATCGTCCCCGGCGGGCGATCGAGGGGCTTTTTGTCTCTAACTCGGTAACGTGTCTCATGGAAGACGGCACCCGGCTGCTCCCGGCGCTGACCGAGGCGGGCTTCTCGGAGTACGAGGCGGAGGCTTACACGGGCCTGTTGCGCCTGCGCGACGCGTCGGTGTCGGAGCTGGCCGACGCCTGCTCGGTCCCGCGCTCGAAGCTGTACGACGTGCTCCGGGAGCTCGCGGACGCGGGGTACGTGGAGACCTACGAGGAAGGGCGGCTCCGGGCCCGGATCGCCGACGTGACGCCGGCGGTCGAGGAGATGCGGAGCCGCTCGTCGGAGCTCCGGACGGCCGCCGAGGAACTGGAGGACCGCTGGGAGCGCCCGCGGGCCCAGCACACGGACATCAGCGTCTTCGAGACCGCCGAGGCCGCGATCGGGGAGGCGCTCACACGCGTTGCCGACGCCGAGCAGGTCGTCCAGCTGTCGACGTCGGCCGCCCGGACGGCGGCGATGCACGAGGAGCTCGCGGCCGCGTTGGACCGCGGGGTCACCGTCCGGATCGCCGTCACGGGAGAACCCGACGCCGACACCCGCTCGGACCTCCCCGAGACGTTCCCCTCCATCGCGACGGAGGTCCGCTGGTGTGAGACCAACATGCCGTTCCTGGCGCTGATCGACGGCTCGCTCGCCGTGCTAGCGGTCGAGGACGAGTGGAACGGGGAGTACGGGCTGGTCATCGACGACAGCATCCTCACCTCCGTGCTCCACTGGTTCTTCCAGCTCCAGCTGTGGGAGCCCTGGGACACGGTCTACTCCGCCTCGGTCGGTCGCTCGGAGACGTACGTCTCGATCCGCCAGCTCATCCGGGATATCGAGTCGATCCGCGCCGACGACGGCACCGTCCGCGTGCGGGTCCACGGGGTCGACACCCACACCCACGCGACGGTCGCGATCGAGGGCGAGGTCGTCGACGTCGTCTACACGGACGTCTACCGCGGGGACGCCACGTTCGGCCAGCAGTTCGTCCAGGCCGCGCTCGAACTCCGGACGGACGACGGCACCTACACCGTCGGCGGCTACGGCGCGGTCATCGAGGACGTCCGGGCGATCCGGATGACGATCACCGACATCCGGTGAGCCTCCGGCCGACCGGCCGGGAAGTCACCCGTCGGGATCCGGCCACAGGTCGGCGCCGTCCATCGATCGTTCGCCGCCGTCGCCCTCGAACCGCCGGTCGGCGGACGCGAGTCCCGTCGACCCCCGACGGCTCGACGGCGCCCCGCGTGGATCTCGGGGGGCTATCGGTCCGACGCCGGTGCCCGCGTCGGCACCCGGGAGCCGGCGGCGGTCGCGTTCGTCGACGCCGAACGCCGGGCGGCCTCCACCCACGACGGCGTTCGGAGCGTCGCCGTGCCGACGTCACGGAACCGGTAGCCGTACCGGACCCGCGTCCCGTTCCCGCCGGGTTCGGTCCGGTAGGTCGCGTTCAGCCGGGTCACGAACCCTGCCGGCGTCACCGTGGCGGTCACACGGTAGTCGAAGACCTCGCCGGTCAGCGGGACGTCGAGCGCGAGGCGGTCCCGGGCGGCCTCGACCCGGTAGCGGCGGCGACCGTCCTCGCGGGCGGCCGACACGGTCGCCGACGGGACGTCGAGGTAGATCGCGACCGACCGACCGGAGACGCCGGCCAGCCGGCGGGCGACGTCCTCGCCCGGCCCGACCCTGACGTCCTCGGGGACCGACCCCCGGCGGGGGAGCTGGTAGCGCCGCCGGCCGTCGCCGAACCGCTCGGCGTCGACCGGCCGGCGGTCGTCCGCGCGGACGAACATCGGCCGCGGGTCCAGCGTCCGGTGGTAGGTCAGCCCGTCGACCAGCACGATCCGGCGAGCGAAGGGGACGACGGTGCCGCCGCCGGCGTAGGTCCGGCGCTCGCTGTCCGTCCAGACGTAGCTCGTTCCGGCGGCCGCACGGACGTGCGCTCCCGCGAGCGCCCGGGCGTCGACCGCTCCGGCGCCGGTGAGCCCCGGCGGGAGACCGGTCACGCCCTCGGTCTCGGGCACCGGGGCGGGCGTCACCGTCGGGGTCGCCGCGTCGACCGCCGGCCCTCCCGAGAGCGACGAGCAGCCGGCCAGACAGACGACGGCGAGCAGAAGTAGCGAGCGTCTCATCCGTTCGTGCTCCGGCCGCGGCGCGGGCCGATCAGCTGACCCGCGCGCTGTCCCCGGAGGCGTCCGACGCCGCGGTCTCGGGGGGCTCGACGACGCCGTGGGCGAGCGCGTCGCCGCTCCCCATCTCGAACAGGTGCATCCGGGCGCGGTCCATCACGATCTCGACGGGCTCCTCCTCCCCGATCTCCGTGTCGGGGTCGACGCTCATCAGCAGTCCCTGTCGCTCCTCGACGTCGCCCATCTCGGTGCTCTGCTGGTCGATCTCCTTGAGGTAGACGAAGATCTCGTCGCCCATCGGCTCCAGGACGTCCGTGCGCACCTCGATGGTGTCGCCCGGGGCGGCGGCCTCGGCGGCGTTCTCGGCGAGGTAGATGTCCTCGGGGCGGATGCCGATCTCCACCTCGTCACCGGGCGAGAGGCTCGGCGCGACGCCGGCGTCGTACTCCACCTCGTAGCCGTCGGCCACCAGGCGGCCGTCCTGGACGTCGGTCCGGGCGAAGTTCATCGACGGCGAGCCGATGAAGCCGGCGACGAACCGGTTGGCCGGCTGGTTGTAACAGGTCAGCGGCGGGGCGATCTGCTGGAGTTCGCCGGTGTTCAGCACCGCGATCCGGTCGGACATCGTCATCGCCTCGGCCTGGTTGTGGGTGACGTAGATGATCGTCGTGTCCAGTTGCTTGTGGAGCCGCTGGAGCTCCGTCCGCATGTTCACCCGGAGCTTCGCGTCCAGGTTGGCCAGGGGCTCGTCCATCAGGAACACCTCCGGCTCGCGGACGATGGCGCGGGCGATGGCGACGCGCTGGCGCTGGCCGCCGGACATCTCGTCGGGCATCCGGTCGAGCATCCCCTCCAGTTCGACGATGCTCGCGGCGTTCTCCACGCGACGGTCCATCTCCTCCTGGGGGAAGTCACGCAGCCGCAGCCCGAACGAGATGTTGTCGTAGACGTCCATGTGCGGGAACAGCGCGATGTTCTGGAACACCATCGCGATGTCCCGGTCCTTGGGCGGCAGCGTGGTCACCTCGTCCTCGCCGATCATGATCGTGCCCGACGTGGGCGTCGTCAGACCGGCGATGGTCTCGAGGGTCGTCGACTTGCCACACCCCGACGGGCCGACGAGCGTGATGAACTCGCCGTCCTGCAGGTCGAGATTCATGTCGTTCACCGCCGTGACGTCGCCGTACCGTTTCGTAACGTCCGTGAGTTTGACTCGTGCCATGGGTTACTCCTTGAGTGCGCCCTGCGTGAGGCCGCTGATGATCTTCTCCTGTGCGATCACGACCAGGATGGCGACCGGGACGATCGCCACCAGGCTCGCCGCCGCCTGCAGGTCGTAGCGCGTGGTGAACCGCGTCTGGAAGGCGAGCACGCCGTTGACGATCGGCGCCCACTCGCCGGCCCTGTCGCCGGTCATCAGGAACGAGAAGAAGAACTCCGTGTACACCGTGATGAACGTGAGGATGCCGGCGGTGGCGACGCCGGGGGCCGACAGGGGCATGATCACCCGGAACAGCGCGCCGATCCGGGTGGTCCCCTCGACCCTGGCGGCGTCCTCCAGTCCGTCGGGGATCTGTCCGTAGAAGGTCGTCAGTATGAAGATCGCCAGCGGCATCGTGAAGGCGCTGAGCGGCGCCACGACCGCGGCGGGCGTCTGGTAGAGCTCCACCGGGAGCATGAAGATACCCAGGATCGCCACCTGCTGGTTGAACGCCCGGAACAGCGGGAGAAACAGGGTGGCGGGCGGGAAGAAGCTCAGCACCAGCAGCGAGAACAGCAGGGGGGTCTTGCCGCGGAACCGGAGCCGTCCGAACGCGTAGCCGGCCAGGCTGCCGACCAGCAGCACGAACGCGGTGACCGTCACCGCGTAGAACAGGCTGTTGAACATGAACCGGGCGAACGGCACCTGCTGGAAGATCTGGACGAACGCCGTCAGGTCGATGGTCGACGGCACCAGGGCGATGTCGGTCTGGCCCGGCTCGGACATCGCGACCGCGAACAGCCAGTACAGCGGGAACAGCGTGGTCGTCAGCAACACTCCGCCCAGCAACACCAGCAGCACGGAGTAGGCCTTGTTCGGGTTGTCCAGCCAGTCCTTGGCCCAGCTCTGGATCCGAGAACGGGACTCCTCGTCGTCCCCGCCGTCGTACGTCTCCGCGTCGTCGTGGTTCTGTGCGTCGATGCTCATGCGAACCCGAGGCTCTGATTACTCTTTCTGATGAACAGCAGGTACACCGAGATGAACAGGCCCACCACGATGGCGATCAACACGCTCGTCGCGGCGGCCGACCCGTACAGCCTCGACGACCCGAACATGAACTGCGTGACCAGACAGGTCATCGAGGGGACCGTCGAACAGCCCACGCCGGTCGACTCGATGATCCCGTACACCCGCAGCGCGCCCATGGTACGGAACAGCATCGCGACCATCAGCGCCGGGAACACCAGCGGCAACGTGATGTAGCGGAACCGCTGCCAGGTCGAGGCGCCCATCACGTCGGCGACGTCGTAGAGGTCCTGGTTGACGCTCTCGAAGCCGGCGAGGATCAGCAGCGCCATGAACGCCGACGTCTTCCAGATGTCGGCCACGGTCACGATGACGAACCCGTCGAAGGTGGTGTTCAGCGGGAGGCTCGAGAAGATCCCCGCCGCCTGCAGCGGTTCGGTCAGCAGTCCGTAGCCAGGCCGGAACATCAGGAAGAAAATCATCCCCTGGATGACGATGGGGATCGCCCACGGGAGGATGATCATCACCCGGACGGCCCGGCGGCCACGGTACTCCATCTTCATCAGGAAGGCGTACAGGAAGCCCAGCAGCGTCTCGCCGACGACGCTGAGCACCGCGAACGCCACCGTCATGAAGAAGGCCTGTTCGAGGAGCGGCACCTGGAACGACGGGTCGAGGAACGCCGCCGGCGCCAGCGCGTTGCCGTTGGTCAGGATCTGGACGTAGTTCTTGACCGCGACGAACTCCCCCAGCCGTCCCGACCCGGTGATCACGTCCCCGAAGAAGGACATCCGGATCGACGACGCCAGCGGCCAGAACGCCATCAACAACAGGACGAGAAAGCCCGGCGCCAACAGCAGGTACGCGTAGGCCTGCTCGCTCAGGTCCTCCGTCCAGGTCCCGATCCGACTGACGACGCCTGGCTCCGTGGCCGCCCCTGGCTCCGCGTTCTCAACCGCCATCCGGACCGTCACCTCCTCGTCCGTCCGATCTTGGTTGATTAACGACCATAGAGTAGGCTCTACCACGCCACTCATTTGTATATTGTGGTTACTTCACCCACACCGGCCCGCCGGGCCGGCGGTCGGTGAACGTGAGGGGTCGCCGGTCGGACGAGAGAAGCGTCGTCCGGCGGTTCGGGCGGCCGCGGGGTCCGACCGCGGGCGAGGAGAAGGGGGCCGTCACGCGGCCCGTTCCGCGATCGCTCGTTTCGCCGTCGCCGTTATCCGGCCTGCTCCTCGATGGCGCCGATCTGGTCGGCCATCGCGCTGCCGGCGTCCGCGGCGGACTTCTCCTTGCGGATCGCGGCGTTGACCTCCGACGCGACGATCTGGCGCTGGTTCGGCCAGACCGAGGTCGTCGGCCGCGGGATCAGGTTCTCCGCGGAGTAGGAGATCGACTCGAAGAACGGTCCGTACGTCGGGTGCTGCTCGACGTAGTCGTAGACGCTGGGCATGGCCGGCATCAGCCCACATGAGTCGAGCTGCTCCTGGAAGGTCTCGGGCTGGAACCACGCCTTCAGCACCTCCTTCGCGGCCGCCTTGTTGTCGCTGTGGGGGTTCATCGACAGGATCCAGCCACCCTGGGCGTGCCAGGAGCCGTTGGGGCCGCTGGGGATCGGCATGGCGCCCAGTTCGCGGTCGGTGCCCTCGAAGGCGCTGGTCCCCTCGCCGACGGCGTAGGTCCAGTTGCGCTGGGCGACCGCGTTGCCCTCGTTGAACTGCGAGAGCGTGTCGGGCTCGATCCAGCCGGCGACCTCCTGGGGCGACACCGCCGTGATGTCCAGGGGCGACTCGCCGTCGCCGTGGATCAGGTCACGCGCCAGTTCGATGCCGTCGACGGCCTCCTCCTCGCCGATGGTCACCGGCCGGTCGCCGATCGGGCCGAACAGGTTCTCCTCGCCGCCGAAGAAGTACCCGCCCATCGACGTGAGGAACTCGTTGAACGTACAGCAGGCCAGGCCGATGTAGTTGTTCCCCTGCCAGAGGTGGCCGTACTCGGCGTCGCCGGCCGACTGGGCCTCCGCGACGATGCTCGTGTACTCGGACCAGCTCAGGGGCTCGGACTGCCAGCTGCTGAAGTCCGAGTCGGAGTAGCCCACCTCGCGCAGCAGGTCCTTCCGGTACTCCACCAGCGGGAAGTCCGGGAACGCCGGCACCGAGTAGAGGTCGCCGGTCTCCGGGTGGGTCCCCGTCTGGACCATCGACTGGACGCCCATCTCCCGGACCCGCGAGATGAACTCGTCGTCCATCTCCTCCGAGAGGTTGACCAGGTCGCCGCGCGTGATGAACGGGATCGTCCACCCGTTGTCCGTCATCACCAGGTCCGGGTCGGTCGCCTCGGAGTCCAGCGCGATCTTCAGCTTCTGCTGTTTGTCCCCGCTGGCCTGGGGGCCCGTCGTGTGCTGGATGTCCACGGAGTTCGGGACGCCCATGTCGTGGAGAACCTGGTTGTCGAAGTTCTCCTTGTGGTTGTTCCCCGAGTAGATCGTGACCGTGCCGCCGAGCCCCTCGTTGGCCGATCCGGCCGTCTCGCCGTTCGATCCACCGTCGCCGCCGGACCCGCCGTCGCCGCCGGACCCGCCGTCGCCGCCACCGCCGCCACAGCCGGCGATGCCCGCGGTCACTCCGGTCGCGCCCAGCGCCTTCATCACGCGACGACGCGACACACCGCTCCGTTCGCTGCTCTCGCCGTGGTCACTGTCGACCATACCCCATGCTTGGAACTCCCATATTTAATACTTGTGTAAGATGGCGGAGAGACGGGCGGCCGCGGCCCGCTCACTCGGCCGGGAAGGTGTAGAGACGCCGCTCGCAGTCCGGACACTGCAACACCGGCCGGGGCTCCTCCTTGCGGCCGCCACAGCAGTTCGCGGTCGAGGACTCGACGACCTCGGCCTCGCAGACGGGACACTCCTCGACGAACGCCCGGACGGCGCGGGCGCCGGTGGCCGCGGCCGATCCGTCGAACGCGCCGAGGTCCGAGAGCGCCCGCGCGGCGCCCAGCTCCGCGATCACCACCGGCCGCGAGAGGATCACCGGCTCCTCGCCGACCAGTCGCACCCACTCCCCGTCGTCGACGTCGTGGACCGTCGCCTCGCGCTCGCCCGGGGCGGCCTCGACGGCGGCCGCGGCCAGCGCCTCGCCGTCCAGTTCCGCGAGGCGGGACCGTTCCCGGCGCCAGGCCGCGCGGAACTCGTCGGCGAGGTGGAGTCGGTCCCCGCCGGTCATGACCCCCGCCTCGACCAGCGCCCCCAGGAGCGACTCGGGGTCGTCCGGGTCGGGACCCGCCAGCCCGCCCGCGCCGGCGTCCCCGGGCGGCCCGCCGGACGGTGACCCGGCGGACTCGAACTCGATCGGGAGCCGTCGGGCGATCCGTGGCCCGAATCGGGGCGTGTACGGAACGAAGTACCCGCGCAGCCACACCGCCGCCCCGCCCAGCACCGCCACGACGGGGGCGCCCGGGAGCCAGACGAGGGCGGTCGCGACCGACAGGACCCCCAGGAGGGCCACGTTCAGCGTCGTACACGGCCAACACCGGTTCACACCGGTGTACTCCGGTCGCCTGACCGCCTCGACGACGCTCACGGCCGCTCACCCCGGGTCGCCCTGTGGACGGTCGCGGCGTCGCCGCTCGACCCCCCGGCGGCCGATGTCGGCGGGCCGGGCGGCTGTCCGGACCGACTCGCGTGTGAGGCGTGGACGCTCATGATGCGTCGGAATCGACTCGCCATATAAATATCTGTCGGCCGTCGGGGGCGATGCGGCCACAACGGTTATCAGACGACCCCTCCAGGCCGCCGTGTGGACAGCGAGCCGACGGACTCGGCGGGGACCGGGGAGCCGCCGGCCACCCCGGGTTCGATCGGCGACGGCGCGCGCTCGCCCGGTCGCGCCCACCCGCATGTGTCGATCGTTTCGGACATCGACCCGAGTCTGCCGGGCTTTCGTAGCTGTATTTCCGGATTTGCAACTCCTTTTTTGCCGCTTGCCAACATCGTTTCGAAACTCGTTCGCAGAAACCACTTGTCTGTCGTCCGAAGTCACGGCCGAAGACGAACTCCGTGCCCGATCCGGAGATGAGACCTCGAACGCGGCACAGCCGGGAGTCGCGGGTGACAGACCGGGTCGGTCGACGGCCACCGACCGGCACACGAACCGGGGGATACTAGTAGCAGGATAGTCGAGACGCGGACCGATGACAGATCGAACGGTACGGATCGGCGTTGTCGGGCTGGGCGGTATGGGGCGGCGGCACGCGAGCAACATGGCGGCCTCGGGCGCGGACGTCGTCGCCGGGGCGGACGTCGTGCCGGACGTGCGCGAGCGCTTCGGCGAGGAGTTCGACGTGCCGACCTACGAGGAGTTCGAGACGATGTACGCCGAGGCGGAACTGGACGCCGTCGTCGTGACGACGCCCAACACCTTCCACGAGCCGGCGGCGGTCGGGGCGCTGGAGGCGGGCCACCACGTCCTCTGTGAGAAGCCCCTGGCCGACGACCTGGCGGCGGCCGAGCGGATCGCCGACGCCGCCGACGAGTCGTCGGGCTTCCTGATGACCGGCTTCCACAACCGGTTCACAACCTCGGTCCGGCTGTTCGAGGGGCTCCGGGCCGAGGGCCGGTTCGGGGAGTTGCGCCACGTCGAGGCCAACTACGTCCGCCGACGGGGGATCCCCGGCGTCGGATCGTGGTTCACGGACCGGGAGCTGGCCGGCGGCGGCGCCCTGATCGACCTCGGGGTGCACGCGATCGATCTCTCTCTGCACCTGTTGGACTACCCCGAGGTCGTCGAGGTGTCGGGGGTCACGCGCTCGGACTTCGGCCACCGCACGGACTACGCCGACCCGGACGGCTGGGCGGACCACTGGGACGACGACGAGGGGAACTTCGACGTCGACGACTCCGTGACGGCGCTGTTGCGCTGTGCGGACGGGACCACCGTCTCGCTGGACGTCGCCTGGGCGGCCGAACAGCCCCCGACGAACGAGTTCACCGTCCGGGGGACCGAGGCCGGCGCCCGGTTCGGGCTGGGCGAGGACGAACTGTCGGTGTACGACACCGGCGTGGGGGCGGCCGACCACTACCGGGACACGGAGCTGCGGGGATCGCTGGACCGGACGGGCTACGAGGCCATCGGCGCGGCCTTCGTCGACGCCGTCGCGGCGGACGAGCCACCCGCCGACAACACGGTCGAGCAGGCGCTGACCGTCCAGCGGGTGATCGACGCGATCTACCGGTCGGACGCCGACGGCGAGGCGACCACCCTGCGCAGGTAGGGCAGGCGGACCCGGATCCGACGGCGTCGGGAGCCTCGTTGCCGATACCCCCACGCCCTTCGGCTCCGAGCGCCGAGGTCGGGCCGTGCGTCGCCGCGCCCTGCTCTCGGCGTTCCCCGCCGCGATCGCGTCCGCCCTCGCCGGCTGTGCCGGCGGCGACGGGACGACGACGGAGACGTTGACGCCGGCAGACGTCCCGACCGGCCGGCGACCGACCCCGACGGGCACGCCGACGGTCGCCTGTCCGGCCCTGCCGAGCAACGCCGAGGTGTACGTCTGCTCGCCCACCGCGCCCGGGGAGAACGCCCTCCGGCTCGGACCGTCGAGCCGGGTGTACGAGGCCGGGAACGGCGGGCTCGCGTTCACGCTGCACAACGACACCGGCCTCGCCTTCCGGACCGGTCGAGACCAGTGGACGCTGGCCCGCCGGGACCGCGCGGGGTGGTCGATCGTCGACCAGGGCGACGGGAGCGACCGTCTCGTCGTCGGCCCCGGCGAGAGCTTCGTCTGGGAGTTCGACGCGGCTGCCGGCCGGGACGTGTCGGGGGCGGGGAGGGGAACGGCCGAGGGGGTCGGGACCGACGACGAACGACGGGGTGACGGGCTCGGCGCGAGCGCGTACGACGGCGTGACGACCGAGCCGCCGGCCGACGGGACCGACACCGGGTCGACGGCCGACTCCGCGGACCCGACGGGAACCGGGACGTCGACGGCCCCCCCGGAGGTCGCACGGCCGGCCGTCTCCTTGGGCGGCGGTCCCCACGCCCTGTCGGTGACGGGCTACGTCACCGGCGGGGAACTGACGGCCGTGGTCGCGCCGTTCCGGGTACGCCCGGACTTCGACTGAACCCCGAGCCTAACTATTAGCGGGCCAGTCTTTTCACGGACGGCCGCAAAGGTACGATCGCGATGAGCTCGGAACAGCAGACCACGGAGATCGACGAGACGACCACCTGGCCCGAGCTGGCGATCGGGCTCTACGAGCGACTCACCGGCCGGGGCGCGGCCATCACCTACGAGTTCGAGGACATGGAGGTCGACGTGCCCAGCAAGACAGGCGAGGACGCCGAACACGCCCACTGGCGCGTCGACGGCACCCTGCGCATCACGACCCACGAGGAGTGATCGACCAGCACCGCCTCGACGTCGACGCCGAACTCGTCGTCGAGCGCGACGGCGACCGGTTCCGCCTCTGGAGCGAGGACGACGGCGGGCGGCTGGTGCTCGACGCGCCCTCGCTGGCCGCGCTCCGGGGGCTGGACGACCTCGAGTCGGCGCTCCCGTCGGCCGTCACCGCGTCGATCCCCGGAGAGCTCTCCGCGGCGGGGCTCACGGTCGAGATCCAGGTCCGTCGGGCGACCGTCGCCCGGACCGGCGCCGGTGTCACCGGCGGTCCGCTGGGCCGACGGTTGACCGGCCTGGACGTGGCCCTCGTCCCGGCGGGCGTCCTGACGGCGGCCGTCCGGGCGCTGGGGTAGCTACGACCGCTCTCGACCCTTCACGAGACACTTACCGGCTCGCCCGCACCTGCCGGTGTGCGCAGACGCGCCCTCCTCGCCGCCGCGGGGTCGCTGACGGCGACCGCGGCGGCCGGCTGTCTCGGGATCGGCCCGACCGCCGACGGCGACCCCGGAACCCGACCCGATCGTCGAGTCGCCGACCGTCCAGTCGGGGTACGTGGCACCGAACTCGCCGGACTCGGTCGGCGTCGCCCGCTCCGATCGGCGCTTCCTCGTCGCCCGGGTCGCGGCCGACGAGCCGATACCGGCCGACCGGATCGTCCTGACGATCGGCGACCGGCCGGTCGCGCCGCTCTCCTTCGGCCGCGAGGCCGACCGTCGAGCCCCCTACCGCACCACGTGGGGCGACGAGAGCTACTACGACGGCGGCCCCGGGACGGGACTGCTGTACTACCGACTCGGCGACGTCCCCGAGGGGGTCGACGTCGCGCTCGCCTGGCCCGGCGGGGAGCGACCCGTCGAGGGCGGCCGCCGTCGCCGACTGGGCCGCCCCGCGCCGCCGTTCGCCGCGACGGTGGACGCCCCTGGCGAGTACGCCGGCGGCGACGCCCCCGGAGTGACGGTCGTCGTCACCAACGAGGGCGACCGGACCGGCCGCTTCCTGGGCGCGCTCAACCGCGCCGGCCCGTCCATCGCCTACACGCCGGTGGCCCGGGTCACGGGGCTCGTCGATCCCGGCGGGACGGTCCGACTCGACGTCGCCGACGACTGGCACGACCCGCCGGACGGGGACGACCGCGACGACGGCGAGGTGGACGTCCGGTACCACCTCCGGCACGCCGACGGCGAGGACACCGCCGAGATCCGTTCGGTGAGCCGCGAGTAGGCGGCGACTACGACCCCGTAGCCGATCTCTTCCGGCCGGCCGGACGCTCCCGACGACCCGTCCCGGCCGCGGCGTCCGGCCGCGAGCGCGTGACTTTTGCCCGCCGGTCGCCAACGACGAGCGTGTCCGCGCCCGTCGTCGAGGTCCACCCCGGCCGCGAGGTCGTGGTCGAGTTCGATCCCGGCCTCACCTTCGAGTGTGTCGAGGAGTGTACCTGGTGTTGTCACCACGGAGTCCTGCTGTACGAGCGGGACCTGCTGGAACTCGCCACCCGGGAGAGCCTCAACGAGGCGACGACGTCGTTCCGGGGGGCCGACTTCGTCCGCCGGGAGGAGAAGGGCCGCGAGGACCACGTCGACGGCGACGGGCGGGCCTGCTTCTTCCTGCGGGAGGACGGGCTCTGTGCGCTGCACGACGAGCACGACTGGAAGCCGGCGCGCTGTTCGGTGTTCCCGCTGCACGTCACGGTCGAGGACGGCGACCGGACCCCCCGCGAGGGCGGGGACCTGCACGTCTCGATCCGGGAGGAGGCCCACGACCACTGCGAGGGGGTGAACGTCAGCGAGCGGCGGGTGATCGAGGAACTGGACGCGTTCCTGCCGGCGCTGCTGTGGGACCTTGACGATCCCGAGACGAAGCGGGCGCTCTGAAGGCCGGGACGAACGACGCTACAGGAGCAGCCAGGCGCCGACGACGGCCGCCCCGCCCAGCGCGGTGCTGGCGACGGCGTGGACCCGCAGTTCGTCGAGCAGGTCGTGGGCGCCCGACAGCTCACACACCTCGTGGATCTCGCTGCCGGCCTCGCAGTGGGGGAGAAAGTCCATCGCCACGTGCAGGAAGATGCCGGCGGCGAAGCCAAAGACCACGGCGTTGAGCCAGGCGATCCCGCCGACGGGGAGCAGCGCGGTCGGGATGGCGGTGACGCCCACGCCGGCCGCCGGCAACAGGAGCAGCGTCGGCGAGCGTCCCCGCCGGACGAGCCGTCGGGCGGCGGCGTAGCCGGCCGGTCCCTTGTGCGAGACGATGCCGAGCCCGAGCAACAGCCCCAGTTCCGGCATCGAGGCGTAGACGAGGCCGATGATCGCGCCGGCGGCCAGCGCGTGGGCGCCGATCTCGGCGGCCGTCAGGTCGAAGGAGACGTCGACGTGGGTCAGCCGGTGGCCGATCACGTGGGCGCTGTAGCCCGCGATCAGCCCCGCCGCCACGCCCAGTCCGCCGATCCGGGGGCTGCCGGCGGCCCCTCCCAGGCCCATCGCCTGGGGCAACAGGAAGAGTGCGGCGCTGACGATCATCGCGCCGCTGGCCAGCCCGTACCCCCAGACCAACCCCTGCGGGTCCGTCGTCTCGGCCCGCGAGCCCAGCAGCGCGCCGGCCGCCATCGCGACGAACGCCACCCAGCCGATCGTCAGCACCTTCCAGGCGCCCCCCAGCACCGCGACCGCCGACAGCGCCACCAGCGCGGCCACGCTCGCCAGCCCGACCCAGGACGGGCTCCCGTTATTAACCGAAGTCGCGTGGTTATTAGCCATTACACCACCGAACCGGATCGTTGTTAATGAAACCGTCGATCGTTCGGCGGCGTCCGGGGGGTGGTCGGGGGTCACGCGGGCCTGTGAGTGGTCCCCGAAGGCGGTGGACCCGTCGGCACACGTCGCTCGCGCATCGGGTGCGTCCGGGAGCGCCGTCCGACGACGGCTGATTTATACCGGTCCGTCCCTAATGCGGTTCCGATGACGGAACTTTCCGGCGAGGACGTGCTCGTCGTCGGCGGCGGCTTCGGCGGTCTCTCGGCGGCCTGCTACCTGGCCGACGCCGGCGCCGACGTGCGAGTGGTCGAGAAGAACGACCAGCTGGGCGGCCGGGCGAGTCGCCTGGAGCGGGACGGTTTCCGCTTCGACATGGGGCCGTCCTGGTATCTGATGCCGGACGTCTTCGAGCGGTTCTTCGGTCACTTCGGCCGCGAGCCGTCGGAGTTCTACGAACTGGAGCGGCTCGACCCCCACTACCGGATCTTCTTCAAGAACGGCGCCCGCGCGGACGGTGGCGCGGCGGGTTCGGCCGGCGTCGCCGCCGGGACGGGGGCCACGGACCTCGACCCCGCGGCCACCCCGTCGACCACCCCGGAGGCGCCGGACGCGGCGGCGGACGTGATCGACGTCAACGGCGACCTCGACGCGATGTACGACCTCTTCGAGGCCCACGAGTCCGGCGCCGGCGAGGCGTTTCTGGAGTATCTGGACACCAGCGAGCGTCACTACGAGACGGCGATGGAGAAGTTCGTCTACGAGGACCGCTCGCGACTGCGCGACTGGGTCGACCTCGACGTGATGCGGGCCGCCCCGGTCGGACTGTCGCTGATCGGGACGATGCAGGACCACGTCGAGGACTACTTCGACCACCCGCGGCTCCAGCAGATCGTCCAGTACACGCTGGTCTTCCTCGGGGGCTCTCCCCGGACCACGCCCGCGCTGTACAACATCATGAGTCACGTCGACTTCAACCTCGGCGTCTACTACCCCGACGGCGGGTTGGGCGCGGTCGTCGACGGCGTGGTCGAACTGGGCGAGCAGTTGGGCGCGACATACGACACCGGCCGCGAGGTGACCGAGATCACCCGCCGACGGGAGGGGTTCCAGGTCGAGACCGCCGGGACCTCCTACCGGCCGGACCGGGTCGTGGTCAACGCCGACTACGCCCACGCCGAGCGGGACCTGTTGCCCGACCACGAGCGCCAGTACGACGACGACTACTGGGAGGAGCGCACCTACGCCCCGTCGGCGTACCTGCTGTACCTGGGCGTCGAGGGCGACGTGGAGCCGCTGGCCCACCACACGCTCGTGCTCCCCGACGACTGGGACCCCCACTTCGAGTCCATCTTCGAGGAGCCGGGCTGGCCCGACGAGCCGGCCTACTACCTCTGTGTCCCCTCGAAGACCGACGAGACGGTCGCCCCCGAGG
>CAZMWG010000019.1:0-8257 GCA_964569925.1 uncultured Halobacteriales archaeon | reverse complement strand
GGCCACAGCAACCTGTTCGTGCTCGTCCCGGTGGCGCCGGGGCTACACGACGGCGAGGCGATCCGCGAGGAGTACCGCGAGAAGATCCTCGCGGACGTCGCCGAACACACCGGCGTCGACCTGCGGGACCGGATCGTGCTGGAGGAGGAGTTCGCGGTGTCTGACTTCGGCGACCGGTACAACGCCACCGAGGGGACGGCGCTGGGACTGGCCCACACGCTGCGCCAGACCGCGCTCCTGCGCCCGAACAACCGGTCCTCGGCGGTCGACGGGCTCTACTTCACCGGCTCGTTCACCACCCCCGGCATCGGCGTGCCGATGTGTCTCATCAGCGGCGAGCACACGGCCGCGGCGCTGATCGAAGACCTCACGTGAGCGACGGACGACGATGAACCCGATGGGGCTCGCCTCCCGTCTGGCCGCCGCCCTCCCGAGCGAGGAGAGCCGCGTCGGCTACCTGCTGTGGCTCTCGCGGCCGCGGTTCTGGCTCTACCTGGCCGGCCCGGTCATCGTCGGGGTCACCTACGCCGCCGACTCGGCCGCCGGCCTGTTCACGCCGCTGACCGTCGGCCTGTTCGCCTACTTCCTGGTGCCGGCGAACGTCTTCCTCTACGGCGTCAACGACGTGTTCGACGCCGACGTCGACGAGCACAACCCCAAGAAGGACGAGGGCGGTCGGGAGGTGCGCTACGAGGGCGATCGCGTCGTCGTCGCCGCGGTCCTCGTCTCCGCGCTGGCGTCGCTCGCCTTCCTCCCGACGCTGCCGCCGGCCGGCGTCGCCGCGCTCGCGCTGTGGCTCCTGCTGTCGGTGGAGTACAGCGCGCCGCCGCTGCGGTTCAAGACGACGCCGCTGCTGGACTCGCTGTCCAACGGCCTCTACGTGCTCCCGGGCGTGATCGCCTTCGCCGCGGTGGAGGGAAGCATGCCGCCGCTGTGGGCGATCGCCGGCGGCTGGATCTGGACCATGGGGATGCACACCTTCTCGGCCATCCCGGACATCCGGCCCGACCGCGAGGCCGGCATCTCCACGACCGCGACCTTCCTCGGCGAGGAGAACGCCTACTACTACTGTGCCGGCACCTGGCTCACCGCCGCCGCCGTCTTCAACGTCGTCCACTGGTCGTTCGGCGCCCTGTTGCTCGTCTACCCCGCGCTCGTGTTCGGCATCGTCCGTCTCGGCCTGGACGTCGACGAGGCCTACTGGTGGTATCCGCTCGTGAACTCCCTCGTCGGCATGGGGTTCACGTTGCTGGGACTGTGGGTGATGCTGTATGGCTGAGCCCGCCGCTCGACGGTCGCGGGGTCGCGAGCGCCTCCAGGCCCGGCTCGAACGGCTCGTCGCCGACAACCGGTTCACCGTCGCCGTCGTCTTCCCCGTCGTCGGCGCGGTGTTGCTCCCCCTCTCGGCCGCCGACCCCGCCTGGCTCCCGGAGGCGCTGCGGTTCAACCCGTACCTGATCCTGCTGGGGACGGTCGTGATGCGCCTGCCGCTGATCGCCGGGCTCGCGCCGCTGGTCGACCGCCGCGGCGCGCTCGCCCTGGGGGCGCTCGTCGCGTACGCCTACGCCATCGAGACGATCGGCGTCACCACGGGGTGGCCCTACGGGGAGTTCGCCTACGGCGTGGCGCTCGGCCCCACGCTCGGCGGGGTCCCGCTGGGGCTGCCGGTCTTTTTCGTTCCGCTCGTGGCCAACGCCTACCTACTCTGTCTCCTGTTGCTCGGCGACCGGGCCGCGAACCTCGCCGTCCGCCTCTCGGCGGTCGTCGCCGCCGTGCTCGCGGTCGATCTGGTCCTCGACCCGGCCGCGGTGGCGCTCGGTTTCTGGGAGTACGGCGCCGGCGGCGTCTACTACGACGTCCCACTGTCGAACTACCGGGGGTGGGTGCTGTCGGCCGTCGTCTCGGTGGTGCTGATGGACCGCGCCTTCGACCGCCGGGCCGTCGTCGAGCGCGTCCGGTCCTGCGAGTTCGCGCTGGACGACCTGGTGAGCTTCGTCCTCCTGTGGGGGGCGATCAACGCCTGGTTCGGCAACGCCGTCCCGGTGGTCGTCGCCGGCCTCTTCTTCGTCGGCCTGGTCCGCATCGACCGGTTCGACTTCGCCGTCGCCGACGCCGTCCCCGCCGTCCTCTCCGGTCGCGGCACCTGAGGCGACGCCTGCGGCCGCCGGGAGCGGTGTGTCCACGGTCCCCACTCTCGGCCCGTAACGCGGGGTACTTGGCCGTCGATCGGCAACGGATCGGCATGGCAGAGCTGTTCTCACCCCTGGAGTTGCGCGAGACGACGATCCCCAACCGCGTGACCGTCTCGCCGATGTGTCAGTACTCCTGTGAGGACCGCGACGGTCTCGCGACCGACTGGCACCGCGTCCACCTGGGCTCGCGGGCCGTCGGCGGCGCGGGGCTCGTGATCGCCGAGGCGACGGCGGTCGAGCCCCGCGGACGCATCTCCCCGGAAGACCTGGGGATCTGGAGCGACGAGCACGTCGACGCGCTGGCCCCGGTCACGGCGTTCGTCCGCGAGCAGGGCTCCGTCCCGGCGATCCAACTCGCCCACGCCGGCCGGAAGGCGGGCAAGGCTCGCCCCTGGGACGGCGCCGAACCCGTCCAGCCCGAGGACGGCGGCTGGGAGACGATCGGTCCCAGCGGGCGCCCGTGGCCCTACGACGGCGACCGGCTGCCCACCCGGCGGATGGACGTCGAGGACATCGAAGACGTGATCGGGTCGTTCCGCGCCGCCGCCGAGCGCGCCCTGGCGGCGGGCTTCGAGGTCGCCGAGGTCCACGCCGCCCACGGCTACCTGCTCCACGAGTTCCTCTCGCCGGTGACCAACCGCCGCGAGGACGACTACGGCGGCGACTTCGAGGGCCGCAGCCGGCTCGTCCGCGAGACCACCGCCGCGGTCAGGGAGGTGTGGCCCGACGACAAGCCCGTCTTCGTCCGGATCTCCGCGACCGACTGGCTCCCGGACCGCGACGCCTGGACGACCGACCAGTCCGTCCGGCTGGCCGACCGGCTCCACGAGGTCGGCGCGGACCTGATCGACGTCAGCAGCGGCGGCATCCTGCCCGGGGCCTACCCCGACTACACCGGGCCCGACTACCAGGTGCCCCACGCCGAGCGGGTCCGCGCGGAGACCGATCGCGACGTCGCGGTCGGCGCGGTGGGACAGATCCGCACGCCCGAACAGGCCGAGGCGCTGATCGCGAACGGCCGCGCGGACCTGGCGGTCGTCGGCCGCGAGCACCTCCGGGACCCGTACTTCGCGCTGCACGCCGCCGAGGCGCTCGACGCCACCGACCGGATCGACGCCCCGGTCCAGTACCGCCGCGGGCTCGGGTTCTGAGCCGCCGAGCCGGCGTCTCGAAAGCACAACCGTGACGTGACGGGGGGTGCAACCGGCGGGCGATGACCGACAACCGGGTCGAGCTGCCGGAACTGCTCGCGCTGGGCGGGGCCGTGCTCGCGGTGGCCGGGGCCATGCTGCCCTGGTCGGCCGCGGGGCCGCCGGGGCCGATCGACGTCGGCGCCAACGAGGGGGTCGGCGTCGGCGGGCTGGCCGTGTTGTTCGCCGGCGTCGGCGTGTTCGCGGTCACCATCGTCCGGCAAGCGTCCGACAGCACCACCGCCGCGGCCGCCCTGGTCGGCGCGCTGGCGCTCCTGGCCCCGCTCGTCCGGGCGGTGACCGTCGGGGCCGGCGCGGGCCGGCCCGGGATCGGGACGTTCGTCACCGCCGGCGCCGGGGTCGTCCTGCTCTCCGGCGCCGCGCTGGCGGTGCGCCGCCGCGGCGTCCCGTTCCCCGACCTCGTCGCGCGGCTCTCCTGACCGGTCGTCGGAACGCTCTTTGCCCCCCTCGGGCGATCGGTCGGACATGCGCGAGGAACTCGACCGCGCGAGCGACCTGCTGGCATCGGCCGCCGGGAACGCGGGGGACGAGGCCGCGGAGCGGCTGACCGACCTCTCCGAACAGTTGGCGTCGCTGGCCACACGGGACCGCGGTCCCGACCACGGTCGGCTGGCCCGCACCGAGAACGCGCTCGACGACATCCGCGAGACGGTCGACGAGGCGGCCGCGGCCGACATCGACGCCGCCCACGAGGCCGTCGTCGACTACCGCTCCGGCATCGAAGGGGTCTGAACCGGCCCCCGAGGGCGACTCGCCAGGCCCCGCCGAACGCTCACCGACCGTCGACGACCGCCTATCGACCACCCCGTTCTTCCGGGCGGACGCTCGGCGGCGACCTCCCGGGATCGCGCCGGCCTCCCCCCACCCCGTCGACACGCCGGGTACGATCCGCCACGCCGACCGCCCGACCTCGGCCCACCACGTCGACGCGCGTGACGGTCGAGCCGCTCGCGCCGCTCCCCGGCGCGAGCGGTGTGACCGCTTCGCGCGCGAGGGACCGAGCGCGGGCGGTGTGACCGCTTCGCGCGCGAGGGACCGAGCGCGGGCGGTGTGACCGCTTCGCGCGCGAGGGACCGAGCGCGGGCGAACCGCACCCGCACTCGGTCGGCTGGGGAGGCTCGTGGTTCGCTCCCGAGGCGGTGCGGGGCGGTCGCGGAAACGCTCGCTCTCCCGGCGTCCTCGCGAGCGAAGCGAGCGAGGGCTCGGGAGGGCTCGCTCTCCTGGCGGACCGAAAGGGCGAGGCCCGCCAGCGGGTCGAGGGCTTTCGAGGTCACGTCGGCGGCGGTCGCGGTTCCAACGACTGATAGCGAGTATACGAACGGAACGGCTATGCGTCCCGGAGGCCGAACACGCCCCGCAGTTCGTCCTCGATGGCGTCGACGTACCGGTCCAGCACCGTCGCGGCCTTCTCGTCGTCGACGACGACGGCGGTCAGCCGATCGAGGGGGTCGTCGGGCAGTTCCACCCGGAACTCCCCGTCACCCTCGTAGAACGGCTCGGACTCGTTGAGGATCTGCTGGTCGATGGCGTGGATCAGCTCCGAGTCGTACGTGTCGTTCATCCGCTCGAACGCGGCCTTGTAGGCCCGCTGGAGCTCCGGGAAGTAGTTCGCGTACTTGTCCTCGAACTTCTCGGGGTCGAAGTCGGTCATGTACGGCACCTGGCGACCCACGCCCAAAGGTCCCCCGGGCTCGCCCGGCGTCCTTGCAAGCGGAGCGAGGGCTCGGGAGAGGTGCTCTCCCGGGGCGATCCGACCGCCCCGCGGTCGTCACGTTCACCGCTCGGCGATCACTGCACCTACCGCCCCGCGGTCATCGCACACGCCACGCGATCACCGCGGCGACCGGTCCGCGTCCCGCCGCGGGAGGTAGACCGCGAGGTAACCGACGAAACAGATCCCGAGCATGCCGCCGACGACCAGGTAGACCCGGACGTCGATGGCCTCGGCGGTCGCCCGCAGGGCCGCGAGCGCGGCCAGCGGGTCGGCGAGCCCGTAGACCTCGACGTAGGCGAGTGTCCCGACCAGCAGGACCAACAGGAGGTCGAACAGGTCCCGGTCGTCCATCGATCCACTATCGATCGGGCGAGTAGTTAGTCGTTTCCCAGCTGTCGACCCACGATCCGGTCGGCCGCCTCGACGAAGGCCCGCTCCTCGCCGGCCGGCACCGTCGCCCCTGCGGCGATGTCGTGGCCGCCGCCGTCCCCGCCCACCGAGCGGGCGGCCTCGCGCATCACCACGGAGAGGTCGAGTCCGCGGCCGATCAGCGGCCCCGTCCCGCGCGAGGACACCTTCGTCTCGGCGGGCGCCGCGTCGGTCTCCCGGTCGGTCCCGCCGCCGTCACCGTCGCCGGCCTGTCCGTCGTCCGCGTTCCCCCCGCCCTTCCGCGCGAAGGCGACGATCGGCTTGTCCGCGGCCACGCCGTCGACGCCCAGCGCCATCCCGGCGACGATGCCGACGATCGTCTCGCGGATCTCGTCGCCGGCGTCGAACCACTGGAGGTGCTCCTCGTGGGTCACCCCCTGGCGCTCGACGTAGTCGATGCCGTTCGAGAGGTTGCGCCGGTGGTCGGCCAGCAGCCGGCGGGCCCGCTCCAGTGCGTCGGTCCGGTCGCCGAGACACACCGCCAGGCCGACGTCGGCGCGCTCGTAGCGGGCGGTGGCGTTGAGGAGCGTCGAGAACTCGCTGGCGTCGCGCAGCTCCGTCCCGACGGGCTCGCTCTCGAGGGTGTAGGTCGTCCCCACCAGCGACTCGATCTCGTCGGCCGGCACCCCCCGCTCGACGCCCCGGCGCACGAGCGCGCTGGCCACCGTCCGGCGCTCCTCGTCGTCCAGGTCCGCCCAGGTGCGCCACTCGCCGTCGGCCTGCAGGTCCAGTCCCAGCCCCTCCAGGAACCGCACCGCGCCGACCTCGTCGCCCGACACACCAGGTATCGGCACGTCCGTGGCGTACTCGAGCAGCTTCGGCAGCGGCCGGGTCTGCTTGCCGTACAGCGTGAGGTCTGTCCCCTCGACGAGCACGCCCGCCTCGACCCCCTCCGCGACGATGCCGGCGTTGGCCCCCACGAGTTCCCCTCCGACGGCCTGCATGTCCCCGACGGCGCCGACCACCGCGAGCGCGGCCAGGTCGCGGTTGTCGGGGTCGACGGTGCCCCGCTCGTCGTCGCGGTCGGGGGCCGGCCCGGCGCCCGCTGCAGCCAGCGCCCGCGCCAGCAGGTACGCCGCGCCGGCGCCCGACAGCTCCGCGGCGCCGTCGAGCCCCTCCAGCAGCGGGTTGCAGTGACACGCCGTCTCCGCGTCGGCGGGCTGGTGGTGGTCGGCGATCACCGGCCGGAAGTCGCCGGCGGCCTCGTGGGCGGCGATGTCGTCGAGTTGACCGGAGCCGAAGTCGGTGAACAGGACGGTGTCGTGGTCGCGGGCGGCGATCGCTGCGATCCGGTCGGCGTCGAGTTGCTTCTCGAAGACCACCTCGTGGCCGATCCCCGCCCGGGCCAGCGCCGTCGACGCGACGGCGGCGCTGGTGAGCCCGTCGGCGTCGATGTGTGAGGCCAGCAACACCTCGTCGGCGTCGAGCAGCCGGTCTGCACACGCCGCGGCGCGGTCCGCGAGTTCCGGGACTGGGAGGGAGTCGGCGGTCGCCATCGACGGTCCTAACCGCGTCACCGGATTTAAGCTCCCGGACCGCCCCCGCGGTCGGCCCGGCGCCCCGTCACTCGGAGTGCGACGGCGCGGCGGCCTCGACGACCGCGGCGGAGAGCACCTCGACGTCGGCCGTCTCCGGGACCACGTCGACCCCGATGCCGGCCTCCTCGGCGGTCCCGCGCGTCGGCTCGCCGATGGCGCCGACGGTCGCGTCGGCGAGCCCCTCGACCGCCGCCTCGCGGACGCCCCGGTCGGCGGCGGCCGCGAGGAAGTGCTCGACGGTCAGCGAGGAGGTGAACAGAGCGGCGTCGAGTTCGCCCGCGGCGGCCAGCGCCGCCGACTCCCCGCTCCCGGGCGGCCGGACCAGCTCGTACAACACCGTCTCGTGGACGTACGCGCCCGCGGCCGCCAGCCCGCCGGTCAGCGTCGCCGAGCCGTGGTCGGAGCGGGCCACCTCGACGCGGGCGCCCGCGACCGTCGCCTCCAGCGCCGCGACCAGCCCCGCCGAGGAGTACTCCTCGGGCACCAGGTCGACGGCGTAGCCCGCCTCCCGCAGGGCGTCGGCCGTCGAGGCGCCGATGGCGGCGACGGCGGCTCCGCCGGGCTCCCAGCCCGCCTCGGCCGCCAGCTCGACGCCGGTCCTGCTCGTGAAGACGGCGTAGTCGGCGTCCGGGCGCGGGGTCTCGCCGGTGGGCTCGACGGCCAGCATCGGGTCGGGGACCGGATCGGCGCCCAGCGACTCGATCAGCTCCGCCGCGGCCGACAGGCGCCCGTCGTCGGGCCGGAAGACGGCCACTCGCAGGCGTGGCCGCTCGCGGCTCACGGACGGTCACCCCCGTTCGAGTCGCCGGCGTCGTCGGCCGGACCGTCACCCTCGACGCCGGGATCGTCAACGTCGGCGTCGACGGGGCCCTCGCCCCCCGTCGGATCGTCGCCGCCGGGCGAGCCGTCGACCCCCGCCAACACGGACCGCGCGTCGACGAGGTGTTCGAGGAGATGTTCGCGCTCGGAGACGACGTCCCCGACGACGGTGATCGCCGGCGGCTCGATCCCGGCCCCGTCCCGGACGGCGACGATGTCGGCGAGCGTCCCCGTGGCGACCCGCTGGTCGGGCCAGGTCGCCCGCTCGATCAGCGCCACGGGCGTCTCGGGGTCCATGCCGTATTTCAGTAACTCGTCGGTGTAGCCCGGCAGTTTGCCGACGCCCATCAACAC
>CAZMWG010000018.1:0-29965 GCA_964569925.1 uncultured Halobacteriales archaeon | reverse complement strand
CCGTCGGCGTTCGCCGACCCATCGTCTCCGTCGGCGTTCGCCGACCTACCTTCTCCGTCGACCTCCTCCGACCCGTCGGGCTCGCCCGCGTCGACGACGTCCTCGCCGGCTATCTCGTCGCTGGTACCGCCGGCGCCGCCGCGGGTGTACTCGGCGTAGGACAGCAGGGCGCCACAGGCTCGCACCTCGGGCCGGGCGGCGAGGTGTCGCTCCGGGTCGCCGAAGTACGCCCGGACGGCCTCGGCGGCCCGCTCGTACCCGAAGGCGTCCGGTTCGTGGGGCGTGACCATGCAATCCGGACCGAACACCCGCTCCGGGTCGAGGGCCACGTCGGGGCCGACGACCGCCTCGGCAGGGGCGAAGCGGCTCGCCTCGTCGGCGATCGCTCCGACCTCGCCGGCGCCGGTGGCGTAGAAGTCGCCCGTGGAGACGTCCAGGAGCGCCAGCCCGTACCGGCGGTCGCCGGCGGCCAGCGCGGCGACGAAGTTGTTGTCCGGGCTGGAGAGCAGTTCGTCCTCGGTGAGCGTCCCCGGCGTGAGGACGCGCGTGACCGCGCGTTCGACGACGCCGCTCACCTCGTCGGGGTCCTCCACCTGGTCGGCGATCGCCACCCGGTAGCCGGCGTCCAGCAGCGTCTCCACGTAGCTCTCGGCGTTGTCGATCGGGATCCCCGCCATCGCGTACCGGCCGGTGGAGTCCTCCCGCTCGGTGAGCGTGATCTCACAGAGCCGCGCCACCCGCTCGGCGGCCTCGCAGAACGCCTCGTAGAAGTCCCCCACCTGGAAGAGGACGAGCGAGTCGTCGTGTTCGCGACACAGCTCGAAGTACTGGCTCATCATCGGGGTGAGCTCGTCGGCCCGTTCGGCCATCTTCTCAGGTGCCCCGAGCGCCGCGTCCATACCCCACCGGCGGCGCTCGCCCCACAAGTACACTGTGGCTCGGCGGACGAGGGCTCGCCCGCCGGACTCGCTCGGAGCGACGAACTGAAACGCGCCGGCGGGGAAGCGAGGGCATGGACGACGTCGAGGAGTGGACGCGACAGCTCCGGGAGAGCCGCGCCGAGAAGGACGAGTTCCTGGCGACCCACCGCCAGTCGCCGATCCCGCCGGGGGAACGGGAGGGGTTCGACGGGCTGGACTACTTCGAGCCCGACCCCGACCTGCGCGTGACCGCCGCCGTCACGGTCCACGACGACCCCGAGCCGGTCGAGATGGAGGTCACCGACGGCCCCGCGGTGCGGTACCTCCGGGCGGTCACCTTCACCTTCGACCTCGACGGGGAGCGGGAGCTCCACGGCTACCGCCGGGAGGGCGAGGACGGCCCGATCTTCGTCCCCTTCCGCGACAAGACGACGGGCCAGGCCACCTACGAGGGCGGCCGGTACATGGAACTGGAGGCCGAGGGCGGGCTGACCGACGGCGACGAGGTGCCGGTCGACTTCAACCTCGCGTACACCCCCTTCTGTGCGTTCAGCGACAGCTTCGCCTGTCCGCTCCCACCCGAGGAGAACTGGCTGGAGACGACCGTCGAAGCCGGCGAGCGGTACCCGTGACCGGCGTGTGAGAGCGAGGCGACCCCGACTCGCCCGGCGGCGACGGCACCGGCGGACGACCCCGCGGCTACGTCGCCCCCTCGCGGGACTCGTGGAGGAGCCGCCAGAGTTCCGCCTCCACCTCCTCGTCCGAGGCCGCGCTCTCCCGGAGCTGACTGTACAGTCTCTCTGACAGTTCGACGTCGCGCATCACCGGGACCGTCGGGAGCAGGGCTCAAAAAGCCACGCTGACTCGGAATCGAGTAATTATTTGTCGGTCCATGTACCAATCTTTATGTTCGACTCGGTAGTCGTTGAGGACAGATGACAGTGGTCTGGCTCTCGGCGGTCGACGCGACCGACGTCGACACGGTGGGCGGCAAGGCGGCCTCGCTCGGGGAGATGGCGTCGTACGGCCTGCCGATCCCGTCCGGGTTCGTCGTCACGGCCGACGCCTACCGGCGGTTCGTCACCGAGTCGGGGATCGAGGGGGAACTCGCCGACGCGGTCGACGTGGACACGGGGGACTCGCGCGCGCTCGCGGAGGCCGAACAGCGCGCCAGACGGGCGGTCGTGGAGGCCGACTGGCCCGACGGGATGCGGTCGGACATCCGGGACGCGTTCGGGGACCTCGGGGAGGACTCGGTCGTGGCGGTCCGCTCCTCGGCGACGGCCGAGGACCTGCCCGACGCCTCCTTCGCCGGGCAACAGGAGACGTTTCTCAACGTCACCGACGACGAACTGCTCGACCGGATCAAGCGCTGCTGGGCCTCGCTGTTCACCGAGCGGGCGATCTGCTACCGCGAGGAGCAGGCGTTCGACCACCTGGAGGTGGACATGGCCGTCGTGGTCCAGCGGATGGTCGACGCCGACAAGTCCGGGGTGATGTTCACCAGCCACCCCTCGACCGGCGAGCCCAAGATCACGGTCGAGGCCGCCTGGGGGCTGGGCGAGGCGGTCGTCTCGGGTGAGGTCTCGCCGGACCACTACACGTACGACCGCCGCGACGGGGCCGTCGACTCGGCGACCGTCGCGGCCAAGCGGACGATGTACGTCCGGGACGAGGAGACCGGCGAGACCGTCGAGCGGGCGGTGCCGCCGGACAAGCGCACCGAGCGGGTGCTCCCGGACGCGGAACTGGAGTCGCTGAGCGACGTCGGCGAACTGGTCGAGGACCACTACGGCCGGCCCCAGGACATCGAGTGGGCCATCGCCGACGGCGAGATCCACCTGCTGCAGTCCCGTCCGATCACCACTATCGACGAGGGGGCGGCCGGCGACGGGACGACGGCCGAGACCGACGGTGACGGCGCCGTGCTGGTCGAGGGGATCGGCGCCAGCCCGGGGACGATCGGGGGCGCGGTCCGGGTGGTCGGCTCGCTCGACCAACTCGACAAGGTCGGCGAGGGCGACGTCGTCGTCACGGAGATGACCACGCCCGACATGGTGCCGGCCATGGAGCGGGCGGCGGCGCTAGTCACCGACGAGGGCGGGATGACGAGCCACGCCGCCATCGTCTCCCGCGAACTGGGCGTGCCGGCGGTCACGGGCTGTGAGGACGCCACCGAGCGGCTCGTCGACGACCAACGGGTCACCGTCGACGGCGACCGCGGCGTCGTCACGGACGGGGCCCCGGCGACCCCCGACCACGACGGGGCCGGCGGGTCGACGACCGCCGACTCGGCCGGGGCGTCCTCGTCGGCGGCGCCCCGCCGTGCACCGGTGACCGCGACCAACGTGAAGGTGAACATGTCCGTCCCTGCGGCGGCCGGGCGGGCGGCGGACACGGGCGCCGACGGCGTCGGCCTGCTCCGGATGGAGCACGTGGTGATCTCGATGGAGAAGACGCCCGAACGCTACGTCGCCGACCACGGCGAGGACGCGTTCGTCGCGGAACTGACCGACGGCCTCCGGACGGTCGCGGAGGCGTTCTACCCGCGGCCGGTGCGGATCCGCACGCTCGACGCGCCGACCGACGAGTTCCGCCGGCTGGCGGGCGGCGACGACGAACCCGTCGAACACAACCCGATGCTGGGCTACCGCGGGATCCGCCGCAGCCTCGACCAACCCGACGCCTTCCGTCTCCAGTTGCGAGCCCTGCGCGAACTCCACGACGTCGGCCACGACAACGTCGAACTGATGTTCCCGCTGGTGAACGACGCCGACGACGTCCGCCGGGCGCGCGATCTGGCGGTCGACACCGGCCTCGACCTCGACGCCCTCCGGTGGGGCGTGATGATCGAGACGCCCGCCAGCGCGCTCTCGGCCGCCGAGATCTGTGAGACCGGCGTCGACTTCGTCTCGTTCGGGACGAACGACCTCACCCAGTACACGCTCGCGGTCGACCGGAACAACGAGCACGTCGCCGACCGCTACGACGCGCTCCACCCCGCCGTGTCGCGGCTGATCCGGGAGACGATCGAGGTCTGCCGGGAGCGCGACGTCGAGACGAGCATCTGTGGCCAGGCCGCCTCGAACCCCGAGATGATCCGCGAACTCGTCGAGACCGGGATCACCTCCATCAGCGTCAACGTCGACGCCGTCCGGGACGCCCGCGACGAGGTCAAGCGCGTCGAACAGCGGCTGATGCTCGACGCCGTCCGGGACTGACCGATCGGTCCGGGCCACCCACCCCCTTCGGTTCTCGACCCGGCGTCGTCGCCGTTCGAGCGCCGAGTCGATCCTCGGCCGGTGGTCCGCGTCGTCGGTACCCGCTCCGGGTTGCCGGTCGGCGAGACTTCTTGGCCGGCGAGCCCGGAACGCCGGCGTGACACGAGTCTCCCACGTCGACGAGGACGACGCCTCGGAGCGGGTCGCGCAGGTGTTCGCCGCCGCCGAGGACCAGTTCGGCCTGGTTCCGAACGTCGCCCGAACGATGGGCCACAGCGACGCCGTCGCCGACGGCTTCGTCGGCACCGAGGGCGAACTGTTCTCGACCGGCGCGCTGGGCCACGAGATCCTGGAGAAGGTCGGCGTCGCGGTCAGTTCGGTCAACGACTGTTCGTACTGTGTGGACGCACACACGCTGTCGCTCGCACGGATCGACGCCGACGACGACGAGATCGCCGCCGTCGTCGAGGGCCGGCTCGACGATCTGCCCGAGCGCGAGCGGGTCGCCGTCGCCTTCGCCCGCGCCGTCGCCGAGGACCCACAGGCCGTCCCCGAGGAGCGCTACGAGGAACTGACCGACGAGTTCACCGAGCCCGAGATCGTCGAGATCGCCGGCACCGCGGCGCTGTTCCAGGGGATCAACACCTTCGCCGACGCGATGCAGGTCGACGCGGACGGGTAGTGCCGGTGACGACCGACACCGACCCGGCGGCGCTCGCGTCGGCGGCGGACCTGGAGCGGTTCCTCGCCGACCACGACCGGGCGCTCGTGATGCTGTACACCGAGGGCTGTTCGATCTGTGCGTCGATGGAGCCGGTGTTGTCCCTGGTCGCCCGGAGCGTCGACGCGGGCGTGGCGACGCTCAACCCCCGGGACGACCCGCCGTTGGTCGAGCGGTTCGACGTGCGCTCGGTGCCGACGCTGGTGCTGTTCGCGGACGGCGAGGAGATCGACCGGCTCGCTGAGGGGTTCGCCCCCGCCGAGGACCTCGTGGCGTTCGTGAACCGGGACGGGTAGGGCTCACTCCCCGCCGGGGGGTTCGACGGCGGCGAACTCCAGTCCGCGCTCCGCCAGCAGCCGGCGGGCCCGGTCGGTCACCGACGGCGCGGCCAGCACGCCCCGCACGTCGGCGTCGTCGTGGAGGTCCCGGCGGAGCGCGTCCACGTAGCGGGAGAGCTGCCCGACGGCGTCCGGACCGACCCGCCGTCGCTTCAACTCGACGACGACCGTCCGGCCGTCGGCGTCCTCGCCGTAGACGTCGACGGCGCCCGCGGGGGTGTCCCGCTCGGTGGCCAGCGGCGTGAACCCGTCCTCGATCAGCGCCGGCTCGTCGAGCACCCGCTCCCGGAGGTCCTCCTCCGTCCCGGTCAGCGCCAGCTCCTCCGGGTCGGTGACGGCGAAGGCGGCGGCGTGGACGAGTCGGTCGAACGCGACCGTCAACGCCTCCTCCGGGCTCTCGCGCTCGCTCGTGACGACCAGCTCCCCGTCCTCGACGGCGACGGCGTGCTCCGAGCCGGGGGGTTGCCAGTTGACCGGCTGCTGGCCCTCGTCGGTGTGGACAAGGGCGGCGCCGTCGGGTTTGAGCATCACGTGCCGGTCGCCGGCGGCGAGCGTGCTCGCCGCCCGACCCTCGTAGTCGACCCGACAGCGGCCGAACACCGTCACCAGCGCCCCCCGGTCGATCCCTCGTTCGACCAGCCCCCGGGCGGTCGACGGGTCGGGGTCCCGGAGCCGCTCGACGTCCTCGCTCGCGGTCACGCCGCTCGGTAGTCAGTCGGCGCGTAAAAACGCCGCGACGCCGTCGTGGACGTGGGCGCGGGCTCCGAGCGCCGCCCGCAGGGCCGCCCGCGCGGTCGGTCGGTCCCGCTCGCCGCTGGCCACGACGTCGAGGGTCAGCGACTTCGCGCCGACGAACCAGCGCCGCAGCGCCGCCGGATCGGTCCCGACGGCGACGACGAGGGCCGCCCGCTCCGCGTCGGGATCGAGCGTCAGCGAGCAGACGACGCCGGTCGAGACGCCGAAGGCCGATCCGACGGCGACGACCCGGTCGAACGTCGGATCGAGGGAGGCCGCGGCGACGCCCGGCGGGACCGCGACGGCGAGCGGACGGGGGTGGACCCGTCGCCCCTCCGCCGCCGCGGGTCGGCGCGCCCCGACGAGGTCGACCGGTGGCGCGGTCGGCTCCGGCGCGGCCCCGCCGAAGGGCGTCTCCGGGCCGAGACGGTCGGCCAGCCCCCGCCCGTCGTGGGCGTACCGCAGCGTCACGCGCCCGTCGCGGTGGCGGTAGGCCACGAGCGTGCGACAGGCCATCACCCCTCCCCTCCGCGTCCGTCGGCGGTCGGTGGCGTCACGCGCCCGTCTGGTCGCGCCCCCCTACTTGAACCCGCGCCGGGCCGGGCGGGGGACGGATCGTGGTGAACGGGCCGCGGACGACGGCCCCGACGGCGACGGGAGAACCCTCAAGTGACGACCCTCCGAAGGGCGACGACATGGTAGGAAGCACCTGGGTGTACGCCGCGGTGACGGTGCTGTTCGTGGCACACCTGCTCACCCTCGTCCACGTGTTCCGGTCGCGGCGCCGGGCGGCGGCGGGCGACGCCGGCGACCCACGGTGCTGCGAGGACTGTGGCGCCACCAACGAGCCGGGCTACCGGTTCTGCCGGGGCTGTGCCCGGGAACTGCCCGCCCGGGCCGGCGGCGACGACGACGGCTCGGGACGCGGACAGCCCCACTAGCGTCCGCGCTCGTCGCCCCGAGTCCGTTCAGTTCCCGAAGACGTCGGCGGGGGAGACCCGCAGCGCCGCGGCGTCGTCCGCGTCGGCGGCCGCCGCGGGGTCGAACTCCAGCAGCCGGTCCCCACACCCCTCACACCCCAGGATCGCCACCTCGTGGGAGTAACAGCAGGAGTCCACCGACGCCGAGTCGAGCGCCGGCGCCGCCCCGCAGTTCGGACACGCCTCGCGGTGGGAGCGCAGCGCCTTCAGGACGTTCCGTCGCTGGTCGGGGGGCACCTCGGACCACCGGTCCGTGATCTTCCCGAGCGCGAGGTGCGTGGCGACGTCGTGCTCGAAGGCGGTCCGCGAGGGCCACTCGTGGACCATCACGCCGGCGCGGACGGCGGGCCGGTCCCGGTCGAGCCGCGTCGCCTCGTCGGCGCCCAGCATCGCCGCCAGGGTCGCGTCGTCGACACCGTCGACCGCCACCGCGTCGTAGGCGGCCCGGATCCGCTCGACCGCAACGTCGGTCAGCGTCCCCCCCGGCGAGACCGTCACGCCCGTCTCCGCGAGGAACGGCTCCGGATCGACGGCGGCCGCCCGCTCGCGCTCCAGGCGCTCGATCGTGTCCCACCCGGGGTCGTCGTCTGCGTCGGACTCGTCCGACTCGTCGGCGTCGGTGCCCGCGACGTCGGTGCCCGCGGCGTCCGTCTCCTCGGCGTCCTCGTCCGGGGTCGCCGTCGCGGCCTCGGTGCTCGCCGTGGACGTCTCGGCCGCCGACGTCCCCGTCGCGACGCTCCCGCCGTCGGCGCGTTCGACCCGGGTCGGGCCGGCCCGGTCGCGGGGGTCCTTGCCGAAGCGGGCGAGCAGCCACGGCGGGAAGTACCGCTTCGTGAGCGTCGGCGTCCCGGGGACCAGGTAGCCCCGGAGGTAGATCGCGGAGAGCGAGACCGCGAGGACGGCGGCCGCCAGTTCGACGGCGGCGACCGCGGCGACCGCGGCCGCGACGACCGAGATGGCGACGTTCACGGCGGTACACGGGACACACCGGTTCTCGCCGGTGTACGCCGGGTTCCGCAGGCGCGCGAGGGGGTTCATACGCGAGGGTACGTCCACAGGAACAAAAGCCCGCGGCACCGGCCCCCGCGCCACTCAGCCACAGTCCGGTTCGGGCCCGGCTGGGTCGGTCGGGCAGACGGTCCCCGGAGCCGCGACGACCCGTCCTCAGGGGTCGATCCGGACGGTGACGTCGTCGTAGAGCCCGCGCTCGGCGGCGTCGGCGACGTTCAGGCCGGCGCCGATCGTGTACTCGCCGGGCGTCGCCGGCTCCCACTCGTCGTCGGCGACCCGGAACGACCCGGACCAGCGCCGGACGAACCGTTTGCGCTCGCCGCGGTCGAACCGGAAGCCGTGCTCCTCCTCCGGGGGTCCCCGCCGGACGTGGGAGGCCTCGGGCACGCCGTCGACGTCCCAACTCCAGGGCAGCGGCGAGTCGACCGGCAGGGTCACCGGGAACGGGAGCCGGTTGCGCATCGTCACGGCGAAGGGGATCCGGGTGCCGGCGTCGTAGCGCTCCCGCGGGGTGGACACCTCGACGGAGACTGCCCGGTAGCGCAGTCGGTGGGGGACCAGCAGCCTGCTGAGGGTGCCGCTGGGCACCGACCGCATCGCCCGCGGCTGGGGGTCGTCGTCGCGCTCGTTGGGGGTGAACGTCCCCTCGTCGTCCCGCCGGAGCGCCCCGGAGTCGTAGATCCGACGCATCGTCGTCCGTTGGCGGTCGCCGGGCAAAAGGGTCGCGGCCGCTCGGTCGTGGTGGTGTTCAACCAGAGACCGGGAGACGGACATCGAAGGCCCTCGGCGCGTTCCGGAGTTCTGTGACGGATGGCCTCCGTCGAGATACTGCCGCCACGGACCTCAGGAGAGCCTCACTCGTCCGTCCGCCGGGATTCGGCTACCGAACCGTCCGAACCCTGGCGGACTGAGGGGGCGAGCGGGGTTGCACAAGTCCGACGACGCGAGCACGCGGAGCGCGCAGCGAGTCGCGGGACCGCAACCCCGCGAGGGCTTTCGGTGCCCGGTGATCGGTTCTCGCGCTCTCTCGTCCGGACACTGTTTCTAGTCGTCGGCGGCGACGTTCGTCACCGAGCCGCCGGGCTCGCCCGCGGAGTCGTCGTCGTACAGCAGACAGGCGATCCGGTGGGTGTCCGAGTCGCCCTCGGCGAGCAGCCCGGGGTCGGTCAGCTCGCAGGGCGACCGGAGCGTCTCCGCGAGGTGCTCGCGGGCGCCCGCCAGGTCGTCGTCGTGGAGTCGGTCGACGGCCCCGGAGAGGGTCTCCTCGACGCCCGGGTCCGAGAGCCGCCCGGGGAGGCCGAACTCCTCGCGGACCAGGTCGTCGAGCCGGTCGCGGCCGACCGTCGCGGGGTCGACCCGTTCGCCGTTCTCCTCGGCGACGGCGGTGACGGCCTCCAGCCCCTCGGCCCCGCGCAGGCGCACCCGCAGGTCCATCACCGAGCGCCAGACCGACTGGTCGAGGTCGACGTCGTCGGGCTGGATCACCCGCGGACAGCGGGTGTGGAACCGACAGCCCGAGGGCGGGTTGATCGGCGACGGGACGGAGCCCGCGAGGAAGATCTCCTCGCCCTCCCAGCCGGGGTCGGGCTCGGGGATCGCCGACAGCAGCGCCTCCGTGTAGGGGTGGTGGGGCGGGCCGAACACCTCGCGGGTGGTCCCCCGTTCGGCTATCTCGCCGAGGTACATCACGGCGATCCGGTCGGAGATGTGCTCGACCACGCTCAGGTCGTGGGCGATGAACACGTAGGAGAGGTCGAACTCCTCCTGGAGCTCCTCCAGCAGGTTGAGGATCTGGGCCTGGACGGAGACGTCGAGCGCCGAGACGGGCTCGTCACAGACGATCACCTCGGGGTCGACCGCCAGCGCCCGGGCGATGCCGATCCGCTGGCGCTGGCCGCCGGAGAACTCGTGGGGGTAGCGGTGGGCGTGGCTGGCGTTGAGCCCCACCGTCTCCAGCAGGTCGTGGACCCGGGCGGTCCGGGCCTCGCCCGAGGCGATGTCGTGGACGTCCAGGGGCTCGCCGACGATGTCCTCCACGGTCAGGCGCGGGTTGAGGGAGGCGAAGGGGTCCTGGAAGATGTACTGGAGGTCCTTCCGGAGCTCGCGCATCCGGCCGTCGGACACCTCGGTGAGGTCCTCGCCCTGGTAGTACACGGAGCCGTCGGTGGGCTCGATCAACTGGAGAGCGGCCCGTCCGAGGGTGGTCTTGCCACAGCCGGACTCGCCGACCACGCCCAGCGTCTCCCCGCGGTGCAGTTCCAGGTCGACGCCGTCGACGGCCCTGACCTGCTGGGAGCGCCCGAGCAGCGAGTCGACGAACCCCTCGCTGGTGTCGTAGTACTTTGTGAGCCCCTCCAGTCGGAGGATCGGCTCGCCGTCAGTCATCGTCACCCCCCGCGCGGCCGGCGCTCGTCCCGGGGCGGCCGTCGCCGACGTCGACCTGGTAGTCCAGTTCGCCGCTCAGTTCGCCGGTGTAGGCCAGACAGGCCGCGCCGCGGTCGACGTCCGGGTCGTCGGCGTCGACCCCGGTGTCGGGGTGGACGAGCGACGGCTCCGTGCGGGTGCAGGCCTCCTCGGCGAACGGACACCGCGGGTGGAAGCTACAGCCCGGCGGGATCTCGACCAGGTCCGGCATCGTCCCGGGGATCGTCTGGAGCCGGTCGCGCTCGTCGCCGATCCGGGGGATCGAGCTCATCAGCCCGACCGTGTAGGGGTGTTTCGGGTCGTAGTAGAGGTCGTCGACGGGAGCCTTCTCGACGGGCTTGCCGGCGTACATCACCATCACGCGGTCACACACCCGGGCGATCACGCCCAGGTCGTGGGTGATGAGCTGGATCGCGGTGTCGAACTCGTCGGCCAGCCCCTCGATCTCGTCGAGGATCTTCGCCTCCGTGGTGACGTCGAGCGCCGTGGTCGGCTCGTCGGCGATCAGCAGGTCCGGGTCACAGGACAGCGCCATCGCGATGACCGCCCGCTGTTGCATGCCGCCGGAGAACTCGTGAGGGTAGTCGGAGTAGCGGGTCTCGGCCTCCGGGATGCCGACGCGGTCCAGCAGCCGGATCGTCCGCTCGCGGGCCGCGTCATCGTCGTAGTCCATGTGGTGGCGGATCGCCTCGGCGATCTGCTCGCCGACGGTGTAGACGGGGTTGAGCGCCGTCTGGGCGTCCTGGAAGATCATCGCGATCTCGTTGCCCCGGACGGCCCGCATCTCCGCCTCGTCCATCTCCAACAGGTCCTCGCCCTTGAACCGGATCGAGCCCGACTCGATGCGGCCGGGACTCTCGATCAGACGCATCAGCGAGAGGGCGGTGACGCTCTTGCCGGCGCCGGACTCGCCGACGACGCCGAACTTCTCGCCGGCCTCGATCCGGTAGGAGAGGTCGTCGACCGCGCGGACGGCGCCGTCCTCGGTGTAGAAGCTGACCGTCAGGTCCTCGACCTCGAGGAGGGCCATCAGCCGCCGCCCCCCGGGCCCTGCCCGACGTTACCCACTTCCTGGGCGTCCAGCGCGTCGTTGACCCCGTCGCCGACCATGTTCATCGCCATGACGAACAGGAAGATGGCGCCGCCCGGGAAGATCGTCGCCCACCACTCGACGGAGCCGCCGGGGCCGGGGATGACGGTCTCGCGGGCGCCGTTGAGCATCGTCCCCCACTCGGGGGCGCGCTCGAAGCCCAGGCCGAGGAAGCCAAGGGCCGCCACGCCGATGACGACGGTGCCGATGGCCAGCGAGGCCTGGACGATCAGCGGCGCGATGGAGTTGGGGACCACGTGTTTGAAGATCACCGACCGGTCGCGGGCGCCCAGCGCCCGCGCGGCGGTGACGTACTCGTTCTCCTTGGCCTTGAGCACCTCCCCGCGGATCAGGCGGGCGTACCCCGCCCAGCCGGGGATGACGAAGGCGGCGACCAGCTGCCAGTAGCCCCGCCCGAGCACGGCGACGACGACCAGCGCCAACAGCAGGCCGGGGAACGCGTAGATGGTGTCGACGAAGCGCATCATGATCTCGTCCACCCAGCCGCCGTAGTAGCCGGCGATCGCGCCGTACGCCAGGCCGATCGTCGCGGTGATCGCCACGACGATGAAGCCGATGGAGATGCTGAGCCGGCCGCCGTACATCACCCGCGAGAGCACGTCACGGCCGTTGCGGCCCGTCCCGAACGGGTGCTGCAGCGACGGCGGCGCGTAGATGCCGGCGCTGGAGCCCTGGAAGGTGACCCGGGTGAACGGGTCGTAGGGGGCCAGCGCGATCGGCTGGACCGTGACGCCGGCGATCTCGACCGGGCGGGCGAACACCGCGATCAACACCATCGCGGCGACGACGCCCAGTCCGACCATCGCGGCGCCGTTGTGCCGGAAGCGTCTGAAGGCACGCTGCCACCGGCCCTCGGCCTTGGCGGTCTCGGTCGGCGTCCACCCCGACAGGTCGTCGCGCTGTTCCACTCGGCTCGTGTCGAATCCCGTGATCCGGATCCGTCCTCGTTGCGTAGACATATCAATCGTACCTGATTCTGGGGTCCAGCACCGCGTACATGATGTCGGCGAGCAGGTTCGCCAGGACGATAACCACGCCGGTGAACAGCGTGATCGCCAGGATGAGGTTCACCTCGCGCTGACGGATCGCCTCGACGAAGGTCTGTCCGAGCCCCGGCCAACTGAACACGACCTCGACGACGATCGAGCCGGCGAAGATGCTCGCGGTGAGGAAGGCGGCCACGGTCGTCACGGAGATCAGCGAGTTGCGCAGCACGTGCTTGAGGATCACCGTCCGTTCGGGCAACCCCTTCGCGCGGGCCGCGGTGACGTACTCCTTGTTGAGTTCCTCGGCCATCGAGGTGCGCATGATCCGCATCAGCGTCGACGCCGAGGCGGTGCCGATGGTGATCCCGGGCAGGATCAGGTACCACAGCATCGACGGGCTGTACAGCGGCGCGCGCGGCGGGAGCACGTTCCACCAGCCCAACACCAGCACGCCGATCAGGATGAGGTTCAGCCCCAGCCAGAAGTTCGGGATCGAGATGCCCGACAGCGCGGCGAACCGGCTGACGTGGTCGGCCAGATCGTCCTTGTTGACGGCGGCGTAGATCCCGGCCGGGATCGAGATCAGCAGGCCGAACGCCCAACCGAACAGACCCAGCGCGATCGTCGGCGGGAGCCGCTCGGCGACGACCGCGCCGACGTCGCGGCCGGTGGTGACGACGATGCCGAAGTCGCCCTGCAGGACGTTGCCCAGCCACCGCAGGTACCGCTGCCAGACCGGCTGGTTCAGTCCGTAGTACTCCCGCAACTGTGCCTCCTGTGCCGGCGTGACGTCCGGGTTCAGGGCGATCAGCACGTCCACCGGGTCGCCCGGTGTCACGCCGACCAGCAGGTAGGTGATCACCGACACGCCGAACAGTATCGGCACGACCGTCAGGAGCCGTTTCAGGATGTATCGTCTGAGACCCATGCGTTGGTATCGTCCGCGTTACCTGTGTGTCTCGTCGAGCGGTAGTAAATCCGCCGGCCGGCGCTACTCGTCCATGTAGACGATCTGTTCGTCGGCCGGGGCGTACAGCGCGTAGCTGAAGATGCTCTGGGTGCTCGGGTAGGTGTTGAACCCGCGTACGTCGCCTCGGGTCACCGACACCACCCGGCTGTGGGTGATGTAGGAGTTGGCGCTCATGTCGAGCACCATGTTCTGGATCTCCTCGTAGCGCTCCCGGCGCACCTCGGGGTCGCTGACGGCCTCGGTACCGTAGCGGGCCTGCTCGAGGGCGTCGTTGAGCTCCTGGTTGTCGATGTTCTGGAAGTTGCAGCAGGCCGCGAAGTTGTCCGGGTGGTGGATCGCCTTGATGTAGCCGTGGGGGTCGAACCCACCCGACAGCCCGATCACGACGATGTTGCCCGTCTCGAAGTAGTCCGGGCTGAGGATCTGCTGGAGCAGCGTGTTGAACGCCTTCGTCTCGACGGAGACGTCGAAGAACTCCGTCTGGTTCATCGACTCGGCGATCAACTGGACGACCCGAACGCGGTCGTCGTTCTCGGCGTTGGTCTCGATGGTCACCTCGATGGGCGTCTCGATGTCGTTCTCGTCGACGGCCTCCTGGGCGAGTTCCGTCGCCCGCTCGGTGTCGAAGTCGCTGCTGGACCTGACCTCCTCCTCGAAGGCCTCGTAGTCGGTCGTCGCGTCCTTGGCCGCCACCGGCGGGATCGGCACGTAGGCCGGGTTCTCCCAGCCCTGGAAGATGCTGGAGGAGATGTCCTCGCGCGGGATCAGGTGGTTGACCGCCCGCCGGATCCGGTCGTCGTCGAACGGCGCCACCCGCACTGGGTACTGCATGAACAGGTAGCCGGCGCCGTTGGTGGCCGAGGTGTTGAACTCCTCGGACTCCTGGTAGTCGGTCAGCGTGCTAGAGTTGAGCCCGTAGGCCAGGTCCAGTTCGTCGTTCTGCAGCGCCGCGCTCCGGGAGGCGGGGTCGGCGATGATCGACAGGTCGACCGCGTCGACCGCCGGCCCGTTGGGGAAGTCCTCGGGGCCGTCGAACCAGTCTTTCAGCTCCGTGTCGAACCAGTAGTCCTCGAACGCCGTGAACCGGAAGAACTCCTCGTTGGTGAAGTCGTCGAGCTGGAAGGGACCGGTGCCGGCGATCTCGTTGCCCTGCCGGGGGTCCATCTCCTGGGGCGGCAGCGTCGCCTTCTCCTCGGGGTAGATCGGCAGGCCGCCGATGTTGAGGATCGCGAAGGCGTCGGGCACCTGGGCGTACAGTTCGACCGTGTAGTCGCCGTCGGCCTGGATGTCCAGCAGCGAGTCGTAGATCTGCCCCGACAGCGTCGATCCCCGCACCCGCTCGTAGGAGGCGACCACGTCGGCCGCGGTCATCTCGCTGCCGTCGTGGAACGTCACGCCCTCGTGCAGCGAGAACTCGAAGCGCATCCCGAACGTGCCGTCCTCGATCGCGTCGGGGGCCTCCTCGACGGTGAGGAACTGCCCCGACCCCGACGAGGGGTCGTTGTCCGGGTGGGAGATCACGATCTGGCGGTCCAGCTGCGGGACCCCCTCGTCGTCGTAGTCGGCCTCGACCATGTAGGACTCGTAGGCCGTCCGGTCGATATCCTGGAGGTCGGTCCGCTCGTAGGACTCGGCCAGCCAGGGGTAGATCTCGGCGTTGGCCCCGGTCGTGATCATCCCCTCGTACATGAGGTTCATCACGGCCGTCGAGGAGGCGGAACTGCTGTAAGGGTAGTCGAAGGAGTCGACGTTGGCGCCGATCGCCGAGCGGAACTCGCCGCCCTCGACGATGTCGTCCGGGTTGACCGTCACCCGGTCCGACACCGGGTCCGGGGCCGCGCCGTCGCCGCCGTCGCCGCCGTCGCCGGCACAGCCGGCCAGGCCGACCGCCGCGGCGCCGCCGACGCCGGCGATCACCTGTCGTCGGTTCGCTCCGAGCTTGTTGGGGGAGGGTGACATACTCCCACGTCAAGGACATCGAGTTTAAAAACCCATCGTCATTGTACCGGATGCGGTCTCCCTCTCCGGGAATTCATCGACTCCCCCCGCGATCCATGTCAGAAATCGTGATATTAGCTGAGAAGTGAGACGTTCGACCGCCACCCCTGTCGGACCGATCGCCCGTCGTATCACGGCCGCCGTCCGGGCGGTCGGCGCCACGGTCGCCGCCGCCGCCCCCGCACGCGGTTCGCGCGCGACCGCTCGACCCCTGCCCGGTTCGATACGCTCGACCGTCCCGACGTCCCTTGCCGTTTTGAGGGCGGGCCACCCACCCGACGTATGGACGACCGGGTCGCGGAACACGCACGGCTGTTAGTCGACTGGAGCGCGCGTATCGAGGCGGGCGACGACGTCGTCCTCGCCGTCGAGGAGGGGGCCCACGAACTGGCGACGGCCGTCGCCGCCGAACTCGGCGAGCGGGGCGCGAACCTGGTGACCGTCTCCCGGTCCGGGGAGATCACGCGCGCGTACCTCCGGGCCGGCGACGGGGGGTTCGACCCCGACCCCGAGTACGAACTGGCGCTGTACGAGCACGCCGACAGCGTGCTCGTCCTGAAGGGGTCGCGCAACACCGCCGCGACGGCGGACGTGCCGGCCGACCGGCGGGCGGCCTACGACCGGGCCAGGGAGGGGATCCGGGAGGCCCGTCTGGCGACCGACTGGGTGTCGACCCAACACCCCACGCGGGCGACCGCCCAGGCCGCCGGGATGAGCGTCGAGGCCTACCGCGAGTTCGTCTACGACGCCACCCTCAGGGACTGGGAGTCGCTGGCGGCGGAGATGGACCGCCTGAGACGGCGCCTCGACGACGGCGACGAGGTGCGCCTGCTCGGGGAGGGCACCGACCTGACGCTGCCGATCGCGGGCCGGAACGCGGTCAACTCCGCCGCCAGCGTCGCCTACGACTCGCACAACCTCCCCTCGGGCGAGGTGTTCACCGCCCCCGCCGGGGCGGAGGGGACGGTGCTGTTCGACGTGCCGATGACGGTCCGGGGGCGGCGGATCCGGGACGTCCGTCTGACCTTCGAGGACGGCGTCGTGGTCGAGCACTCGGCGGCCGCCGGCGAGGACGCGGTCGGGGACGTGCTGGCGACCGACGAGGGCGCGCGTCGGCTGGGGGAACTGGGCGTCGGGATGAACCGCGACATCGACCGGATCACGGACAACATGCTGTTCGACGAGAAGATGGGCGGCACCGTCCACCTCGCGCTGGGGCGGGCCTACGACGCCTGTCTCCCCGAGGGCGAGACCGGCAACGACAGCGCCGTCCACGTCGACCTGCTGACCGACCTCCGGGAGCGGGGCGAACTGCGGGTCGACGGCGAGGTCGTTCTCTCCGACGGGACCTTCGCCTGGGAGTAGCTCCCCCGACGAGTTCGACTCGGTTCGTCTCGCGTGTGCGCGGGAGCGTGAGCGGGTCGCCCGGTTCACGGACGCCGGTCGCCGGGCCCGCGAGCGGCCGTCGACCGCTCTAGGCCGCCAGGGCGATGTCGAGGTACAGCATCACCACGACCCCGGCGATCGTCCCGAGCGTGGCGGTGCGCTCGTGGCCCCGGAGGTGGGTCTCGGGGACGATCTCGTCGGAGATGACGAACAGCATCGCCCCGGCGGCGAAGCCCATCGCGTAGGGGAGCAGTCCGGCGATGGCGGCCACCGCCACCGCGCCGAGCACGGCGACGGGAATCTCCACCAATCCGGAGCGGACGCCGGCGAAGACGGCGTAGGAGCGCCGGTCTAAGCCGGCGTTGACCGCGGCGACCGACACCGCGAGCCCCTCCGGGACGTTCTGGACGCCGATGGCGAGCATCAGCGCCAGCGCCTCGCCGACGACGGCCGGGTCGCCGCCGGCCGTCGCCGCGGCGCCGAAGCCCACCCCGACGGCCAGCCCCTCGGGGACGTTGTGCAGCGTGATCGCGAGCACGAAGAGGACGACGCCGCCGAAGCGGGCCTCGTCGACCACCCCGTCGCCGGGGTGGGCCTGGTCCGACCGGCGACGGCCGGTGACCAGGTAGTGGGCGTGGGGGACGATCCAGTCCGCGCGGTCCAGGAAGAGCGCGCCCAGCACCACCCCCGCGAGCACCGGCACCGGGTCCCCGCCGGCGTAGGTCTCGATGCCGGGGATGATCAGGCTCGTGAAACTGGCGGCCAGCATCACCCCGGCGGCGAAGCCCAGCGCCCCGTCGAGCAGCCGCTCGGAGGGGTCACGGAGGACGAACACCAGGCTCGCGCCGAGGAGGTTCAGCGCCGCGATCACCACCCCGCCGACCAGCGCCTGGACCACGGGGTCGGGCCCGACCAGCCGGACGAACGACTCCGGGATCGACTGCGCGACGACGAGCCTCGACATGCCCCGCCCTCCACCGGCGAGGGACTTGTAGCTTGAGGGACCGGTCGCGGTCGTGTTTAGTCACGCGGATGGTGGTGCCGGAGTCGGTCGGACGGTCTCGGAAGCCCCGCCCGCGTAGCCCGTCCACCCGGCCGAAACGGGTGGGACCGGGAGGGGCGGCCGGGGCATCCTGGGCGGTCTCCTCCCCGGTTTCGGTCGTCACTGCCAAAGTAAACACTACCCCGGGCGGCGGATCGACCCGCGGGGCCGGCGGCGGGAGCCGGCCCGGCCGGGACGGGGCCGGTTGACAAGGCTTATTCTCGGGCTGGCCGGTACGGACGTGTATGGATCGACGCGAACGCGCGGCGGCCCTGGCGGCCGCGGGCGCCCTGCTCGTGGTCGCGACCCTCCTCGTGGGCGCCCTGACCGCGCCGACGCTGGGCGAGCGCGCGGACGGCGACCGACGCACCCTGGTCGGTTCCCAGAGCACCGAGGGCGGCTGGCACGCCGGCGGCGCCGTCTTCCTCCTGCAGGACGACGGCGTCGCCTGGCGCGAGGGGTCCGCCGAGAGCTACTTCGACGTGACCATGCTCGGCAACGGCACGGTGCTCGCGGGCTTCATGCACGGCGGCTACACCGAGGGGTGTGGCGCCCACGAGACCCCCTGCGTGAAGACCGGCTTCCGCCGGATCGACCCCGCGGCGACCGGCGGGCCGGCCGTCGTCGGCGAGTACGCCTTCCCGGTGGCCTCCCGAACCAACAGCGAGACCCACGACGTCGAGCGGCTCCCGACCGGCGAGTACCTCGTCAGCGACATGGACGCCGAGCGGATCTTCACCGTCCGCGGCGGCGAGGTCACCTGGTCGTGGAACGCCTCGGCCCACTACACGCCGCCGGCCGACCCCACCCGGCGCGACTGGCTCCACGTCAACGACGTCGACGCGATAAACGAGAGCCACTACCTGGTGAGCGTCCGCAACGCGAACCAGCTCGTCCTGATCGAGCGCGGCGCGGGGGTGGTCGAGACGATCAACGCGGACACCGACGACTCGAACGACGACGTCTGCCGGCAGAGCGGCCGCCAGCTCGTGAACGACGCCGACGGGGACGTCCGCTGTGGCGACCCCGCGGTGATGAACCACCAGCACAACCCCCAGTGGCTCGGGAACGGCGCCGTGCTGGTCGCCGACAGCGACAACGACCGCGTGGTGGAACTGCACCGCACCGACGACGGCTGGGAGCCGGTCTGGTCGGTGTCCTCGGCCGACGGCCTCGATCTGCACTGGCCCCGCGACGCCGACCGCCTGGACAACGGCAACACGCTGATCACGGACACCCACAACAGCCGGATCGTCGAGGTGGCCGAGAACGGCACGACGGTGTGGAGCGAGCAGGTGTTCAACCTCCCCTACGAGGCCGAGCGGCTCCCCGAGGGCGAGCGCACGAGCGCGGCCCGGTACACCGGCGGGGCGGGCGACGGTGACGGCGAGACCGGGACCGGACCGTCGGCGCCCGACGACGGCGGCGTCCCCGTCCTGACGACGGTGCTGTTCGGACTGAAAGGCGAGTTCGCGATGATCCCGTTCTGGTTCGGCGAACTCCACTTCGGCGTCTCCGTCGTCGGCGTCGCGCTCGTGCTGGGCGGCGGCGTCGAGGCCGTCCGCTCGCGGCTGGGCTGACCGGTCGGCCCCGCTCCGACCGCGCTACAGCGGCGCGCCGCTGCCGATCACGCGGCGCATCTCCATCGCGGCCGTGAAGTCGGCCCGCGAGACGACGCGACTCCCCTCCGGCCCGTCGACGAAGGCGGCGCTGGCGCCCGACCCGTCCAGCGCCACCAGCGCGTCGAACGCCGGCGTGTCCGACGCCAGGTGGACCACGTCCGTCTCCATCAGTTCGGCGACGGTGGTGCGCGAGCGGTCCTCCAGGGACACCGCCTTGAAATCGGCGGCGGTGATCAGCCCGACCGGCTCGCCGCCCTCCGAGACGACGAACTCCGTGACCCGGTCGGCGAACATCCGCGAGACCAGTTCGTCGACCGACGCCGACCCCTCGATGGTGGCGTCCAGCGGACTGGCCACGTCGCCGACGGTCATCCCCTCCAGCAGTTCGCCCAGCGCCACCGTCCGGGACTCCGTGCTCGCGGCGCCGTAGATGAAAAGCGCCAGCAGGAGCAGGAGTGGCGAGAACGCGAGCACCCCGAAGACGGCAAAGACCACCGCAAAGGCCGAGCCGATGCGGGCGGCGATCCGCGTCGCGCTGGCGTAGGGCCGGTTGCGAGCCAGCAGCGCGCGCAACACCCGGCCGCCGTCCATCGGGAAGGCGGGGACCATGTTGAACACCGCCAGCACGAGGTTGGTGACCGCGAGCCAGCCCACGACGAACAGCACGACCGGCGCCGAGGCCGGGATAGCGAACAGCGCCGCGTACAGGACTCCGGCGAGGGCGATGCTCGTCAGCGGGCCGACGACGGCGATCCAGAACTCGCGGTTCCACTCCTTGGGGAACTCCTTGAGCGCCGCCAGGCCGCCCAGGATCCACAGCGTGATCGACTCCACCTCCAGGTCGTAGCGCATCGCCATCCAGGCGTGACCCAGTTCGTGGACCGCGACGCTGACGAACAGGCCGATGGCCGCGGCGCTGCCGATCAGCCACGGCGTCGACCCCTGCCGGAGTGCGGCGGGGTCGAGGCTCGTCCCCGCCAGCGCGTTGACCAGCGCCGCGTAGGTCTCGATCTGTGCCCCGCTGCCCAGGAGGTACGCCAGGATCGGGAGGACGATCAGGAGAGAGAGGTGGACCCGGATCGGGATCCCCCAGATCGTTCCCAGTTGGTAGCCTCGCATGCTCCGTCTCGGGGCTCTCTCCCTGAAAGAGTCACCGACCGCGGGCGGCCGGTCGTCCCGGCCGAACCCCGCCGGCGACGGACGACCGTCTACAGCAGTTCGGCGACGTCGGCGGCGACGGCGTCCAGTTCGCCGTCGTCGAGGTCCGGCCGGTCGCCGAACGCCGCGTGGATCGGACCGGCGCCGTCGTCCTCGAAGCGCGGCACCACGTGACAGTGGACGTGGGGGACCTCCTGGCCGGCGGCCGTGCCGTTGTTGAACGCCACGGTTGTCGCAGGGGCGTCGACGGCCGCCTCCACGGCGGGCACGACGTCCTGTACCGCGGCGTACAGCTCCCGGGCGACGTCGGCCGGCAGGTCGTTCAGCCGCTCGTGGTGGTCGGTCGGGACGACCAGCGTGTGGCCCGCCGCCAGCGGGTTGGCGTCGAGGAAGGCCGCCGCCGGCTCCGTCTCGTGGACGATCCGACCGGGGATCTCTCCCGACACGATGCCACAGAAGACACAGTCCTGACTCATGCGCGGCTCTGTGGCCGGCGGCGGCATCAAGCTTTCCCGGGCCGCTCCGGTGGTGTTCGGATACGCGACCACGTACCGGGGGACCGAGACAGCGAAAGCCCTCGCGGGGTTGGGTCCCGCGGCTCGCTGCGCTCCTCGGCCTACGGTGTCCGCTCACGGGCCGAGGCGGCCTCTCCGAGGCCGCCTCGCGGCTTGCATCGCCGGGCTTGTGCAACCACGCTCGCCCTTTCGGTCCGCCAGGATTCGGACGGTTCGACGGCTGACTCCTGGCGGATGGATAGGACGGGGCTCGGTCGGGGGTTCCGCGGCGGCAGTATCCGAACGGAGGAGATATCCGTCACAGAACCCCGGAGCGGCAGAGGGCTCTCGCCGCCCGCTGACCGGTTCTCGCGGTCCCGTATCTGACCACCGTCACCGCTCTCCGCGCGGTCGGGGGCGTTATGACACCGGGGGATGTGGTCGTCGGCATGGACCCCGCCACGGACGACGACCCGCCCCCGGACGGCGACGACCGAGCGGAGAGCGACGGCCGGCCGGCCGACGGCGAGCCCCGGGACGGCGGGAGCGACGACGCGGAGACCGGCGACGTCCCGGCGACTGTCGTCCCGGGCGGGGCGGGACCGGAGGACGGGTCGCCGGCGGAGGCGTTCGGGCGTCGGGTCGGAGTGGTGCTCGCGGTCGGGGTGGCGGTCGCGGTGTTCGTCGCGCCGCGGCCGTCGCTCTCGGTCGAGCCCGGCGGCGGCCCGCTGCTGGTCGCCCTCGCGCCGGGGGCCGGTCTCGCCTCGGTGGCGGCGGTCGCCGCCGCCGGCTTCCTAGCCGGACTCGCCACCGGGCTGGTGTACGCCGCGACCGCCACGGACCGGGCCGAGGACTACCGCGGCCAGTTGACCATCGGGCTGGTGGTGCCGACGGGGCTGGCGACGCTCGTCCTCGCGGCGATCGTGACGTTCTCGCCGGCGGTGTCGTTCGCGCTGGCCGGGCAGTTCCTGGCGGCGGCGGCGGCCCTGCTGGGCGCGAGTCTGATCGCCGCCGCGGCGGTCGGCGCGTTCCGGATCACGGCGGCGCTGACGCTGCTGGCGCTCCTGGTCCTGGCGCTGCCGGCGTACCTCGGCGTGTTCGTCGGAAGTGCGGTGGGCCGGTCGGTCCCGTAGTCTCCCGTCGGCGGCCCGGCCCACAAGCCGTTAACACCGCCCGGACCCTACCACACGTCGATGGACTACGACGACCTCGTCGCGGTGTACCGCCGGCTGGACGACACCAGCTCCGACCTGGAGCAGGTGTCGATCCTGGCCGACTGCTTCGCGGACTGCGACGCCGAACTCCTCCCCATGGTCGTCGGCGTCGTCCGCGGGAAGGTGTTCGCGCCGTGGGAGGACGGCGACCTCGGGGTCTCCTCCAGCCGGACCGTCGACGCGATCGCGAAGGCCACCGGCGTCGACGACGGGGAGGTCGAGGCCGTCTGGACCGAGCGGGGCGACCTGGGCGACGCCGCGGCGTGGGCCGTCGAGAACCGCACCCAGCGGTCGCTGTTCTCCGAGCCGCTGACCGTCGAGCGGGTCCACGACACGCTGCGCTCGCTGGCGGCGATCGAGGGGGAGGGCAGCGAGGAGCGCCGCGTCGACGAGGTCGCCGGACTGCTCTCGGACGCCGACCCCGAAGCCGCCCGCTACGTGGTCCGGACGGCGCTCGGCCACATGCGGCTGGGCGTCGGCGAGGGAGCGATCCGCGACGCGATCGCCGCGGCCTTCCTCGACGGGAGCGACGGGGCGGTCGCCGCCGTCGAGCGGGCCTACGAGGTGACCAACGACTTCCGGCTGGTCGCCGAGACCGCCCGCGACGAGGGCCGGGCGGGACTGGACGACCTGTCGGTGGAGCTGTTCCGGCCGGTGAAGGTGATGCTCGCGAAGAAGGCCGAGGGGCTGGCGTCGGGGATCGCCGACGTCGCCGGGAGCGAGGGGTTCGACCCCGCGGCCGAGGGCGTCGAGCCCGGCGAGGAGGTGTTGCTCGAGCACAAGTACGACGGCGCACGGGTCCAGATCCACAAGGACGGCGACGAGGTGCGGGTGTTCACCCGCCGGCTGGAGGACGTCACCGGGCAGTTCCCGGACGTCGTCGCCGCGGTCCGGGAACACGTCGTCGCCGACCGGTGTCTGCTGGACGGCGAGATGGTGGGCTACGACCCCGACACGGGCGATCCGGTCCCGTTCCAGCAGTTCTCCCGGCGGATCAAGCGCAAGTACGACATCGCCGAACTGGCGGAGTCGATCCCGGTGACGGTGTACCTGTTCGACGCGCTGGAGGTCGAGGGGGAGTCGCTGATGGAGCACCCGCTCCGGGAACGGCTCGACCGGCTGGACGACGCCTTCGAGCCCGCCGAGCGCGAGATCGAACGCGCCGACCGCCTGCGACCGGCGGACCTCGACGCGGCGCGGTCGTTCTACCAGGCGGCGCTGGCCGCCGACCGGGAGGGCGTGATGCTGAAGAACCTCGACGCGGCCTACCAGCCGGGCGACCGGGTGGGGTACGTGATGAAACACAAGCCCGTGATGGAGCCCCTGGACCTGGTGGTCACGCGCGCGACCTGGAGCGAGGGGCGGCGCAGCGACTACCTCGGGCGGCTCTACCTGGGCTGTCGGGACGGCGACGGCTTCGCCGAGGTGGGCCGGCTCTCGACGGGCTACACGGACGAGGAGCTGGCCGCGCTCACCGAGCGGCTGACTGACCTGGTCGTCGCCGAGGACGGCCGGACGGTGGAGTTGCGCCCGGAACTGGTCCTCTCGGTCGAGTACGAGGAGATCCAGGCCTCCCCGGAGTACGGCTCGGGCTACGCGCTGCGGTTCCCCCGCTTCCTGGAGGTCCGCGAGGACCTCGACCCGGCGGGGGCCGACTCGCTGGCGCGGGTGGAGTCGCTGTTCGAGGACCAGTAGCGGGCCGGACCGGCGACCCGCTGGACGGGAGCGCCGCCGCGTCGGCACCGTTTTGCCGGTCGCTCCCCTCCGGACGGCCGTGACGACGGTCCGGTACACGGACGGCATCGAACTCGTGCTCGCGGACGGTCGGGTCGTCGACTGCGATGCCGAACGCCCCGACGGCGACGTGAACGTCCTCAGCCACGCCCACGGCGACCACCTGTACGACGAGGACCCGGGCCCGCTGGTCTGCTCGGAACTGACGGCGGCGCTGGCGGGCGTCCGCCGCGACGAGCCGCCCGAGCGGGTCGACCAGCCGGACGTCGAACTGTTGAACGCCGGCCACATCCCCGGCTCCCGGGCGGCGCTGGTGACCGACCCCGAGAGCGGCCGCCGGCTGCTGTACACCGGCGACGTCTCCACGCGGGACCGCTTCTACCTGGAGGGGTTCGAGCCGGTCGAGGCCGACGTGCTGGTGACGGAGGCCACCTACGGCGAGCCCGAGTACGACTTCCCGCCACAGTCGGAGTGTGAGGCCCGGATCGTCGACTGGTTCGAGGACGAGGCCGACCGGCCGGCGGTCTGTCTGGGCTACTCGCTGGGGCGGGCCCAGGAGATCCAGCTGCTGGCCCGCCGGGCCGGCCGGTCGCGGCTGCTGGTCAGCGACGCCATCGCGGCCCTGAACGAGCCGATCGAGCGCCACCTCGACGTCGCGTTCGGGGCCGAGCGGTACGGCGAGGACCTCGACCTGGGGCCGGGCGACGTGCTGGTGTTGCCGGGCCAGACCAACCACCTCGACTTCGTCGAGCGGCTGTGTGAGCGCACCGGGGCCGTCAAGGCGGGCTTCTCGGGGTGGGCCGTCGACACGAGCTTCCGGTACCGCGGGGACTACGACGAGACGTTCGTCCTCTCGGACCACGCCGATCACGGCGAGTTGATCGATCTGGTCGAGGGAGTCGACCCCGAGGCGGTGTACGTCCAGCACGGCAGCACGGACGCCCTGACCGGCCGGCTGACCGAACTGGGCTACGACGCCCGGTCGCTGCAGCGCAACCAGACGAGCCTCGGCGAGTTCTGATCCCCGCCCGTCCCGCCCCCGACGCCGGCCCCGCGACCGGGCCGTCCCGCGGTCGGGTCGTTCCGCGGCGAAGGCGTCATGCGTCCCGCCACCCTGGGGTGGCCATGGACGACGACCACCCCGTCGAGGGGCTGGCGACCCCGGACCCGGAGGACGGGCCGGGGCGGGCCGTCGAGCGACAGCTCGAGGCGCTCGCGGACAACGACGAGCCCTTCGAGGACGCGGGGGTGCTGACGGCGTACAACTTCGCCTCGCCGGCCAACCGACGGGCCACCGGGCCGCGCGAGCGGTTCGTGATGATGGTGCACGGCCACCGGTACGCGCCGATGATCGACCACGTGGAGGCCGTCCGCGGACCCGTCGAGCGCACCGACGACGGCGGCGCCGTCCAGCGGGTCACCCTCACCGGCCCCGACGGCCGCACGGTCACCTACGAGTTCGGGCTCTCGAAGGCCGCCTCGGGGCCGTTCGCCGGCTGCTGGGTCACCGACCGGGTCCTCGTCGACTGAGCCGGGCGGCCGGTCAGGAGCCGTCCTCGCCGTCGGGTTCGCTCTCCGACCCGTCGGCGTCCACGTCCTCGACCGGCGTCCCGCCGTCCTCGGGTTCCCGGACGACGGTGACCGGCAGGGAGGCGTTGTCGATCACGTACCCCGCGACGCTCCCGCCGGTCACCCGCGAGACGGCCCCGGTCGTCCGGTGGCCCATGACGACGTGCTCGTAGTCGACGTCGGCGGCGGTCTCCAGGACGGCGTTGCCGACCCGCGTCGCCTCCCGTCGCCCGACGTCGGGGACGTGCTCCAGCGAGACCGACCACTCGAGGCCGTCGAACGCCGCGAGTTCCGCCGCCAGTTCCTCCTCGAACGCCCGCTGGTCGCCGTCCGGCACGCCCGCCTCGACCAGGTGGACGACGTGCAGTTCCGTGTCGAACGCCCGGGCCAGTTCGGCGCCGGTCTCGAACAGCGCCGCGTGGCCGTCCTCACGGTCGACCACCAACAGGACCGTCACGCTACCGCCCGGCGGCTCGCCGGGTCCGCCGCGGGAGTGGTGTGAGAGACTGTCACGACGGTCGGAACCAAGGAACTGGCCGGATTAACGCTTGTGGCGCCGGCACGCTTCCGGACCGTGGACCGGCGGCCGCCGTGTCGTCGGTCCGACCCGGCACGAGCGACGTGTCGGCCACCCCGACCACGACCCGATCCGTATCGGTCCCGGCGCCGGTCCGTGTCCGGTCGACGCCGCGCGGATCGGTACGGCCGCCCTCGGGCGTGTAAGCCGGGGTTGTCGATCGGTACGGTCGGCTTCGTCGGGCCGGCACGGATCGGTCCCGGGCTTACCCCCGATTCGCTACGGATTACGAAGACGCTCCGACTCGGGTGTTCTCCCGCATGACCGACGACTCACGGCCGGGCGGATCCCGGTCACGGCTGTCGCGGGTGCGCCCGCGGACACGAACGCTGCGCGTCGTCATAGTGGTCCTCGCCGTGGCGGCGAGCGGCGCGGGCGTCGGCGCGACCGGCGCACAGGAGACCGCCCCGAGCGGCTTCGACGGGACGATCCCGATCGACGACGCCGACGCGGCGCTCACCGGCGAGGCCGGCGACCGCGCGGGCTGGTCGGTCGCGAACGCCGGCGACGTGAACGGCGACGGGGTCGACGACCTGCTCGTCGGCGCGCCCGGCGTCGACGCGAACGGCCGCGACGCCGGCGCGGCGTACCTCCTCTTCGGCCCCGTCGCCGAGAGCCGCCTCGCGAACACCTCGGCGGCGGCCCTCTCCGAGCGAGCGAACGTGACGCTGTACGGCGAGGCGGCCTTCGACCAGGCCGGCTGGGCGGTCTCCAGCGCCGGCGACGTCGACGGCGACGGGATCGACGACGTGGTCGTCGGCGCGCCCGGCAACGCGGCGACCGGCCCCAACGCCGGCGCGGCCTACGTCGTCTACGGCGGCGAGTCGCTCCCGGCGGAGACGAACCTCTCGACCGCCGGCGCCGTCCTGCGCGGCGCCCCGGGGGCGACGGCGGGCTTCTCCGTCTCCAACCTGGCGCCGATCGACGAGAACCCCGGCGAGTCCGCGCCCGCGGGTGTCGTCGTCGGCGCCCCCGACGTCGCCCAGGGGGCGGGTGCCGCCTACGTCGTCCGCGGCGAGGCTCTCGCGGGCGGCGAGACGCTCGACCTCGACGGGAACGCCAGCGCGACGCTGCGGGGCGGCGCGCCGGGCGACACGGCGGGGTGGTCGGTCGACGCCGCCGGCGACGTGAACGCCGACGGGACCGCCGACCTGGTCGTCGGTGCCACGAACCGCTCGGGGACCGGCGCCGCACACGTGGTCCCCGCGTCGACGACCGGCGACGTCGACCTGGGCGACGCGACGACGCTGTCCGGGATCCGACCGGGCGACCAGGTCGGCTGGTCGGTTGCCGGCGCGGGTGACGTCGACGCCGACGGGGTCGACGACCTGATCGTCGGCGCGCCGTTCGCGGACCCCGACGGGATGACCGCCGCCGGCGAGGCGTACGTCGTCCTCGGGGGCTCGGACCTGCAGGGCGAGCGTGACCTCGCGGAGGCCGACCTCACGCTGTCCGGCGTCGCGCCGGGCGACTGGGCCGGCTACGCGGTGTCTGCCGCCGGCTCGGGCGACGTCACCTGTGACGCCGTCGCCGACGTGCTCGTCGGCGCGCCGCAGAACGACCGCGGCGGCGAGAACGCCGGCGCGGCCTACCTCGTCGCCGGCGACCGAAACGTCGGCGGCGACCGCACGCTGGAGGACTCGCAGGCGGTCGTGCTCGGCACCGGCACCGCCGACCGGGCCGGCCAGGCTGTCTCCGAGGCCGGCGACGTCGACGACAGCGGCGTCGAGGACGTCGTCGTCGGCGCGCCGCTGAACGACACCGGCGGCCGCGACGCCGGCGCCGTCGCGGCGCTTTTTAGCCGCTGTGACGTCCCCGAGCCCGAGACGATCACCCCCACCATGACGCCCGAGGACACCCCCACGCCGACCCCGAAGGCGACGCCCACGCAGACCCCCGAGCCGACGCCGACCGCAACCGCTACGCCTACTCCTACCGCGACGCCGACGGCGACTCCCACGGCGACGCCGACCCCTACCGCGACTCCCACTCCGACTCCTACCGCGACCCCCACCCCAACGCCGACTGCGACTCCCACCGCAACTCCGACTGCGACTCCCACCCCAACGCCGACTGCGACCCCCACCGCAACTCCGACTGCGACTCCCACCCCAACGCCGACTGCGACTCCTACCGCAACTCCGACTGCGACCCCCACGCCGACCGAAACTCCTACCGCGACGCCGACTGCAACCCCCACGCCGACCGAAACTCCTACCGCGACGCCGACTGCAACCCCCACGCCGACTGCGACTCCCACCGCATCGCCGACCCCGACTCCCACTCAAACGCCGACCGCGACTCCGACCGAGACTCCGTCGCCCACGCCGACGCCGACTCCTACCGTGACGGCGACCCCGACGCCGACTGCGACTCCCACCGCATCGCCGACGCCGACCGCCACGGAGACCCCGACTGCGATACCGACACCGTCGCCCACGGAGACCGAGACGGCAACTCCCACCCCGACCGAGACCGAGACGGCGACTCCCACCGCATCGCCGACGCCGACCGCCACGGAGACGCCGACCGCGACACCGACGCTGACTCCCACCGAAACCGAAACTGAGACGCCGACCGCCACTCAGACGCCGACCGAGACCCCGACGCCCACCGACACCGTGACGCCGGCGCCGACGCCGACGGACGACGGGAACGACTGACCGTAGCGGGCCACGACGCCGGTGAGCGACACCGGTCGGGAGAGGAGACCACGCGGGATCGACCGTGGTCACGACACGACGCTGGCGGCCGGGACGGTTCCCGCCGGCCGGGGAGATTCCCGGCGGACTACGGGTAGACGAGGATCGTCGCCAGGTCGGTCTCCAGGACGGCGACCTCCTCGCCGGACTCGGCGCGGTGTTCCTCGTGGACGGTGACGGCCTCGCCCGGGACCACCGCCACCTCCTCGCCGAGGTCGATCTCTATCTCGCCGTCGAGGTCCTTCTGTCGGCGCACGGTCTCGGGGTCCATCGACTCTAACGCCCCGATCACCTGCCCGGCGCGGTCGCGGAACTCCGGCCCGATGACCGAGTGGTCGGGATCGATCCCGACCGGCACCAGTTCGACCGTCGGCTGGCCAGACTCCACCCGGACCGGGGCGTTGACCGCCTCGGAGAGGTCGTAGGTGTCCACGGGGGCGTCGGGGGCGTTCTCGGGGTACACCTCGACGCGGTCGAGGTCGGCGTTGAGCGCCATCCCCTCGTCGGACTTCCAGCCCCGCACCGTCGAGGCGACGTCGGCGATCAGCGCGCCCACGTCCTCGGCCTCCGGGTCGAGCCCGTCGGTGTCGACCGCGGGCCACCCGGCGGCGTGGACGCTGCCCTCGGTGCCGGGCAGGCCGTGCCAGGCCTCCTCGGTGAGGAAGGGGGCGAAGGGTGCCAGCATCCGCAGCGACGCCGACAGCGCCGTGAACAGCGCCCCGCGGGCGGCGTCGCGCTCGCCGGGCCGGCCGTCGTACAGTCGGCCCTTGATCAGTTCGAGGTAGTCGTCGGCCAGGTCGTGCCAGACGAACTCGCGCAGTTCCCGCAGCGCGGCGTCGAACCGGTACTCGTCCATGTGCTCGGCGACCGACTCCGCGACGGCGGCCGTCCGGGTCAGGATCCACTCGTCGACGTCGCGGTAGGCCGGGTCGCTCATCGGCTCGCGGTCGTCGTCCAGGTGGTCGGCGGCGAAGCGGGTGATGTTCCACACCTTCGTGCCGAAGCGGGAGGCGGACTTGACCTCCTTCCACTGGAACTGGATGTCGGTGCCG
>CAZMWG010000017.1:28384-30299 GCA_964569925.1 uncultured Halobacteriales archaeon | reverse complement strand
AGTTCGAGGGGCTGAACCCCAGCGTCGAGCACTTCGCGCGCCTGTTCGGCGACCGCGTCGCCGACCGGCTCGACGCCGACGGCGAGGACGGCCCGGCCCGGATGACGGTCCGGATCTGGGAGGACGACCAGGCGTGGGCGAGCCACGAGCGGGCACTGTAACATGGACCACGCCCTGGTCCGCTACCTAGAGGCCAAACGCTCCGTCGACGACCGCTCGCTGTCCCGCCGGGTCCGGGCGGCCCTGTTCGACGCGCTCCCCGACGAGCCCCGGATCGTGGAGGCCGGCGCCGGCACCGGCTCGACGGTCCCGCGGCTCGTCGAGGCCGGCGTCGCCGGCGACTACCGCGGGATCGACGCCGCCGAACGGCTCGTCGCCTTCGCCCGCGCGGTCCGGCCCCGGGAACTGCGCCGCCGGGGGTACGACGCCGTCGGGACCGACCGGGGCGGCCGCGTGCGGGTGTCAGGAGGACCGGACGGCCCGGCCCCGGACCGCGCACTCGAGTTCGCCTTCGAGGTCGGCGACGCGCTGACCGCCGTCGGCGAGGGGCCGCCGGCGGACCTGCTGGTCGCCCAGCAGTTCATGGACCTGGTGCCGATGGAACGAGCCCTCGACGCCTTCCTCGACGCGCTCGCGCCGGGCGGGCTGGCGTACTTCCCGCTCACCTTCGACGGGACCACGATCTTCCAGCCCGACCACCCCGCCGACGGCGCGGTGGAGCGGGCCTACCACGCCGACATCGACGCCGCCCCGGACCGGGACAGCCACGCCGGACGCCACCTGCTCGACGCGCTGCGCCGGCGACCCGGCGACCTGCTGGCCGTCGGCTCGTCGGACGCAGTCGTCCGGCCGCGAACCGACGGCGCGGACGAGGGAGCGCGCACGAGCTACCCGGCCGACGAGGCGTACTTCCTGGAGCGGATCCTGGGGTTCGTCGACGACACCGTGACCGCCGACGAGGTGCCAGAGCGCGACGACTGGCTCGCGACCCGCCGCTCGCAGCTGACGGCCGGCGAGCTGTCCTACGTCGGCCACCGCTACGACCTGCTGTACCGGGCGCCGTAGCCACCCCGGGGCACGGCTCACAGTGGGTGAGGGCTCGGCCGAAGGACCGCCGCAGAAAGGGGGCTCGCCGTGGCGTCGGGGTGTCAGGCGTCGGGGCCGACCCACTCGCCCAGCGTGGCGGAACTGCCGTCCGCGTCGGACTCGTAGACGATCCGGACCGTCTCGTCGCTCTCGACGTCCTCGACCGTCAGCGAGAGGCCGGCGGTGATGTCGTCACCGGAGGCGTACTCGCTGTCGTCCCACGCCTCGGTGGAGTCGGTGTCACCGCGGGCGTACAGTTCCGAGGCGACGATCCGGTCGCCGCCGCCGTGGGTGACCGTCAGTTCCTCGTCGCCGGCGTCGTAGTCGAAGCCGAAGCTGGCCTGGGGGGCCGTCTGCCCGACCTGGTCGCCCAGGCCGAGCACGAAGGTCGCCACGACCGCCGCGAGGATCACGGTGATCGCGACCATCAGGATCACGCCGATCACCGGCGATACAGCCCGTCCGTCCGTCCGTAGTGTGTGCAGTTGCATGACGTGTCTCCGTCGGGGTGCCGTCGTCGGACGGCCCGCTGTCGGACTCGGCGGCTGGAAGCGGTCGCCGGCTCCGCGTTCCCGTTACGATCACGTATACGTCGTCTGAGGTATAAACCGTATCGGTCCGGTACGTAGTGTCGTATCGCGATGGTCGTGAACGGTACGTACCCGACGAGGGACCGACCCTCCCCGGTCCGCGCGACGACCTCGCGATGGTCCGTCGGACCGGGGATATCAGATCGGATGGTCGGCCGTCGAACATCCGGGACCGGTGCCGCTCGGTCGCCGCTGGCGGGGCGAAGAGGAAAGCGGAGGCTGGAGGGGAGTTACGCGTC
>CAZMWG010000017.1:13114-28284 GCA_964569925.1 uncultured Halobacteriales archaeon | reverse complement strand
GGTCGCCGCTGGCGGGGCGAAGAGGAAAGCGGAGGCTGGAGGGGAGTTACGCGTCAGGGCCGGTCCACTCGCCCAGCACGGCGGAGTTGCTGTCCGTCTCGGACTCGAAGACAACACGGACCGTCTCAGACGCCGACGCCCCCACCGTGACGGATACACCGGCAGTCACCTCCCCAGACTCCGAGGAGATGAACGAACCACTGCTCCACGCTCCGTCGTTCCCGGTGCTCCCAGTACTTCGCAGGTACAGCTCCGACGCCTCAATCGGGTCTCCACCCGCGTGAGTTACGGTCAACTCGTTGGGGTCGGGACTCCCGTCGTAATCGAAGCTGAAGCTGGCTTGCGGGGCCGTCTGTCCGACCTGGTCGCCCAGGCCGAGCACGAAGGTGGCGATCACCGCCGCGAGGATCACCGTGATCGCGACCATCAGGATGACCCCGATGACCGGCGAGACCGCGCCGTCGTCCGACCGCAGTTTGTCGAGTTTCATGATTGTTGCGTGCGAGAGCGCGGCCGGCGGCGCCCGCCGTCGGGCGTCCGACCCGTCCCGCGTTGCCGGAGAAGAACCACCCACGAAGGTAAAGGGTGACGTCACGATTCTCGGTACTGATACTGATTTCGGTACGGAGACGGGCGCTACCGTACGTTCCCGTCTACCGAGGTACCGTTCTGTCCGTCGCGGGTGCCGACCCCGTCGTCGGACACGGAGCGCCCGTCCGGTCACTCCGTGTCCGGCGACTCCTCGCCGTCGGGCCGGCGGCCGTTGGCCCGCTCGCCGCTCTCCCCGTCGTGGGGACGCGGCGAGAGGCGATCAGCCACCGGGTCGTGCTCGTCCTCCTCGTCGGGCTCGTCGACGGGCGGGACGTCACCGGTCCCGTTCGGTTGTGGATCGGCCCGCTCCACGAGGTCGGGCTCGGGGCGGCTCCCGGCGTCGCCCCGCCGGCCGTCCCCGGCCAGCGCCCCGTCCTCGCCCGACACGGTCGGCGGCTCGAAGACGTAGCGGTAGCCGTCGTGAACGACGGAGTAGACGCCCGTCTCGGGGTCCTCGAGGACCGCCGCGTCGGTGTCGACGGCGACGTCGACCAGGTCGGCGAGCGACTCGGCCTCGCCGGTCGGGAGGTGACGCGCCCCCGACGGGAGCCGGACCCGGGCGATCCACTCGTCGAAGTCGGTCCGGTCGTCGCGGTAGCCGAGCCACGCCCGCTCGGCCGGCGAGAGCGCGAGCGCCCCCCGGCGCCGCGCGGAGGCGAGTCCGGCCGCCCCGGACAGACCGACGACGATCAGGAGGGGACCGCCGACGGTCGCCGCCGAGCCCGGCTCGTTCGCCACCGTGACGGTCTCCTCGCGAGCGAAGGTTGCGGTCTCGGTCTCGCCGTCGACCCGGTACAGCGCCCTGTCGGGAGTGATCGGCGTCACGAACGTCGCCGTCTCGGTCCGACCCGCCCGAGTCGCGGTCACCGTCGTCCGGACACGCAGTTCGATCCGGCCGCCGGTGCCGAGCCGTCGGCTGGCGTTGCGCGCTTCCCGGACGGTCCGGGCGACGTCGACCCGCAGCGGGACCTCGGCACGGGCGCCGTCCTCGAGTCGCACCTCGTGTGTTCCCAGCGGCCGGGTCCGACGCCAGTAGGTCGTCGGCTCGCGGTCGCCGGTGACGCGCTCGACCCCGCGGACGACCAGTCGAGTCCGCACCCGGGCATCGACCGGCCGGTCGCCCTCGTAGGTCACCCCGAACCGGCCGTCCAGCGTCGGGGTGATCCCCAGGAAGTACACCGACCGGTTCGCCAGGGTCGCGCCCGCCTCGAAGGGGACCCCGGTCCCGTTGGTCACCGTCGCGTCGTGGTCGAACTCCCCGTGGAGGGACCACCGATCGACGGTCCGGGACTCGGTGTGGGTGCCCGGGTCGGCGTACGCGCCGTAGGTCAGCCAGCCGCCCAGCGCCGCCGCCAGGAGCAGACAGACCACGACCGCCGGGTAGCCCCGTGCCAGTACCGCCCGCGCCCGCGTCGTCGTCTCGTCGTGTTCGGTTCCCGTCATCTGTAGAGTCGTCCGAGCGTCCGTCGGAGGGCCACGCCGGCGGGGATCGACCGGTCGCGCGAGCGCAACCGGCCCCGGCCCACTAGCAGACGGCCGACCGGCACCAGCACCGCCACGAGGACGGCGTCGGTCGCCAGGACCGCCAGCCAGGGGTGTGTGTCGTGCACGGTCAGGACGAGGCCGGCCGGGAGGACGCCGAGGTAGCGCCGGTGGCGGACCGTCCGCTCGTAGGAGCCCGGCTCGACCGGTGCGGCGACGGTCACGTTCACGATCGCCGTCGACCGCGCCCCGAGACGGGCCGTCCGGTCGGAGGGAGTGGCGCCGTCGGAGGCCGACAGCACGGTCACGGCCGGCAGGAGCCCACGGTTCGAGAGTTCGACCGGCACCTGCCGTTCGGCGCCGGCCGGGATGCCGCCCGACCGGTCGTCGCCCGGCGCGACGCTGTCGAACGTGACCGCCGTCGTCCCGCCGGCCAGCGCCGTCGTCAGCGTGGCGACACAGACCACGGCGAGCACGGACAGCGCCAGCAGCCGGTCGGCGTCGAAGCCGTCCTCGCGACGACGACGGTCACGCGCCGACCGCCGGCCGGCGGCGAGCACCCGGTCGAGGAGCCAGGCGCCGGCGACCGCGGCCGCCAGCGCCGGTGCCAGCCGCCCGGCCCCGCCGGCCAGCCCCAGCGTTCCCGCGAGGCCGGCCACGAGGCCGCGTGCCGCTCCCACGGCGGCGCCGAGACCGCCCAGCGACACCACGCCACCGTTCACCCGCAGCGCCACGGCGACGATCCGCTCGCGGGTCACCGGCGGCTCGCCGGCCTGCTGGTCGGTGAAGGGGTTGGCGTCGCCCCGCGTGACGAAGCCGTCCGGGGTCCGCTCGACGATCCGGTGGGTCGTCAGGCGCCCTCCGTCGGTTCGCGAGCGGAAGGTGACGACGTCGCCGGGACCGAGATCCCCCGAAAGCGCCGGCGGGACGGCGACGAAGCCGTCGCCGGGGGCGAGCGTGGGCTGCATGCTGCCGGTCTCGACGAACGCGGGGCCGATCGGCTGGCCCAGCAGCGCGCCCAGGAGCAGTGCCGCGACGAGCGCGCCCGCCAGCGCCTCCGCTGTGCGGACGGCGATCCTCCCTGCGCGCGCGGCGTGATCCGGCGGCTGGACCATGGATACGCGTCGGAGCTCCGTCCCGACTCGTTCAGACGTCGCCGCCGCCGCCGACGCCCTCGACCTCGATGTCGATCGACCCGACCGTCCCCGTGCCGCTGATGTCGGCGGTGTCGACCACGAAGCCGATAGACAGGTCGTAGTCCAAGCCGTTCCCTTTGCTCTTGGTGAGGAGCCGCTCGCCGTCGACGCCGGCACTCGTGTCCCGGCTGTCACCGACGTAGAACTCGACCCCGTCGGCGGCGCCGTCGTCGATCGTCACCTCGTACTCGTCCAGGGTCGGCTGGTCGCTGGCGTTCTCGGCGATCTGCACCTCGAACGCGCTGTCGTAGTAGAAGACGGCGTCCTGGTTGAGGCCCGGCTCGCCGCCACCCTCGTAGCTGGACTTCTGGGTGGCGTCGAACTCGATCTTCCCGCCGTCGTACTCCACGTACTCGCCGATCGGTCCGTCGGCGTCGTCGAGAGTCACCAGCCCGCTCCGGTCGCCGCTGGTCTCGACCTCGACCGCACGGTCGCGCGCCTCGGCCGCGCTGAACGCGCCGGTGCCGACCGCCGCCGCGCTTCCTGCGAACAGTGCTCCCGCGCCGATGAGGAACTTGCGTCGTCTCATTGGTTTCACGCCCCGTCCGGGGCATCCGTCACCTCTCGGGGAATTGCCCTTTACATGAGCAGGATGAGTGGGTGGCAAACAAGTATTGAGTACGCGATGGCACTCTATGACTGACGGGCAAAAATCTAGTAACCGTTCCGAGAACCGCGTAGTGGAGATCACACCGAGAGGTCACAGCGGTCCCGACTCCGGACGTTCGGGCCCGCTGGCTCACGCTCGCGACCGACAGGTGGCGCTTGTGGTCGATCAGGCCCCGCCTGTGTGCCGGCTCTGTCCGGTCGATCGAACCCGTCGTCCGGACGCCCGGACGCCGGGGCCGGGTACGAACCGTCCGAAAGATGTGGTGTGTAAGACGAAGAATAAACTCCGGTATTCTTAATATTATACCCGACGGAGGGTTGAACGGTGGGTGAGTGACAATGGACGAGCGACCACGTACCCCTCGGGTGGGGGTCGACGATGAGTAGCGCGTCCCCGTCGGTCGGGGAGGGCGAGACGCCGGTGCGGCCGGGACCGGAGCCGGAGCCGGAACCGGCACCGCCGGCGGAGCCGAGCCCGGACGAGCTGTTTCACGTGCTGCGCAACCAGCGCCGTCGGTTCGTGCTCCATCACCTGAAGCGGACGGAGGAACCGGTCGACGTCGGGGACCTGGCCACGCAGGTCGCGGCCTGGGAGAACGAGGTGGGACGCGATGAAGTGACCTCCCAGCAGCGACGGCGCGTGTACAACGCACTCCAGCAGACACACATCGACGAACTGGACGACACCGGCCTCGTCGACGTCGACCGCCGCGAGGTGTCGCTGTCGGCGGACGCGGCGGACCTCGACATCTACTTCGAGGTCGTCGCGGGCAGGGACGTCCCCTGGAGCGAGTACTACCTGGCGCTGGGCGCGGTGGGGACCGCGGCGCTGGCCGCGGCCTGGCTCGACGTCGGACCGCTCGGGTTGCTCCCCGACGCCGCGCTGGGCGCCTTCCTCGCGGCGGCGCTGCTCGTCTCCGCGTGCGCGAACTACTACCGCCAGCGGCGAAACCGCGTCGGGGGCACGGAGAAACCCCCCGAGCTCCGGGAGGACCCCTGATGGAACGGCGCGTGTGGCTGCTCGCGCTCGGGGTCGTCTCCGCGACGCTGCCCGTCGGCACCGGCGGGTTCAGCGCCGCGCAGGTCGAGCGTCCGGTGGCCGTCGACGTCTCCCCCGACGACCGGGCCGTCCTCGCGATGCACGACCCCGGCGCCGGGAGCCAGGGACCGCCCCCGCGAGCGATCGCGTCCGCCGGCCTGGCGGGCGAACGGCCGGTCCACGGCCGGGAGACAGTCCCACTGCTCGCCGTGCACAACCGGCTCCCCGAGCGGGTCACCGTTCGCGCGACGGCCGCGGGCGCCGGGGTGACGGTCCACGCGGTCGAGGCCGAACGGATCCCCGCAGGGGGTGTCGGCGCGGTGCGGGGCACGGTCGACTGTGAGGGCCGAACCGGACCGGTCACCCTCGGGCTGGACCTCTCGGTCCGCGGCGGGGCCGACGGCATCGCGGCCGACGCACGACGCTCCGTGACCGCGATCTGTGCGGGCCCGTCGGCGACGGCGACGCCGAGTCCCACGACCACCGACACGGCGATCGGGCCCTGAGGGGTCGCCGCGGGCGGGCGTGAGACCGCCGTGGCGGGGCCAAGGCACATGAGAGCGCCGGTAGTAGGTGCCGTATGGACGTCGAGACTCCGGACCCGCCGACGTTGCACGGCCCGGACGACCGGGACGACTACGACTCGTTCGAGAGCGACGTGGACGACGAGACGACCGACGACGGCCGCCGAACCGAACTCGCGGACGTGCTGGCCGCGGGCGCCTGGGCGGACGCCTTCGACGAGTGGGTATCACACACGTATCTCTCGGCCGCCGACGTGACCGTCCTCGCGGAGGCGGGCGTCTTCGGGGGGCTGGACCTCCGCTGGAACCCGGGGTCCGGCGACGTCGGCTACCGCGTCCCCGAACTCCCGGCGGCGGTCGCGGCCGACTGTCCCGACTCCGCGCCCGACGAGGTCGAGTCCGAACTCGACTCGCTGGCCCGGACCGTCGCCGAGACCCTGGAGACGGAGTATCTCGTCGACGACGACCGGGGCTTTTTCGCCGACTCCGACGACCGCGAGCCCGACGACGGGTAGGCGGGCGAAACGGACTTGTCGGCCGCCCCGCACCGTCGGGACGTGACCACGAGACGCCGGTTCCTCCGGACGACCGCGGGAGCGGCCGCCGCGTCGGCGGCGGGGCTCGCCGGCTGTACCCGCATCGTCTCGGGCCCGAACGACCCGGTCCCGATCGAGGGATCGGTCGACGCGACCGCGACGACACAGTTTCGGGGCGGGCCCCGCCGCCGGGGCGACCGCACCGACCTGGCCGTCCCGGACTCGGCGACGGTCGACTGGGCGCTCGACGCGGTCAACACGGGCGACCACACGGCGGCGAAGGCCAGCCCGCTCTCGCTGCCCGACGGGGACGTCCTGATCCCGGGCGACGACGGGACGCTCCGTCGCGTGGCCCCCGACGGGGCGGTCCGGTGGACCGCCGAGACGGAGCCGGCGGCCCGTGGGATCCACGGCACGCCCGCCGTCGCGAACGGCGTGGCCTACGTCGGTGCCTACGACGGCGCGCTGTACGCGTTCGACCTCGACACCGGCCGGCGCTACTGGCGCCGGCGGCTGGCCGACGCCATCGGCTCCAGCCCCGCCTACCACGACGGTCGGGTGTTCGTCGCGGTGGAGTACTACGACCCCAGCGGCGCGCTGTACGCCGTCGACGCGGTCACCGGCGAGGTGCTCTGGGACGACCAGCGGCCCACCGACCACCCACACTCGACACCGGCGATCGACCGCGAGACCGGCCGGATCGTCGTCGGCGCCAACGACGGCCGGCTGTACGCCTGGACCTACCCCGACCTCGAGTTCGCCTGGTCGTTCGAGACGGGCGCCGCGATCAAGGGGCCGGTCGCGGTGACGGACCGTCGGGCCGTCGTCGGCTCCTGGGACCGGCGGGTGTACGCGGTCGAGTTGACCGACGGGACGGAGGCCTGGCGGTTCGGGACGGACGACATGGTGATGTCCGGCCCCGCGGTCGCCGACGGGACGGTGTACGTCGGCTCGCACGACTCGCGGCTGTACGCGCTGGCCGCCGCGACCGGCGAGCGGGAGTGGGCGTTCGACACGGGCGGTCGGATCATCGGCTGTCCGACGGCGACCGCGGGGTCTGTGCTGGTCGGCTCCCAGGACCGGCGTCTGTACGCCGTCGACCGGGCCGGCGGCGAGGAACGCTGGTCCGTCGGAGCCGCCGGCCAGGTGACCGCGACGCCGCTCCCGACCGGCGACGCCGTCTACGTCGCCTGCCGGGCCTCGGCCCCGTACCTCCGCGACGACGACGGGCCGACGGGGAAGCTGTACCGGATCACGTGACGCGACGGGACCGACGGATCGGTGGATTGTGGCCGGGCTCGCGGTGTTCCGGCCGCCGTCCCGCTCCGGCAGGCGTAAACCCCCGGTCGTGCAGGGGACGGTATGGGCGCGCTCGGGCGGCTGTTGGGCCGTGACGGCGACGACGAGCCCCGCGTCGGGCTGTTCGTGGACGGACCGAACGTCCTGCGGGACCGCTTCGACGTCGACCTGGAGGACGTCCGCGACGCGGCGGCCGACCGGGGCAGGGTCGTGCTGGCGCGGCTCTACCTCGACGAGAACGCCCCGGCGGGGCTGATCCAGGCCGCCGAGGCCCACGGGTTCGCCGTCGTCACCACCAGCGGCGACGTGGACGTGCGGCTGGCCGTCGACGCGACGGCCGCCGCGACCGAGGGGCGGATCGACCTGCTGGCGGTCGCCTCCCGCGACACCGACTTCAAGCCCGCCCTGGAGGCCGCGGCCGAGCGGGGCGTCCGGACGCTCGCGGTCGCACCCGGGGAGTACGGCCGCTCGGACGCGCTTCGCAACGCCGCACAGGACGCCGTGACCCTCGAGTGACCCGCCCGCGGGGCGGGCGCCGCCGACTCCACAGCCGTTAAACCGGTCACGGTACAGGGAGAGGCATGAACGCGACGGGGATCGTCGGGGAGTTTCTCGCCCTGAAGGAGGAGACCGACGCGGACCTGCTGGCGATGCAGTGTGGCGACTTCTACGAGTTCTTCGCCGACGACGCCGAGACGGTCGCCGACGAACTGGACCTCTCGGTGAGCCAGAAGTCCTCCCACGGCTCCTCGTACCCGATGGCGGGCGTGCCGGTCGACGAGCTGACCCCCTACGTCTCCGCGCTGGTCGAGCGGGGCTACCGCGTGGCCGTCGCCGACCAGCACGAGACCGCGGACGGCCACGCCCGCGAGGTGACGCGGGTGGTGACGCCGGGGACCCACCTGGAGACGGCCGACGACGCCGCCCAGTACCTCGCGGCGCTGGTCGCCGACGAGGACGGCCACGGGCTCGCGGTCGCGGACGTGACCACCGGGGCCTTCCGGGCGACGACCGTCGAGGACGGACTCGGGGCGGCGCTGACGGAGCTGTACAAGTTCGACCCGGCGGAGGTGCTCCCCGGGCCGGAGCTGCGGGCCGACGACGACCTGCTCTCCGGACTGGACGAGCGCACGGACGCCAACGTCACGCTCCACGCGACGGAGGCGTTCGCCCCGGCGCGGGCGCGGAGCCGCGCCCGCGAGCAGTTCGGCGCGGAGGCGGTCGACAGCGTCGGACTGGGCGAGCCGGCGGTCCGGGCCGCCGGGGCGACCCTCTCGTACGTCGAGGAGACCGGCGCGGGCGTGCTGGCCTCGATCACGCGGCTGCAGCGCTACGACCCCGGCCGGCGGGTGGCGCTCGACGCCACCACCCAGCGCAACCTGGAGCTGACCGAGACGATGAGCGGCGACGGCTCCGGGTCGCTGGTCGACGCCGTCGACCACACGGTGACGGCGGCCGGCGGCCGACTGCTGCGCGAGTGGATCCGGCGCCCCCGCCGGGACCGCGCCGAACTGCGCCGGCGCCAGGGCGCCGTCGGGGCGCTGGCCGAGGCCGCCATGGCCCGCGAGGAGCTCCGGGAGGTGCTCGGGGACGCCTACGACCTGGCGCGGCTGGCCTCGCGGTCGGTGTCGGGCAGCGCCGACCCGCGGGACCTCCGGGCGGTCGCCCGCACGCTCGAACTGGTCGAGAGCGCCGCCGCGGCGATCGGACGCAGCGACCGGCTGGCCGACTCCCCGCTCGCGGCGGTCCTCGACCGCGTCGACCGCGAGGCGACCGCGCGGCTGACGACGACGCTCGACGAGGCGCTGGTCGCGGAGCCGCCCGGGACCGTCACCGAGGGCGGGATCCTCGCGCGGGGGTACGACGAGGAGCTCGACGGGCTGATCGAGGACCACGAGGCGGCCCTGGAGTGGATCGAGGCGCTGCCCGACCGCGAGAAGCGACGGACCGGCATCACCCACCTCACGGTCGACCGCAACAAGACAGACGGCTACTACATCCAGGTCGGCAAGAGCGAGACCGACCGGGTGCCCGAGGAGTACGACCGGATCAAGACGCTGAAGAACTCACAGCGCTACGAGACCGACGAGCTGGCCGAGCGCGAGCGGGAGCTCTTCCGCCTGGAGGAGCGACGCGCCGAGCGCGAGCGGGAACTGTTCGAGGGGCTGTGCGAGCGGGTCGGGGAGCGGGCCGAACTGCTACAGGACGCCGGCCGCGCGCTGGCCGAACTGGACGTGCTCGTGGCGCTCGCCACCCACGCCGTCCGCAACGACTGGACCCGGCCGGAACTGACCGAGGACGGCGGGCTCGACGTGACCGCCGGCCGCCACCCGGTCGTCGAGCGGACCACCGAGTTCGTCCCGAACGACCTCCACATGGACGAGGACCGCCGGTTCCTGATCGTCACCGGTCCCAACATGAGCGGCAAGTCGACGTACATGCGCCAGGCGGCGCTGATCGTCCTGCTGGCACAGATCGGGAGCTTCGTGCCCGCCCGCGAGGCCACCGTCGGGCTGGTCGACGGCATCTACACGCGCGTGGGCGCGCTCGATGAACTCGCACAGGGGCGGTCGACGTTCATGGTGGAGATGCGCGAACTGTCGAACATCCTCCACTCCGCGACCGAGGAGTCGCTCGTGATCCTCGACGAGGTCGGCCGGGGGACCGCCACCTACGACGGCATCTCCATCGCCTGGGCGGCCACCGAGTACCTCCACAACGAGATCGGCGCCCGGACGCTGTTCGCCACTCACTACCACGAACTGACGACGCTCGCGGACCACCTCGACCGGGTGGCCAACGTCCACGTCGCCGTCGACGGCGACCCGGACGGCGAGGACGTCACCTTCCTCCGGACGGTGCGGGAGGGGCCGACCGACCGGTCCTACGGCGTCCACGTCGCCGACCTGGCGGGGGTGCCCGGCCCGGTCGTCGACCGGTCGCGAGCGGTTCTCGACCGCCTCCGCGAGGACGAGGCGATCGAGGTACAGGGTGGGGGCGGCGGCGACGGGACGACACAGGCCGTCTTCGACCTGTCGGCCGGCGAGTTCACGACCGGCGAGGACGGGGGAGCGGACACGGGCGACGGGGACGACGGGACGGTCGGCGGGCCGGGCGTCGACGCCGGGTCGGAAGCGACGGACGGCGACGCGATCGGCGGGTCGGCGACCGCCGACGGCGGCGCGCCGGGTCGCCGGGACCGGTTCGGTGAGGAGGCCGAGGCGGTGCTGGAGCGACTGGCCGACATCGAGGTCGACGAGACGCCGCCGGTCGAACTGATGGCGACGGTCCAGGAACTCCAGGACCGCCTGGAGACCGACGACGGGTAGGCTGCTCCCCAGCCTCGTTCAGCGTCGAGGCGGACACGGTGAGCGCCGAGTCCGAGGTGAGGACCCGGAGAACACGGGGAAGACCGGGACCGGAGAGCGGTGGGTCCGGGACGGAGAACGCCGAGCCCGGGGCATGACTAAATACGGATATAGAGAGTATAGTTCGTAGGAGCGCGTACATGTCCGGCCATATTTTCGTTCAGTAATTTACATCAGCACGGACTGATATTCATCGGTACATTACGGCCAAAATCGGTATACAACGGTAATATAAACGGCTCTTCATCAGGTACACTGCCGACAACTCGTGATGCATTCACGACGGAAGTTCCTGCTCGGGACGGGTGCGGCGGCCACGGCCGGTATCGCCGGCTGCAGCGGCGACGGCGGTTCGGGTAGCACGGGCGGCTCCGGCGACGGCGGCTCGGGCGGCCAGACGTTCGAGGTCGGCTTCGGCGACTACCAGACCGAGGTCAGCGCCTCGAACTTCCCGGAGACGCTGTACGTCTACGCGGTCCAGACCGGCTGGTCGAACTGGGGCGCGCTGATGTCGAGCTTCGAGGAGCAGTACGACGTCGCGCTCAACGACGACCAGCGCTCCTCCGGCGAGGCGCTGTCGGACCTGCGGTCCAACGCCCAGAGCCCGACCCACTCGGCGTACAACGGCGGGTACACGTTCGGCATCCTGGCGATGAACGACGACCTGACCACCGGCTACAAGCCGGCCAACTGGGACAAGGTGCCCGACCAACTGAAGACGGACAACGGCCACATGACCGCCACCCGGCGGATGACCACGACGGTCACCTACCGGGCGGACATCTACGAGGAGGAGGGGATCGAGCCCCCGGAGACCTGGGAGGACCTCAAGCGCGACGAGATCGCCGCCAACACGCAGATCCAGCCGCCCCAGGCCGCGGTCGGGCTGGCGGGCGCGCTGTCGATCAACAACGCCTACGGCGGGAGCCTCGACGACGTCCAGCCGGTGATCGACTACTACTCGGAGATGCAGGACAAGGGTGCGGTGTTCGCCGGCAACGTCGAGCAGAAGTTCACGGCCGGCGAGATCACCACATTCGTCGAGTACGACTACACCGGGCTGGACCTGAAGTACAACGCCGACTCGCTGGACGAGGACCAGGTCGGCGTGTCGCTGCTGACCGGCCCGAACGGCGAGGCCGGCGCGTTCAACCAGCCCTACGGCTACGGGATGCTCCAGGGCGCCCCCAACCCCGACGCCTGCAAGCTGTTCATGGACTACGTCCTCTCGCTGGAGGGTCAGCGGCAGTTCCTCGACGCGTACGTCCGGCCGATCCGGGCCTCGGAGATGGAGCTGCCCGACGAGTTCCCGGACCAGAGCCGCTACGACGAGACCCAGTTCCAGGTCGACTACACCAGGCTCGTGGAGAACCAGGAGCAGATCATCAACGACATCGGCACGGGCGTGGGGCTGACGGGCTACTGAACCCATGTCCACGCTCGACGAGTCGGGCCTGCTCGGACGGCTCCGGGCGGGGACCGAGAGCGTCCTCCGTCCGGCCACCGAGCGGGATCGCAAACGCCGCCGCATCGCCGCGCTGGCGGTCCCGTTTCTCGCGCTGGCCGCGTTCGGCGCCGGGGTTCCCCTGGTCGAGATGTTCCGGATGAGCACCTCGACCTCCAGCTTCCAGATCCAGGGGTTCACGACCTCGGCCTACGAGCGGCTGTTCGCCTCGATACTGGCCTTCTTGCCCGTCGTCGGGGACCTGTTCGCCGCCGACCCGGTGTACGGCGAGGTCATCTGGAACTCGCTGTGGTTCGGGGTCCTCACGACGGTCACCAGCGTGGTCTTCGGGATCGCGATCGCACACGCCCTCGAGAAGTACGACCTGCCCCGGGAGGGGCTGCTAGTGACGGTGATCTCCTTCCCGATCAGCCTCCCCGGGATCGTCGCCGCGTTCATGATGATCGTCTGGTTCGGCCAGACCGGCCTGCTCACCAAGGTGTTCAGCGTCTTCACCGGCGCCGAACCGGTCACCATCGCGCTGACCGGCCAGCCCTCCGGGAGCACGCTCGCCATCATCGGACTGTTCCTGGGCTACCTCTACTCGATGATCCCCCGGGCGACCTTCCTGTTGCGGGGGTCGTACGCCGAGATCAACACCGACGCCGAGGAGGCCGCCCGGTCGCTGGGCGCGACCCCGCTCCAGACGTTCCGGTACGTCACGCTCCCCCAGATCCGGCCGGGGATCGTCGGCGCGCTGATCCTCACCTTCCGGACGGCGCTGGCCATCTTCGGCACCGTCCTCGTCCTGAAGGCGCTGTCGGTGGTGACCTTCCGGTTCAACCAGGAGATCACCGTCGGGTTCGACCTGCCGATGGCGTCGGCGCTGGCGGCGGTGTTCTTCGTGTTCACCGTCCTGTTCACGTTCGTCAGCCTGCGGTTCACCAGCGCGGAGGTGGTCCGATGAGCACCCCGCCCGCCGACGCCGGGACCGACACCGACCGCGAGGTGCCCGAGCGCGAGCCCGGCCGTCTGGGACGGCTGTCGGCCGCGTTCGGCCGCCGCCTGCTGACCGCGCTCGTCGCGCTGACGGTCGTCTTCCTCATCGGCCCGGTGGTGATCACCTTCGTCGCCTCCTTCGCCTCTAGTTGGACCGGGGTCGTCCCGACCGGCTTCGTCACCTTCGAGAACTGGCGTCAGGCGCTCGGACTCTCGGACACCCTGGGCGCCAGCCGCGGCCTCGGGGGCACCTGGGACCTCGGGATCCCCGGCACCGGCCTCGCGATCCCGATCCCGGTGACGCTGGGGTTCAGCATGGGGCTGGCGCTGGGCGGCGTGTTCGTCAACCTGCTCGTGGGCATCCCGATCGCCTACGCCGTCACCCGGTACGACTTCTACGGCCAGGGCTGGCTCAACACGTTCGCCGTGCTCCCGATCGTCCCGGGGATCATCCTCGGGATCGCCTTCCTGCGGACCTACCCGAACCTCCCCAGCGCCGTCGCGCTGATGATCGGCTACTCGCTGCTGAAGGCGCCGTACATGGTGCTGGCGGTGCAGTCGTCGTTCGAGTCGATGGACCTGCGCCAGATCGAGGAGAGCGCCCGGTCGCTGGGGGCCTCCTGGATCCGGACGTTCGTCACCATCATCGTCCCGAACGCCAAACAGGGGATCATCTCGGGGTCGATCATCTGCTGGACGCTCGCCGCCGCCGAGTTCAACTTCTCGTACATCGTCTACTCGCGGGGGCCGCGTCCGTTCTCGCTGTTCCTGTTCGAGAACATCTCGAACAACCCGTTCCTCCGGGCGGCCGCCGCCATCTCGATCTACTTCGTGATCGTCGCGGTCGTGACGGCGGTGCTGTACTCGACCGGTGAACGGGGCTTCTCCGTCGGAGGTGTCCGCTGATGTCAGAACGAGTACGACTCGAGGGCGTGTCGAAACGGTACGACGAGACGCTCGCCGTCGACGACGTGTCGCTGACGGTCGAACCGGGCGAGACCCTGGGTCTGGTCGGCCCGTCGGGGTGTGGGAAGACCACCACCCTGCGGACCGTCGCCGGCTTCGAGACCCCCACCGAGGGGTCGGTCCGCTTCGGCGAGGACGTGGTGACCCACGTCCCGCCCGAACAGCGCAACGTCGGGCTGGTCTTCCAGTCCTACGCGCTGTTCGACAACATGAGCGTCCGGAAGAACGTCGAGTTCGGGCTGAAGATGCGCTCGGTCCCGGGCGACGAGCGGACCGACCGGGCGATGGAGATGCTGGAGATGCTCGGCATCGAGGAACTGGCCGACCGCGACCCGACGACGCTGTCGGGCGGCCAGCAACAGCGTGTCGGCCTGGCCCGCGCGCTGGCGATCGAACCCCGCGTGCTCCTGCTGGACGAACCGATGACCGGGCTGGACGCGAAGCTCAAGACCCGCCTCCAGGAGGAGATCGGCGCCCTGCTCGACGATCTCGCGGTGACGTCGCTGTACGTCACCCACGACCAGGCCGAGGCGATGGTGATGTGTGACCGCATCGCCGTCATGAACGACGGCCGCGTCGAGCAGGTCGGCACCCCCGACGAGGTGTACGAGCGCCCGGCCAACGACTTCGTCGCGGACTTCGTGGGCACCTCCAACCGGCTGCCGGCGACGGTCCGGGACGGCGAACTCGACCTGGGTCACACCGCCGTGCCGGCGCCACAGGGCGCCCCGGAGGGCGAGGTGACGGTCGTCGCCCGGCCGGAGGCGTTCCGGGTCGACGGCGGGCCCATCGAGGCCACTATCGAGAACCGGTTCTACCTGGGCGAGCACGTCCGGGCGGCCGCGCGGCTGCCCGACGGCGAGGAGCTCACCCTCCGGATGGACACGACCGCGGCTCCCGACGAGTCGACCGTCGGCCTGTCGGTCGACACCGACCGGCTCCACCTGCTGCGAAGCTGATGGGGGGCCGCGACGACGCGCCGACCGTCGCTCCCGACGACGAACGGACGTCCGGCCGCACCGACGCCGGCTCTCACGCCGACGACGGTTCCCACGCCGACGGCGGTTCCCACGCCGACGCTGGTCCTCATGCCGACGGCGGTGCTCACGCCGACGCC
>CAZMWG010000017.1:0-13014 GCA_964569925.1 uncultured Halobacteriales archaeon | reverse complement strand
CGGTTCCCACGCCGACGCTGGTCCTCATGCCGACGGCGGTGCTCACGCCGACGCCGGCCCGTTGCTGGCCCGGTTCGACCGGCCGCGGGTCGACGAGCCCGTGACGCTGGCGGTCGTCGCGGACCCGCACGTCCCGGCCGACGGCGAGAGGACCTGGAAGGTCGCCCACCGCGCCCGCGAGCGGTTCGCGACCGCGCTCGCCGACGCCGACGCCCGGGGGGTCGACGCCGTCGTGCTGGCGGGCGATCTGACCGGCGACGGCCGCCGCGACTCGTTCGGCGTCGTCGACGAGGTCCTGGCCGACCTGGACTCCCCGCGGGTCGCCGTCCCCGGCAACCACGACGTCCCGAAGGCCTTCGACGACCACGACGGCCTCCCCGTGGAGGAGTTCGGGGCCCGGTACACGGAGCTCCCGTTCGTCCGTGAGGTGGGTCCCGTCACGCTGGTCGGCGTCGACACCGCGAGCGCGGGCGGCGACCTGCGCCACACCTGGGGCGGCCGCGTCGGCGAGCGCGACCGCACGTGGCTCGCCGACCGGCTCCCGGGGATCGACACCCCGGTGTTCGTCGGTCACCACACCCTCGCCCCGCTGCCCGACGCGCCGGGCGGCAAGTACCGCAACTTCCCGCTCTCCGACGCCGACGCGGTCCGGGAGACGCTGCGGGCGGGCGGGGTCGAACTGGCCCTGACCGGCCACCACCACGTGCCGGCGGTCACCCGACACGGCCCGCTGACGGCGCTTCTCGCCCCCGCGGTCTGTTCGTACCCGCAGGCGTCGGCGCTGGTCCGGATCGGCCCCGACGGGACGACCGTGCGCCTGGTCCCGCTGGCCGACGCCGCGGGCGTCCGCGAGTCCCGCCGGCTCGCCCGGACCGGCAAACCCCTCGGCGTCGGGATCGCGACGCTGGTCGACCGGCGGCTGGGCTCGCTCCCCCTCTCGCGGTGAGCAGCCGGCGGAACCGTCCGGCGGGGACGCCCCGACGCCCACGCCAACGGTTCTCACGAACCGCACGGCATTTGTAGACCGCATACCTACCGTTCGGTACATGAGACACGTCGGACTGAAGATACGGATGGCGATCGTCGGGTCGATACTGTTCGGCCTCTACGCGCTCGCCGCCGTCGTCGCCATGGCGGCGTTCGGACAGGGGGTGCTCCCGCTGGTGCTGGTCGGCTCGGTCCTGCTGATCGGGATCCAGTACAAGGTCGGCAAGTGGGGCGCGCTGCGCAGCGTCGGCGCCGAGGACCTCCCGGAGGACCGGTACCCGAACATCCACAAGCAGGTGGAGTACATGAGCCAGGACGTGGGGATCCCCAAGCCGCGCCTGATGATCGCCCGGATGGGCGTCCCCAACGCCTTCGCCATCGGCCGGAAGGGCGCCGGGACGGTCGTGGTCTCCGAGGAGTTGCTCCGGAGACTCGACCAGGACGAGGTCGAGGGCGTGCTGGCCCACGAACTGGCCCACATCGCCAACCGCGACGTGGTGATGATGGTGCTGGGCCAGGGGATCGCCTCGATCGTCGCCATCGTCGCCCAGTACGTCGTCCTGTTCACGGGTGACGACGACCTGGCGGACCTCTTCCTGGCGCTGGTGGTCGGTCAGGTCGTCCAGATGCTCGTGATGCTGTTCGTGTTCGCCATCTCCCGCTACCGGGAGTACGTCGCGGACGGCGACGCGGCCGACCTGGTCGGGGGCGAGCCGATGGCCCGCGCGCTGGAGAAGATCAGCGGGGCCAACGAGCGCACCGACCCCGACAGGACCGCGGTCGACTCGCAGGTCAACGCGCTGTGTATCTTCGGCGAGGACACCGGCATCGCGAAGCTCCTCTCGACGCACCCGCCCGTCGAGAAGCGCATCGAACGGCTCCGCAGCCGGTAACCGTGGACCTCCGGACCGCCCTCGCGGCGGCGCTGGGCGTCGGGCTGGGCGCCCTCCTGATCGCCTTCCCGCAGGCACTGATCCGCGTCCACACGGTCGGTCGGACCTCCCGCGACCGCGGCGGCGAGTACGGCAGCGACGCCGGCTCGGGGAGCGGCTGGGTGCGGACGGCCGTGCGCTTCCTCGGCGCGGCGCTGATCGGCGCCGGCCTCTACTTCGGCTGGTCCGTGCTCGCCTGACCGGTCCTCCCACGACGTCGCGCCTCTCGCTCCTCACTACGCTCTCGCGACCCAGCAGTCTGAAGTCCGTCGTCGCCGTAGGCGGTCCATGGACGGCACGGCGAACGAGATCCGGGCGCTCGACGAGCGGACGGTCGAGCGGATCGCGGCGGGCGAGGTCGTCGAGCGACCCGCCTCCGCGGTGAAGGAGCTGGTCGAGAACGCCGTCGACGCCGACGCCGGCCGGATCGACGTCGTCGTCGAGGAGGGGGGGATCGACGGGATCCGGGTCGCCGACGACGGGGTCGGGATGGACCGCGACTCCGTCCGCCGGGCGGTCCGACAACACACCACGAGCAAGATCGAGGACGTGGCGGACCTGGAGCGCGGCGTCGGGACCCTGGGCTTCCGGGGGGAGGCGCTGCACGCCATCGGCGCCGTCTCCCGACTGACGATCCGCACCCGTCCCCGCGACGGGGGCGAGGGCACCGAACTGCGCGTCGAGGGCGGCGACGTCGTGGACGTCTCGTCGGCCGGCCGGCCGCCGGGGACCACCGTCGAGGTCGCGGACCTGTTCCACAACGTGCCGGCCCGCCGGAAGTACCTCGCCGAACCGGCGACGGAGTTCGCCCACGTCAACACGGTCGTCACGAACTACGCGCTGGCCAACCCGGCGACGGCGGTGTCGCTGACCCACGGCGACCGGGAGACGTTCGCCACGACCGGACAGGGCGGGCTCAGGGAGACCGTGCTGAGCGTCTACGGCCGCGAGGTCGCCGGCGCGATGCTCCCGGTCGGCGCCGGCACGGCCCCGACGGTCGGGCTCGACGACCCGCCGGCCGGCGACCTCCCGGACGGCCCGCTGGACGGGGTCGCGGGCCTGGTCTCACACCCCGAGACCAACCGCGCCGGCCGGGAGTACTGCTCGACGTTCGTCAACGGCCGGTCGGTCCGCTCGTCGGCCGTCCGCGAGGCCGTCGTCGAGGCCTACGGCGACCAACTCGCCCCGGACCGCTACCCGTTCGCGGCGGTCTTCCTCTCGGTGCCGGCCGGAGACGTCGACGTCAACGTCCACCCGCGCAAGCGCGAGGTGCGGTTCGTCGACGAGGACGGTCTCCGCGAGCAGGTCCGGTCGGCGGTCGAGGACGCGCTGCTGGAGGCGGGTCTCGTCCGCTCGTCGGCGCCCCGCGGACGGTCGGCGCCCGAACAGACCGAGATCGACCCCGGCTCCGGCGGCGACGCGGCGAGCGCCGACGCGGACGCCGGCGATCCGGGGACCGCGGCGGGGGCGGACGACGCCCGATCGAACGCCGGCGACGCCGTTCGGGACTCCTCGGCGGGGACGACGGCGACCGACGCCCGCTCGGGCCCCGACGACGGCACCGACGGCCGAGCCGCCCGACCGGACGACGGATCGGATTCCCCTCGGGACCACCCCTCGGAATCGGCGGCGTCCCGGTCCCGAGCCGATCGACCCGGGAGTGATCGATCCGGGGGTAATCGACTCGGAACCGATCGACCCGGGAGCGATCGGTCCGAGGCCGACCGATCGGGTGTGGGGGGTTCGTCGTCGCGAACCGGCGCTGACGCCGCGGAACGGGCGGGGGCCGGCACGGACGGGACGGCCGCGAGCGGGACAAGCGGGGAATCACAGGTGCACGACCACGACCACGACCACGGCCGGGGGACGACCGGCGACGGCGAGCAGTCCCGGCTGGGTGGCGGAGCGCCCGAGACGTCGTTCGACTCGCTGCCGGCGCTTGACCTGCTGGGCCAGTACGGGGAGACGTACGTGGTCGCCGAGAGCGAGGGCGGGCTGGTCCTGATCGACCAGCACGCCGCCGACGAGCGGATCAACTACGAGCGGTTGCGCGAGTCGTTCGCCGAGGACGTGACCACGCAGGCGCTGGCCGAGCCGGTGGAACTGCCCCTGACCGCCGGCGAGGCCGCGGCCTTCGACCGTCGCCGCGAGGCGCTGGCCCGCCTGGGGTTTCGGGCGGACCTCGTCGAGGGGGGTCCCGAGGCGGACGGCGGCGGCGACGATACCCGCCGCGTCCGGGTGCGGACGGTGCCGTCGCTGGTCGCCGAGCCGGCGTCGCCGGAGCTGTTGTGGGAGGTCCTGGGCGCGTTCGTCGGCGGCGGCGACCCGGCGGCGACGGTGGAGGCGGCGGCCGACGGACTGCTCGCCGACCTGGCCTGTCACCCCTCGATAACGGGCAACACCTCGCTGACGGAGGGGTCGATCCGGGACCTGCTCGACCGGCTGGACGACTGCGAGAACCCCTACGCCTGCCCGCACGGACGGCCGACGATCGTCGAGATCGACGCCGACGAGATCGAGGACCGCTTCGAGCGTGACTACCCCGGCCACGGGGGGTGAACCCCCCCGGGGAGCGTGTGAACTAAGCTATCGGACACGAGACGAGAACTCATGACACAGTTGGTCGCGTTCGGGGAGACCTCGCTGCGGCTGTCGCCGGCCGACGAGACCCCCCTGGAGACGGCGCGGGACCTGCGGCTGCGGGTCGACGGTACGGAGAGCGCGGCGGCCGTCGCGGCCGCCCGGCAGGGGGTCGACGCGCTGTGGCTGTCGAAGCTCCCCGACTCGCCGCTGGGCCGGCGGACGGTCGCACAGTTGCGCGAACACGGCCTGGCGACCGACGTCGTCTGGACCGACGGCACCCGCCACGGGCTCACGGTCCACGAGCCCGGCCGAACGCCCAGGGAGGAGACGCTGCTGGGCGACCGGAGCGGGACGGCCGCGGGGACGGTCGAGCCCTCGGAGCTCCCCCTGGAGCCGGTCCAGACCGCCGACGTGGCGCTGGTCGGCGGCGCGACGGCCGGACTGTCGGCGGACGCCCGGCGGACCGTCGAGGCCGTGCTCCGGGCCGCCGACGGGACGACCGTGCTGGCGCTGGACTTCCGGCCGGCGCTTCGCTCCCCCGAGGCGGCCCGCCGGGAACTGGCCGACGCCGTGGCCGCCGCGGACGTCCTGATCGTGACGGAGGCCGGCGCGAAGGCCGTGTTCGACCGCGAGGGCCAGCCCCGCGAACTGGTCCACTCGATCGCCGCCGAGCGCTCGCTCGAACGGGTGGTGCTGGCCCGCGGGGACCGCGGCGCGGTCGCCTGGCACGACAGCGTGGTCCACGAACAGCCGGCCCCGGAGACGACGGTCGTCGACCCGACCGGCGGCCACGCCGCCCTCGTGGGGGGGTTCCTCGCGGGGATCGCCGGCGGCGAGGGGACCGACGACGCGCTCGCCCGGGGCGTCGCGACGGCGGCCCTGACCCGGACGACCCCGGGGCCGCTGTGTACGGCCGACGCCGCGGCCGTCGACCGGGCGATCGAGCGCGCCCAGGACCGCCGCGAGACCGGCCGCTGACCGCCGGGCCGAGCGTCGCGACGCCCGCGACCGAGCGCTGAAAGCCTTTTCACCCGGAGGGGCGGAGAGTGGAGCGATGACCGTCATCGAGGGGGTTCACGCCGACCACGGGGCGACGTTCCGCGACCACGGCGGCCGCCGGGTCGTCGACTCCTACGGCCGCCCGGAGCGGACCCACACCGCCGTCCGCAAGGTCGTCGGAGTCCGCGAGTGCGGTCACGGCGTCGTCGTCGTCGAGGGCGCCGACCGCCAGGAGTTCGTCGACGACAGCGTCTCGAACCGGGTGCCCGCGACCGACGGCCGGGGCTGTTACGCCCTGCTGCTCTCCCCGCAGGGTGAGATCGAGACCGACATGTACGCGCTCAACGCCGGCGAGCGGCTCCTCCTGTTCGTCCCGCCGGCCGAGGCCGAGCCGCTGGCCGAGGCCTGGTCGGAAAACGTGTTCCTCCGGGACGTCTCGATCCGCGCCGCCACCGACGAGTTCGCCGTCTTCGGCGTCCACGGCCCGAAGGCCACCGAGAAGGTGGCCAGCGTCCTCTCGACGGGCGCACCCGACGACCACCTCTCGTTCGTCCGGGGGGCCGTCGGCGACGCCGGCGTCACGGTCGTCCGCGAGGACGGGCTCGCCGGCGAGGAGGGGTATCTCGTCGTCTGTGGCGCCGACGCCGCCGCCGGCGTCTTCGACTCGCTGGTCAACCACGGCCTCAACGCCGCGCCCTTCGGCCGCCGGACCTGGGAGACGCTCACCCTGGAGGCCGGGACGCCGCTGTTCGAGACGGAACTCGCCGGCCGGATCCCCAACGAGGTCGGGGTGCGGAACGGCCTGGACTTCGAGAAGGGGTGTTACGTCGGCCAGGAGGTGGTCGCCCGCATCGAGAACCTCGCGGCGCCGAGTCGCCGGCTCGTCGGCCTGACCGTCGACGGCGCCGTCCCGGAGTCCGGCGCGGCCGTCCTCGCGGGCGACCGTGACGCCGGCGCGGTGACCCGCGCGGTCGAGAGCCCGACCCGCGGGGAGCCGATCGCGTTCGCGTTCGTCGACGCCGACGCCGGGAGCGAGGGGGACCTCTCGGTCCGGGTCGACGACGAGGAGGTCTCCGCCGAGGCCGCCGACCTGCCGTTCGTCGAGGGGTCCGACCGCTCGGCGCGTCTGCCGACCTACTGAGGAGACGTGGCGGCCGCTCGGGGTCGATAGCGGCTGAGGGGAGTAAGCCCCCTTCTGTTCGGCCCGGCATTCGGCTGAGCGTCCGCGCCCGCGTCGCCGGGCTACCTGTCGGCGCGGACTTGCACCGGCGAGGGTTCGCCGTTCCATCCGTTCTCCCCGGTCGTCCCTCGGCGGGTCGACTCCCCGTCGCTTCCCGGCGGGGCCGGTCGCCCCGGGTTCGCGCGCCTCATCGGTCGCGGGGAGGGGTCTCGTTTCTGTTCCAGAGCCGGCGGTCTCCCGCCCCGGACTTGCGTCCGGTCGCCTGCCCGGCGGGTGGGGGGACTTTCCTCGTGGGTCACACGGGAGCCGGGCTCCCTCTGCCGACCGGAGCTACGCCGTCGGCGTGATTAAGGCTTCGCGTCCGCCCCGAAGCCGACGGCGGCGGCGTCCTCGCGGGCCCGCCGGGCCGCCGCGTCCAGGTCGAACTCCCGGACGACCTCGCCGTCACGCACCAGCGGCGCAAGCAGCGGATCGCCGTCCGCGGGCCCCTCGCGGTCGGCCAGGCCGACGTGGTGGCCGCCGTCGGGCGTGCGGTACACCTGCTTGACGCCGGTGAGCTTCCCCCGCTTCGCCGCGGGCTCGCCGTCCACGGCGACGATGTCCAGCGCGAAGTCCAGCGGATCGGCGTTCGAGACGTAGCCCCCGACGCCGAACCCCTCCACGTACGGCCCCAGCGCCCGCAGTTCGGCGGGGCCCAGCCCGCCGGAGACGAAGATCCCGACCTCCTCGTGGCCGTGGGCGTCGAGCGTCCAGCGCACCTCCCGGACGATGTGCTCGAAGTCACCCCGCCGGGAGCGGGTCGTGTCCAGGCGGACGGCGTCGAGGTCGATCGTCTCCGCGGCCCGCAGCGCCTCGTCGACCTCGTCGGAGTAGGTGTCGACCAGCGCGATCCGGGGGACCTCGGGCCCGACGCCGTCGTCGAACGCCCGCCAGGCGGCCTCCTGGTTCCCCCGGCCGAAACAGATCATCAGCGCGTGGGGCATCGTCCCGCCGGCCTCGCGGCCGATCAGTTCGCCGGCCGCGACGTTGGAGATGCCGTCCAGTCCCGCCAAGAGCGCCGACCGTTCGACCACCGGCGCGATCGACGGGTGGACGTGTCGGGAGCCGAAGCTCAACACCGTCGACTCCGGCGCGGCGCGGCGGGCCGCGAGCGCGGCGGTGGCGATCCCCGTCGCGTGTGAGAGGAAGCCGAGCAGCGCGGTCTCCAGCCGACAGAACTCGCGGTACGACCCCTCGATCCGGGCGACCGGACCGCCGTCGAACAGCCGCCCCTCCGGGATCGCGTCGACGTCGACCGGCCGCCCCGCGAGAAGGTGTGCGGCGTCTCTCAGGCCCGCGAGCAGGTTCCACTCGCCGGTGGGGAACTGGTCCGCGGTCACCTCCGCCACGACGTGGGGGTTCCGGCCGGCGCTCTCCAGGGCCTCCAGGGTGCGGTCGAAGTATGCGTCGGTCGCGTCGCCGGCCCGGATCGTCGCCGGGTCGAGCACGTCGAAGCCGTCGGGATCGACGCCGCCGGCCCGGTCCCCGGAGTCGGGGTCCTCGTCCCCGTCGGTCGCCGCGTCCGGGTCCGTATCGTCGGTCATGACCGGCGGTTCTCGCCGGCGGGGCAAAAAGCGCGGGGAGCCGACGAGCCGGTCGGCGCCTCCGGACTCAGGGGCGGGCGTGGATCGCGTCGACGGCCGCGGCGTCGGGCCCGTTGACGACCGTCACGGTCGAGCCGTCCACCCGGATCTCGAACGCGTCGGCGAACGGTCCCTCGTCGATCCGCCAGGCCTCCGGACCGGTCCGCTCGCCGCCCCAGTGGCGGATCACCGCGCCCCAGCCCTCGGCGAACTCGCGGGCCTCGTCGGCGTCGGTCCACTCCGTGCGCCAGACGTAGCCCGACCGGTCGCCGTTCTCGTAGGCGTAGAACCGGCCGCCCTCCCAGCCGGCGGCCGGGTCGGCGGTGTAGCGGTACGGCTGTGTGCGGTTGATCTCGCCGCCGGGGTCGGCGTTGAGGAGCGCCGCCGGGCCGACCACGCTGGTCTCGTTGTAGTCGTCGAGCAGCGTGTAGGCGAGTCCGGCGACGATCCCCGACTGGCCGACGACGCCGTAGTCGGGCCGGTCGGGCGGGCTGATCCGCGACCAGGCCTCGCCCGACCGGTCCTCGATCCGCACCTCCGCGGGCGTCCAACCCGGGTACTCGGCCGCCCGGACCACCTCGGCGGCGCCGTCGGGGACGTCGTCGTAGGCGTCGTCGACGGCGTCCCAGCCCCCGCGCTGGTACAGTTCCTCGACGAAGCCGAAGCCGGAGCTGTACGGGAAGTAGAAGAAGAAGTTGATCCCCGCGTGGACGTCGCCGCCGCCCCCGCCGCCGGCGCTCTCCGGGCCGGCGACACAGGACCACGCCGCCCCACACCGGCTCGTGTACCGGTTCTCGGTGTAGCTGGCGTCGCCCTCGATCAGTCCGTTGCGCCCCTGGAGCGCGTCGCGGGTGCTCGCGTCGGCCCCCAGCACGTCGAAGTGCTGGTCCTGGAGGGCGTGGACTAGCTCGTGGGCCAGCGTCTCCTCGCCGGAGATGGTGGGTCGCTCCTCGTTGGAGACGAGCACGATCGCGTCCCGGCCCGGACTGTAGTAGCCAAGCACCGTGGCGTTGCGGTTGGAGTTCTGCTCGTCGATCGACCCCTCGTCCTCGCCCACCAGAAACAGCGACTCGAACTTCTCGTTGTCGAACCGCTCCAGGGCCGCCGAGTACTCCTGGCCGCTGCGGTTCTCGGCGTACTCGGAGCGGTTGATCACCCGCACCGGCACCGTCTCCTCGAACTCCAGTTGGCGGACCCGCTCGACGCGGGCCATCGCCCGCGCCACCACGGCCTCCCGCTCGCTGTCGTTGAGCCCGTCGTCGGCGGTGACGGCGATCGTCTCGTTGTACCAGCGGCCGTTCTCCCAGCCCAGTCGGTCGCTCGCCGGGTCGGCGATCGACGACGCCATCTCCGTGGTCTCGGCCGAGGGCGCCGTGCGGGTCTCGCTGGGCGTCTCCGTGTCGCCGGCGAAGCCCTGACAGCCCGCCAGGAGGATCAGCAGCGTCAACAGGACGGCTCTGCGCATCTACCTCCCGCTCGGGGACGAGCGAGTAAAAAAGACGCGCCGGCGTCCGCGGACGGCGCCGGCCGGGAACCGCCGCTCCCTGGCGGTGTCGGGATACGCGGCCACGGATCGAGAGAGTGAGGCACGGAAACTCTCCTCCGCTCGGATAGCGCCGCCGCAGAACCCCGAACCGAGATTCGCCTTCTCGTCCGCCAGGGTTCGGACGGTTCCACAGCCGAACCCTGGCGGACTGAGAGGGCGAGTGGGGTTGTACAAGTCCGGCGACGGGAGTACGCGAAGCGCGCGCAGCGAGCCGCGGGACCGCAACCCGGCGAGGGCTTTCCACGCCTCGTGGCTGATCCGCTCGCTCTCCTCTTCGAACACCGTCGTCGGCCCCGACACAACGCCCTTGATCGCCCGCCCGCTACGGTCGCGCATGCCGATCACGTTCGATCCCGACGACACCGCGCTCGTGGTCGTCGACATGCAGAACGGCTTCTGTCACCCGGACGGGGGGCTGCACGCACCCGGCAGCGAGGCCGCCGTCGACCCCTGTGCCGACCTGGTCGAGCGGGCCCGCGAAGCCGGCGCCACGGTGGTCTTCACCCGGGACGTCCACCCGCCCGAGCAGTTCGACGACGCCCACTACTACGACGAGTTCGAGCGCTGGGGCGAGCACGTCCTGGAGGGCTCCTGGGAGGCCGATCCGGTCGCGGAACTGGACCCCGACGACGCCGACCTGGTGGTGGAGAAACACACCTACGACGCCTTCCACGGGACCCAGCTGGAGGGGTGGCTCGACGCACACGGGATCGACGACCTGTTGCTCTGTGGGACGCTGGCCAACGTCTGTGTGCTGCACACCGCCGGCAGCGCCGGTCTGCGGGACTTCCGACCCGTGCTCGTCGAGGACGCGATCGGCGCCATCGAGGAGGCCCACCGCGAGTACGCGCTTGACCATGCCGAGTTCCTGTTCGGCGAGGTCGTCGGGCGCGGCGGCTTCGAGTTCGCGTCCGAGGCGGCGTCGGCGTCGGAATGAGCGATCCGGTCCGGGGGGAGATCGAGGAGGTCGAGGACGGGCCCGAGTACGACCTGGACTTCCGGGAGCACCCCGAGCGGTACCGTGCGACGGACGACGAGCGGGGCGTGTTCAAGATCGAGCCGTACAAGTCCGAGCTGTTGCCGCTCTGGACGGTGTCGGACCCCGACCCGGCCCGCGAGGCCGCCGCGGCGATCCACGAGCGGTACCGCCACTACCGCGAGGCCGACGACTTCGTCGGCATGGACCTGGCCCGGAAGTACCTCCGGATGGGGTGGACGCGGGCGATGCGCTACGCGAAGTACCCTGGCGGGCGGAAGTACGAGGACGGGACCGAGCGCGAGCCACAGGAGTGGTACGACGAGGAGAAACGGGAGATAGCGCTGGTCTACCGGGACCACCTCGACGACGTGCGGGACGACGAGGCCTACCGGCGGGCCCACGAGCGCCACCGCGAGCGGTACGGCGACGACTGACCGGCCTGCCCGAACGGGACACTTACGCCGTCGCCCGACGGAACGGGTCGTATGCTGATCGAGAACGCCGTCCTCGCGGACGGTCGGGAGCGGGACGTCCGGATCGAGGGCGAGCGGATCGACGCCGTCGACGAACGGCTCGCGGTCCCGCCGGACGAGCGGACGATCGACGCGGCCGGGCAGCGCCTGCTCCCGGGGATGATCGACGTCCACGTCCACTTCCGGGAGCCCGGCTTCCCCCACAAGGAGACCTGGGCGACCGGGTCGCGGGCCGCGGCGGCCGGCGGCGTCACGGCGGTCGTCGACCAGCCCAACACCGACCCGCCGACCGTCGACGGCGAGCGGTTCGACGGGAAGGCCGACCTGGCGGCCGACTCGCTCGTGGACTACGGGATCAACGGCGGGGTCACGCCCGACTGGGACCCCGACTCGCTGTTCGACCGGCCGCTGGTCGCGCTGGGCGAGGTCTTTCTCGCGGACTCCACCGGCGAGATGGGGATCGACGCCGACCTGTTCGCCGACGCCGTCGCCGCCGCGGCCGAGCGCGACGTGCCCGTGACCGTCCACGCCGAGGACGCCGACCTGTTCGACGAGGACGCCCTGGCCGGGGCGGGCGACGGAACGGGGCGGGACGCGGACGCCGACGCCTGGAGCGCCTACCGGACGGCCGCGGCCGAGATCGCCGCCGTCGAGCGGGCCGCGGAGGTCGCCGCGACCGTCGCCGAGAGCGAGGGCGAGGACTCGTCGGGTGAGGTCCCGACGGACGGAAACTCGATGGATGGGGACTCGGCGGACGAAAACCCGGCGGACGGGGACGACGAGAGCGGGGACGACGAAAGCGGGAGCGCGAACGGGGACACGGCCGCTGTCCACGTCGCCCACACCTCGACGCCGGAGGCGGTCGACGTCGCCGCCGAGGCGGGGCTGACCTGCGAGGTGACGCCACACCACGTGCTGCTCTCGCGGGCGGACCTGGAGGACCTGGGCACGTTCGGCCGGATGAACCCGCCGCTGCGCGAGGAGGAACGTCGCGCGGCGCTGTTCGAGCGGGTCGTCGACGGGACGGTCGACGTCGTCGCCACGGACCACGCGCCCCACGCCGTCGAGGAGAAGACGGCGCCGATAGACGAGGCGCCCAGCGGCGTCCCCGGCGTGGAGACGGCGTTGCCCCTGTTGCTCGCGCTGGCCGGCGACGACGGGACCGCCCTCGACTACGAGCGGGTGCGGGACCTGACGGCCACCAACCCCGCAGAGATCTTCGGACTGCCCGACCGGGGTCGCGTGGAGGCCGGCGCGTACGCGGACCTCGTGCTGTTCGATTCCGACGACGTCCGGACGGTCGACGCCGAGACGCTGCACTCGAAGTGTGGCTGGACGCCGTTCGAGGGGTTCGACGCCGTCTTCCCGACGACGACGGTGGTCCGCGGGAGCGTGGTGTACGAGCGGGACCCCGGCGAGCGGTTCCACGGCCACCGGGGCGAGAACGTGCGGTCGATCTGATCGCGGCGGGCGACGTTCGGGAGAAAGGGACTCGAGCCCGCCCCGGCCCGATCAGTCCGCCTCGGCCTCGCTCTCGGCGCCACCGTCGGTGTCGGCGCCGCCCAGGTCGTGACCGCAGTGGGGACACTCGTCGTGGCGCAGCGCCGTCGAGTGCTCGCGAACGTCGCGCATCACCTCGGAGATACGATCCTCCGTCTCGAGTTCCTCCTCGACCGAGAGTTCGACGCCCTCGACCTCCAGGAGGAACTTCGC
>CAZMWG010000016.1:18465-30325 GCA_964569925.1 uncultured Halobacteriales archaeon | reverse complement strand
CTCAGCAGCTCAGCTCAGCGGCTCAGCCGAGCGGTATAGCCGAACCGCTCGGGACGGACGACGGCGCGCTCACCACGCGACGACGACCCGAAACTCGGAGCCGTCGGTCTCGGCGGTCACGGTCCAGCCGTGGGCCTCGGCGAGCGTCCGGACCAGCGGCAGGAACATTCCGCTGTCGGCGTCCGGGACCGCCACGCCGTACTCGAACAGTCGCTCGGGGTCCGCGTCGGCCAGTGCCGGGGTCGTCGCCTCGACGAGCAGACGGTCGCCGTCACGCCGGACGGTGACGTCGTCGGCAGCGACGGCCCGGAGGAACCTGAAGAGGTACCCGAAGAGTAGCTCCGCGCGCGCCGGATCTGCCGTGACGGCGCCGAGGTCACCGACGGTCGCGTCCGTCCGCTCGCCGTCGGTTTCCGTGCCGGTCGGCTTCCGGCCCCACTCGTTCCCGCCGTCGGACGACGCCCGGGCGCTGGAGACGACCGCCTCGAGGTTCACGCGGACGGTCTCGTCGACGCCGCCGCCGTACCGCGCCAGCATGGCCAGGTCGGAGACGATCCGCGTCATCTCGCGGGCGGTCTCGTCGGCCGTGGCCAGACTCTCGCGGACCGACGGGTCGGTACCGGACCCCAGTTCCCGCTCGACGAACTCCAGGCGGCCCTCCACGACGGTCAGAGCGTTGCGCAGTTCGTGGGTGATCGCCGCCGCCACGTCGTCCATCTGCTCGCGCCGGCGGTCGATCTCGCGGCGCTGGCGTTCGATCCGCGTCACGTCCGTGAGGGTGACCGTCCGGACCAGCGGCGTCTCCCCCGGGGTGACCGTGCGCGAGGAGACCAAGACGTACCGCGTCCCGTCCTCCCGGTCCAGTTCCACGACCGCGAGCCGGTCTTCGGGGGGGCCTTCCGCCAGCGCCGGAACCACCGCCTCGAACGGCGCCCCGATCCCCCCCTCCAGAGCCGGGAACAGCCGCCTGGCCGCCGCGTTGGCGTCCCGGACCACGCCGTCGGCGTCGAGGATGAGGATCCCCTCGCCGACCTCGTCGAACACCTGCTCGCGGCCGAACCGTCGCACCGCGACGAAACTCCCGTCGGCGACGTACAGCACGCCGACCGCGAACGCGGCGACCCCGATCGGCTCGTAGTTCATCGTGAGCAGGACCCCGGGAGCGAGGTAGCCGAACAGGTCCAGCGCCACCGGCAGACCGGCCAGCGCGACCAGGAGTCGCAGGCGGGTCGTCGCGTGCGGGGAGTCGCTGAAGCGGTCGAACAGGACGTAGAAGCCCACCGCCGACAGGGCGTAGGCGATCCCGGTGACGATCCAGTGGGCCACTCCCAGGTGGATCACCAGCCGGACGAACGGCTCGGTCGCCGTCTCGGTCGAGAAGTACAGGCCGTGGATCGGGCTGGTGACCTTCACCGCGAGGACGGCCAGGTAGAAGCCGACGGCGGTCCACCGGAGCCACGGGTTGCGGTGGTAGGACTCGCCGGCGTAGGCCGAACAGAAGTAGAGCCACGCTCCCACGGTGGCCAGCCCCGACGCCAGCCCCAACACGTACACCGCGACCTTCGCCGTCGGCGTGGGGACGAGCAACTGCGCGACGTGACAGCCCGCCCAGAGGCCGTTGGTCGCCAGCAGCGCCACCAGCCCCCACTCGGTGTCGCGGTGTTCGATCCGGGCGCGGGCCCGCCCGACCACCCCGAAACAGACGGCGGCCGCGAGGGTGAACAGGCCGACGTACGCCAGTTGCACCGGGTGAACGAGCTGGACCATCGGAATCTATCCGAATCAGGGATTAGTCACACGTGGTATATTAGTTTCCCTCCGATGGCACGCAGATGTGTCTCAGACCCTTTGGTCGGCGAAACTGAAATATAGTCGAATCAATAGCTTGTCGACGTCCCGCGGACGCCGCCACGGCCGGAGGAGGTGAACCGTCAGCGCATGTCCCAGCGCTCGAAGCCGTAGGACTCGACACCGTCCAGCCGTCGACGCTCCGCGTCGGACAGCGAGAGGTCGGCGGCCGCGAGGTTCTGGTCCAGTTGCTCGGCCGTGCTGACGCCGATCACGGGGATCGTCGGCTGGTCGCGGCCGAGCATCCACGCCAGGACGACGGTGTTGCCGTTCACGCCCCGTCGGTCGGCGATCTCCTCGACGATCCGGGCCTTGATACGGTTCTCCGACCGGACGTACCCCTCCGGGATCGACCGGTCCGACCGGCCGTAGGATCCCTGGAGCGTGGGCGAGTACGGCGACACGGTCAGGTCGTGCCGGTCGCAGTAGTCGATCAGTTCGTCGGTGGCCCGCAACTGGGCGTCGAAGCCGGCGTCACGGTCCGGGATCAGGTACGAGAAGCGGGGCTGGACACACTCGAACCGCGGGAGACCGCGCTCGGCGGCGATCCGGTTGGCGCGGGCGATCCGCCAGGCCGGGAAGTTGCTCGCGCCGAGATGTCTCACCCGGCCCGCGTCGACGGCCGCGCCGAACGCCTCCATCACCGCCTCCTGGGGCGTGTCGGGGTCGTCGACGTGGGCGTACAGCAGGTCGATCGTGTCGATCCCGAGTCGGTCGAGACTCCGGCCGATCTCCCGCTCGATCAGGTCGGGATCGAGGCTCGTCGGCACGTCCAGGTAGCCGAAGCCCAGTTTCGTGGCGATCGTCATCTCGTCGCGGACGCCCCGCTCCTCGAGCCACTCGCCCAGCAGTGGCTCGCTCGCGGGTTCCTCGTGGCCCTCCACCCAGGTCGCGTAGATGTTGGCCGTGTCCAGGAACCGTCCGCCCGCCTCGTAGTAGCGATCCAGCAGCGCGAACGACGTCTCGCGGTCGACCCGGCTCCCGAAGTACATCGGGCCCAGACAGATCTCGCTGACGGCGTCGCCGGTCCGACCGAGCGGCGTGGTGTCCATGGCCACCTCCGGGAACGCGACCCGGGTAAACCTCCCGCTCCCGGGGCGGACCGCCGCCCCGGGGTCCGACGGCGGATGGGGGGCGTTTATCCGTCCGAGGCCGGTCTCTGCAGTCGGGAAGATGACGACGCTCTCGGTGCTCGCCGTGGCCGGTATCGCCGTCGCCGTGTTCGTCGGGTTCAACATCGGCGGGTCGTCGACCGGCGTGGCGTTCGGGCCGGCCGTCGGCGCCCGCCTCGTCCGGAAGACGACCGCAGGGGTGCTGTTCGTCGGGTTCGCGTTCCTGGGCGCCTGGACGGTCGGCCGGAACGTCATCGCGACGATGAGCAGCAACATCGTCCCGGCGGCGCAGTTCACCCCCGTCGCCGGCGTCGTCGTGCTCTTTTTCACCGGCGCCTCGCTGCTGGTGTCGAACCTCTACGGCGTGCCGGCCTCCACCTCGATGACGGCCGTCGGCGCCATCGTCGGCCTCGGTCTCGCCTCCGGGACGCTCAACGAGGCGCTCATGTTCACCATTGTCTCGGCGTGGATCGTCGCGCCGCTGGCGAGCCTGGCCGTCGGCGTCGTGGTCGGACGCTACCTCTACCCGTACCTGGACCGGTACGCCGCGTTCACCACCTTCGACCTCCACCTCGTCCAGTTCGACCGCTCCGGGTCGGTCCCGCGCCCGCGATTCAACCCGAACGCGTCGCCGCGGGACGTCGTCGGCTCGGTGTCGGTGGTCGTCATTGCCTGTTACATGGCGTTCTCGGCGGGCGCCTCGAACGCCGCCAACGCCGTGGCGCCGCTGGTCGGCGCGGGCGGCGCGCTCACCGTCGACCAGGGGGTGGTGCTCGCGGTGGCCGCGTTCGGCCTGGGCAGTTTCACCATCGCCCGCCGCACCCTGGAGACGGTCGGCGACGACATCACGGAGCTCCCGATCCTCGCGTCGCTGATCGTCTCCGTGGTCGGGGGGACGGTGATCACGGCGCTCTCCGCGCTGGGCATCCCCGCCAGCCTGGCGGTGAGCACCACCTCGACGATCATCGGGCTCGGGTGGGGCCGGGCCAGTCGGGCGGCGACGCTGACGGAACTGGCGGCGCCGGCGCCCGACCCGCCCGACCTGGAGGTCTCGACGGGCGCGCTGGTCACCTCCCGCGTCGAGGAGGCCCCCGCGAGCCCGACGGTCGGCGACATCTCCCGGGAGGAAGACCCCATGGAGGAACCCGAGGACGTGCCCGACGTGCCCGACATCGGCGAGGAGGGTCCCGCCGACCTGGACGAGCGCAGCCTCTTCGACCCGCGGGCCGCAAAGCGCATCGTCACGCTGTGGGTGTTGACGCCGGCGCTGGCGGTCGGCACCTCCTACCCGGTGTTCCTGTTGATCCTGTGATCGGGGAGTGGTGAACGGGGGCAGGAGGTCGCCGCCAGCGTCCGGTCGCGGTGGGCCCGACCGTCCCGGGATCGCCCTACCTGACGACCGTCACCGGCACCGGCGACCGGCGGACCACCTTCTCGGTGACGTTGCCGACGAACACCCGGTCGGCGAGCGACCCGCCGTGGCTGCCGATCACGACCGTGTCGAACCCCTCGGCCCGGCCGACGATCGTCCGGGCCGGGTGTCCGGTCCCGACGTCCGTGTCGATCTCGACGCCGTGCTCGGAGGCGATCTCCCGTGCCCGGTCGACGACCGGCTCGGCGTGTTCGGCGATCGATCGCTGTGGGTCGTCCGAGAGAGCGATCGCCGTCGCCCGCCCGAACATCGCCGAGGGCTCCCCGACCACGGTCAACACCGTGATCTCCGCGTCCGGGTGGGCCGACAGCGCGTACTCCAGGGCCTTCTCGGCCACCTCCGAGCCGTCCATGGCCACGAGAACTCGGTCGATCATGTCCACGACTACGATCCCACGGTCGATAAGCGTTCGTCGCCCCGGCCCGCCCGACCAACTCCGTGCGGGCGACCCGGACCAGATCGGCCTCGACCACGACCTCTACCGGAGCGCGACGGGCGAACCGCCGTGGGTGATGGAACAGCAGCCCGGCGAGATCAACCGGCCGCCCTACTCCCCGCAGCCGGCCGAGGGGGCGATGCGACTGTGGGCGCACTACGCCGTCGGACACGGCGTGGACGTGGTCTCGTACTTCCGCTGGCGGCGCTGTCTGATGGGCCAGGAGCAGTACCACAGCGGCCTCCCCGAGCGGGACGGCTCGCCCGACGCCGGCTACAGGGACGCGGCGCGGGCGGCGGACGAACCTCTGGACCTGGCCGACGCCGTCGACCGGTCGACCCTCGCCACCCCCGAGGCCGACGTGGCGCTGCTCCAGGACTACGACAACGCCTGGGCGCTGGACGTAACGGCCCCGACTTCGACTACCGGCGCCACCTCGAGACCCACTACCGTGCGTTGCGCGAGCGCTCGATGACCGTCGACGTGGTGCCGCCGACCGCCGACCTCGGAGGGTACGACGCGGTCGTCGCGCCGACGCTGTCCCTCGCCGAGGCGGACCTGGCCGACGCCCTGGAGAGCTACGCCGGCGACGGCGGCGAACTGCTGCTGACGATGCGCTCGGGGGTGAAGGATCGTCACAACAGGCTCCACGACGCTCCACAGCCCGGTCCCCTCCGGGAACTGGTCGGCGCCCGGGTCGAGGAACACGAGAGCGTCCCGGCGGCGCTCGAGAGCCGCGTCGTCCTCGACGGGGACCGGTTCGACTGTCGGGTGTGGAACGAGTGGCTCGCCCCGGCGGACGCGACGGTGGCGGGTCGGTACGAGGGTGGGCGGGCCGACGGCCGGCCCGCGGTCGTCCACGACGAGGTCGGCACGGGTGGGGTCACCCACGTCGGCACCTGGCCCGGCGACGCTCTCGCCGGCGGACTCGTCGGCGACCTCCTCGACCGGGCCGGGGTCGCCGCCTCCGGGCCCTTCCCCCCGCAGGTTCGGGCGACCCGCCGCGACGGACTCACGTGGATCGCCAACTTCCGTGCCGAACCGCCGGCGCTCTCGGCGCCCGCCGACGCCGACCGGCTCCTCGGCGGCGACGAGGTCGGCCCCTACGACGTCGCGATCACCGACGCGACGCCGGCCGAACTGACCGTCGACGGGACGTGAGCGGGGGCGACCGCCGTCTCCACTCGCCGGGCCGGCTCGGACGATCATCTCCGTCGTGGGTCGTCGACGGCGCCGACGGAGGGTGTCAGCTGCCCACGAGTAAACTCGTGGGCTGCCGCGCTGTTACCGCTGTGACGACCCGCCTGTCCCGGCGTGACGGGAGATCCAGACCCATCCACCGACGCCGAGCGTCGACCGCCGGCGGTCGATGGCCGATTTCGAACGCCGTTCTCGGGCAAAGAACATTCAAAAGGCCGAAAATGAAATCAGATTCGGACTCTGTAGATATACATTCGGGTCGATCAAGAAGACATGACGAGAGAGGACGATAGATACCGGATCGAGTCGAAGTGGACGGCCAGAACGACGGTCAGATACCGGTCCGCGACACTCGACCGCGGACGTCGATCCCACGCCGACGCGGACTCTCACCTCGCGTGGCGCGGCGACCGCCTGACGGGGGCTCTCAGCCCACGCCCGCCCCTGTAGACTCGAACGCGGCGCCCGTCCCGGCGTCCGTGACCGGCACGGCCACCTTCGTAGCGGCCGTCGGCGTCCCGGTCGCTGACGAGGGCGTCGGGGTCCCGGTCGAGACCCCGGCGTCGCCGGCGTCCGTGTCGTCGGGTTCGTCCGGCAGCAGGAGGACGCCGGCGAGGAACCCGAGGACCACGAGACCGGCCAGGGTCCAGCGACCGACGGCGTCCGTGTCGACCCCGGTGGCGCGCGTCACCGCGGCCAGGAACCGACCGCGGGTCCCGGGGACGGCGAGCAGGCCGGCGAGCGCGAACAGCACGGCGCTGGGCAGACCGGCCAGCCCGTTGATCGCGGCCGCGAGCGCCAGAAAGAGGAGGAAGAGGCCGCTCCCGAGCGCCGTGAACCGGGCCAGCCTGGCGATCCCGCGCTCCGACCGTCTCTCCTGCATTCGCCGTATCCGATCCGCTCCCGAGACAAAACTCCCGCGAACGAGTCCCGGCGGGCCCGGACGGTCCCGGTCGGGTCCTCCGTCGACGGTGGCGGGCGTTCGGCGGGGAGCACTCGCGACCCGTCCGTCGACCGGCTACGACCCCGTGACGAGGACGAAGGCGACGGTCCCGACGAAGAAGGCGACGAACGCGAGCGCGAAGGTGGTCATCCGCACCCGCCGGCCGTACTCGTTCAGGTCCGCTCCGTCGGCGAGGACGCTCACCAGCGTCGGCGGGTGACGGAACGGGCTCGGGGGTCGGGGCTCCGGGATCCGCCGGCGGAGCCGTCTACACTCGGTGAACGACCAGATCACGTACAGCACGAGTCCGGCCGTCAGGCCGAGAGCGGCGAGGAGGGTCGCCAGCAACCCGAGCCCGATCGGGTCCGTCAGGTCGACCGTCACCGACGAGCCGTCCGCCGACAGCGCCAGGACGGCGGTGATCGCCAGCGAGCCCAGCAGGACGGCCGGCGCGACGACCAGCAGACGCTTGCTCAGCCGGTGGACCGTCTCGCGGTCGACCCCGAACAGCGTCTCGTAGGGTGCGGGCCCGCCCTCGGCCTCCGGGCGTGGCTCCGCGTTCCCGACGGGGTCGCGCGAGCCGACCGCACGGAGCGCCGTCAGGAGCGCCAGGGCACCGCCGAAGGCGACGAACTTGAACGGCGCACCGGTCGTCCGCCGTTCGAGGAACGCCCGCCCCGGGGCGCCGGGCGGGACGTAGGCGGTCGTGGCGGTGCCGGGCTCGTACGGCTCGATCACGCCCTCCGCGTCGCTCCGGACGAAGTACTGTGGGCTGGTCGCCCCGGGGAACACCCGTTCGCTCGTGTACTCCGTCCCCCGGTACTCGTAGGTGTGTTCGACGGTGACGCGGTAGGAGAGGCTCCGACCGACGGACTCCTCGACCGTCGCGTCGACGACGGCCGTCTCGACGGCGACGGCGCCGTCGACCGCCCCGCTCTGTCGGACGTAGTCGTAGCCGCCGTAGCCGGCCACGCCGATTCCGACGACGAGGACCAGCAACGCCAGCGGGGTCAGCCCGACCGTCGTCTCCCGCACCGTGAACTCCACGTCGGCGCCACGGCGGTGACACAAAAAAGTCTCCAGGCGGTGTTCCGCCGCCAGCAACGCCGCCGGGGCGCCGACGGGCGCTGTCGATCGCCGCGCTCCCGGCCCCCTCCGACGGCGGTCTCACACCGAGAGTCCGACCGCCCTCCGGACCGGGGCGGACCGGATCCGCTCGTCCCAACGTCTTTGTGGCGCGGTTCCCCAAAATCTGGCAGACGACGGATGACCATCGGCAACGTCCCGGCGTACGACGCGGACCGGGCGTCGGTGATCGGCGACCGCGCGGTGGTGGTCGGGGGGAGCGTGGCCGGCCTCTGTGCCGCCGGCGCCCTGGCCGACTGGTTCGAGCGGGTGGTCGTGCTGGAGCGCGACGAGTTCCCGACGGAGCCGACGATCCGTGACGGCGCACCCCAGACGGGCCAGCCCCACGCCCTGCTGGAGGCGGGCCGACGGGCCCTCGAGGGCCTCTTCCCGGGGTTCAGCGACGCCGTCCGGTCGGCCGGCGGCCTGTGGCTGGACACCGGAACGGCGATCGACTGGTACGACCACGGGGGCGTGGTCGCGGACCCCGACCCCGAGTTCCGGCAGTTCTACGCCAGCCGACCGCTTTTCGAGCACGTGGTCCGCGAGCAGGTCCGAGCGATCCCCGAGATCCGGCTCCGGGGTGGCTGTCACCTGCTGGACTACGAGTACGACGCGGACGCCGGGCGGGTGACCGGCGTGGCGTTCCGCGACGACACCGGCGACCCCGCGGCGGTGGAGGCCGACCTGGTCGTGGACGCGACCGGGCGGACCAGTCGGACGCCGGCGTGGCTCGCCGACCGGGGCTACCCCACGCCCCCGGTCGACAGGGTCGAGGTCGACGTCACCTACAGCACGGTCCGGATCGAGCGCCCGCCCGACGAGCGCCACGGCGTCCTGATCGCGCCGGAGGTCGACCGCCCGCGGGGCGCCGGGATGCTCCCGGTCGAGGACGGCCGGTGGGAGGTGATCCTCCAGGGGGTCCACGGCGAGCGCGCGCCGGCCGACCGGGAGACGTTCGTCCGGTGGACCGAGTCGCTCCCGGTCGACGGGATCGCACGCCAGGTCCGGACGCGGGAGTGGCGCTCGGAGCCGCGGCGGTACCCGTTCCCCGAGAGCCTCCGGCGGCGCTACGAGGACCTCGATCGGTTCCCGGACGGGCTGGCCGTCACCGGCGACGCGGTCGCGAGCTTCAACCCGATCTACGGCCAGGGGATGTCGGTGGCGGCGATGGACGCGCTGGCGCTGCACGCCGCGCTGTCGGGCGGGATCGAGGGCGTGGGCCCGCGGACGTTCGACGCGGCGGGCGGGGTGATCGACGAGGTGTGGCGGATCGCGGTGGGCAACGACTTCGCCTTCGAGGCGACGACCGGCCCGAAGCCGGCCGGCACCGACCTGTTCAACCGGTACGTGGCCCGTCTGCTCCGGCGTGCGCAGGACGACGGCCGTCTCACCGAGGCCTTCTTCCGGGTGTTCCGGCTGGAGCGGCCGGCGACCAGCCTGCTCCGGCCAGGGGTGCTCCGGCGGGTGTTCCGCCCGCGACCGAGTGCCGGCGACGACGGCGAGGAGCGAGCCGCCGACGGGGAGCCGACGAGCGCGTCGGCGGACTGACCGGCTCGCCGGAGCGACGGGCGACGGGTGGCGGCGGGAGCTTCGACCCCGGCTAGCCGAGCGAGGAGACCCAGATCACGGTGAAGATCGTGGAGTTGAACAGCGCGTGGACGAGCGACGGCACGACGAGGTTGTCGGTCAGCACGTAGACGGCCCCGAACACGAGGCTGGGCACCGAGAGGACGGCGATGGTGATCGCGGCGGCGCTGGGACTCCCGATCAGCGCGGTGATGTGGAGGGGAGCGAACGCCGACGTCGCGAGCACCACCGCCGCCCACGGGCCGAACCGCTCCGCGAGCAGCCCCTGGATCACACCGCGGAACAGGAGTTCCTCGCCGGGCGCGTTGAGCAGGAAGACCAGCGGGATCAGGAAGGGGATGATCTCGGGGTTCTGCTGGGCGGTCTGTCCGGCGGCGTTGTTCGCGGGCTGTTGGCCCGTCAGCGAGACGGCGGCGGCCGTCACCAGCGGCGTCGCCACCAGCGCCAGCAGCCACCCGCCCAGCGCGATGCCGAGGTGGCGCAGCGACGGGATCGCCACCGGGACGAACGCGCGCAGCGACCGACCGGCGTACCTGAAGTACAGCACCGCCACGAGGGGGAACCCGACGCCCTGGATCGCGACCAGGCTCAGCGCCAACTGCCCGAGCGGCGGGACGGTGACCTCCAGCAGCCCGGTCAGGGCGAACGCGAGGACCAGCAGGACCACGAGACCGGTGAGCAGTCCGGCGACGGCCAGCCCGAAACAGACCGCGACCAGCCGGAGCCGGCCCGACTGCGACGATGTCCGTTGCACAATGGCTCACGGGCACAGAACGAGAAGAACGTGTCCATCGGTCCGGGGTGGCGACCCCGGGCGCTCGGACGGGGTCGACGCGAGAGGGACGGTCTCTGATCGTGCCGCCGTCGACGTCCGAGTGCGTCGTGGTCGGGGGTTTGTCTCCCCGGCGTGGCGGCTCTATAGCGGTAACAGCGCGGAAGCCCACGAGTTTACTCGTGGGCAGCTGACAGCGTCTCGAGATCCGCGTCGAGGTGATCGTCCGCCACCCAGGTGACGTCACGCTCCTCGGCGAGGCGTGCGAAGTCCCGGACGGAGATCCCTGCCGTCTCGGCCGCCTCGCTGAACGTGACGGTGCCCGTCGCGAGTCGATCGAGCGCACGTTCGCGACGCCACTCCTCGAGTCCCTCGGAGAGGAGTCCTCGAACGGCCGTGCTCCGGTCGAGTTTCTCCGCCTCGAGGTACGCCTCCAGTTCGACCTCCAACTCGTCGGGCACGCGTGTCGAGATCGTCCCCACGATCACCACCTCGTACAGGATGTATACAAACGCTATGTCCTCCCGGGGTGGTTCCGACCCGATGAAGCCCACCTATCGTGACCGAGAGAAAGTCAGTGAGGTGACGCTCCCACCGAAGTTCCCACACCGCGGGGGAACGTTCGCCGGTCTACTCGAGGTCGAACCGGTCGGCCCGCATGACCTTCGTCCAGGCGTCGACGAAGTCCTCGACGAGCTCTTCCTCTCCGTCGTCGGCGGCGTACACCTCGGCGATGGCGCGCAGCCGGGAGTGAGAGCCGAAGATCAGGTCGAAGCGGGTCGCCTCCCACAGCACGTCGCCGTTCCCGCGGTCACGCCCCTCGAACAGGTCGCGGGACTCGGAGACCGGCTCCCAGTCGACGTCCATGCTGAGCAGGTTGGCGAAGAAGTCGTTGGTCAGCGCGCCGGGCTCGTCGGTGAACACGCCGCGGTCCGTGTTTCGGTAGGTGGCGCCCAGCGCGCGCATCCCGCCGACCAGGGCCGTCATCTCGTCGGGCGTCAGGTCCAGCAGGTCGGCGTGGTCGACGAGCAGCTCCTCGGCCTCCCGGTCGAGGCCGTCGCCCAGGTAGTTGCGGAAGCCGTCGGCCGCCGGCTCCAGGGCCTCGAAGGAGTCCTCGTCGGTCTGTTCGGCCGAGGCGTCGACCCGGCCGGGCTCGAACGGCACCTCGACGTCGTGGCCGGCCCGCTCGGCCGCCCGCTCGACGGCGGCGTTGCCGCCCAGCACGATCAGGTCCGCCAGCGACACCGCCACGTCGTCGTCGCGACCGCCGTTGAACTCCGCCTGGATCTCCTCGAAGGTCTCCAGGACGGTCTCCAGTTCGGCCGGCTCGTTGACGTCCCAGCTACGCTGGGGCTCCAGCCGGATCCGGGCGCCGTTGGCGCCGCCGCGCTTGTCGCTGTCG
>CAZMWG010000016.1:0-18455 GCA_964569925.1 uncultured Halobacteriales archaeon | reverse complement strand
GTCGAGGCCGACGCCCACGCCGTCTTCACCAGTTCGGGCACCGTCAGCGGCGAGTCCAGGATCCGCGACTTCAGTTCGGCGGCCTGGCTCTCGTCGATCGTCTCGTGGTCGGCCTCCGGCAGCGGGTCCTGCCAGAGCATCTCCTCCTCGGGGACCTCCGGGCCGAGGAACCGCGAGGGCGGTCCCATGTCCCGGTGGGTCAGCTTGTACCAGGCCTTCGAGAACGCCATCCCGAACTCCATGGGATTCTCCTGGAACCGCTCGACGATCTCGCGGTAGTCGGGGTCCTCCTTCAGCGCGATGTCCGTCGTCAGCATCATCGGCGTGACCTGCTCGTCGTCGTCGTGGGCGGCCGGGACGGTGTCCTCGAGGTCGTCGTCGACCGGCGTCCACTGCCAGGCGCCGCCGGGCCCCTTCTCGGGCTCCCACTCGTAGTTCAGCAGGTTGTCCAGATAGCCCATGTCCCACTGGGTGGGCGACTCCGTCCAGGGACCCTCGATGCCGCTGGTGATCGCGTCCTCCCCCTTCCCCGAGCCGTAGGAGTTCTCCCAGCCAAGCCCCTGGGCCTCGATGGGCGCGGCCTCGGGCTCGGGACCCATGTGCTCCTCGGGGTCGTCGGCGCCGTGGACCTTCCCGAACGTGTGACCGCCGGCGATCAGCGCGACCGTCTGCTCGTCGTTCATCGCCATCCGGCTGAACGTCTGGCGGATGTTCTCCGCCGACGCCTCCGGGTCGGGCTGGCCGTTGGGACCCTCGGGGTTGACGTAGATCAGCCCCATCACGGAGGCTCCGAGCCCCTCCTGGATCTCGCCGGCCTCCGCGAACCGTTCCTGGGTCTCCATCTCCCTCTCGGGACCCCAGTCGACGGCGTCGTCGGGCTCGAAGTCGTCCTCGCGGCCGCCCGCGAAGCCGTAGGTCGCGAAGCCCATCGACTCCATCGCCACGTTGCCGGCCAGGATCATCAGGTCCGCCCACGAGATGCTCCGGCCGTACTTCCGCTTGACCGGCCACAGCAGCCGGCGGGCCTTGTCCAGGTTGGCGTTGTCCGGCCAACTGTTCAGCGGCGCGAACCGCTGGCGGCCGCCGTCCGCGCCGCCCCGCCCGTCGGCGGCGCGGTAGGTGCCGGCGCTGTGCCACGCCATCCGGATGAAGAAGGGACCGTAGTGGCCGTAGTCGGCCGGCCACCAGTCCTGTGACTCGGTCATCAGTTCCTCCAGGTCGGCCTTCACCGCGTCCAGATCCAGCGACTCGAACGCCTCCGCGTAGTCGAACGACTCGCCGGCCGGATCCGGATCGCGGGCGTTCTGGTCGAGAACGCCCAGATCGAGTTGTTCGGGCCACCACTCCTGGTTTGACTTCGCCATACTCCTCGGTGAGTCGCTTCGCCCTGTTAAGACTGTCTGATTCGTAACGTAGTCTTCGGAACGGCCCAAACGATCTGCCGGTTCCGCGAACTTCCGTTTGCTATCCCCCAATACGACGGGACCCGGTGTCACCGAGGCCCGCGAGCGACGGCTCCGGAGACGGGGGTTCGGGATCGGGACCCACGGCCCGCCGGCCTCACCCCTCGTATCCGCGGGAGGTGTACCGGCCGGCGAACAGGCCGACGACGACGATCGCCACCGAGAGGGCCCCGTACGTCACCGTGCCGACGACGTCGCCGGCCGAGTAGGCCGACCAGGCGAACGGCAGGAAGGCGAGCGCGGTCAGCAGGTGGATCCCGACCACCAGCGCGGGAAAGGACAGCGGCCCCGCCAGCGAGTCGTCCTCGCCCTCGACCGGGTCCAGTTCCGGGTCCATGTACTTCTCGGCGTCGTCGTCATCGTCCTCGTCCATACCGTCTCCGAGGCGCTCCGCGGGCTTCACTCCCGCGGACCGCGGCGAGTCCGGCGGACCCCGCACTGGTCCGCCGGCGTCACCGCAACGGGTCGTCGCCGACCGACCGGAGGAGAAAGCCACCCTGCTCGCGGGCGATCACTCCCATCGCCGCGAGGAACAGCACGCCGCCGAACAGCCCGATCCCCAGTCCGGCGGCGACCGCCGACCCCGGCGACGCGCCGATCCACAGGAGCACCCCCGCCGGCACCCCCGCCGACGGGACGAGCCAGATCGCGACCAACAGACAGTCCCGGACGATCGGGTGGTCGCGCAGCGACTCCCGTCGGTCCAGCCACCCCGGCCTCGCGTCCATCCTGTCGGGACGTCTCCCACCGGCGACTTAGTGCTCCGGTCGCGGGACCCCTCGCGAGCGACACCACTCGTACCGGCCGAGGGACGATCTGTCGACGGCGGCTCCGCCCCCGCGTGTGTCCGTCGCGGTCGCCGACGACCCGTCGGCGGCGACCCCGGGCGGCGTGTGCCGCCGCCGGGTTCGGGGGTGTGCCGGACTCGCCCCGGCGGACCGCCGCCGCCCGGACTCCGCTTCAGAGCCTGTAGACCGCCACGCCGCCGCCACAGACGGGGCAGGCGCCGTCGTCGGGCGCCAGGTTCTCCCCGCAGTGTCGACACTCGCGGTGCACCGGTGTCCCCGTGAAGCGTTCGCGGATGCCCATCTGTACAGTCGGGAGAACTTACGCTCCGATCTCAATGGTATGTGGTGATTACCGGCCGGTCGTGTCGTCCGAGAACGCCGTCGGGCGGCCACCGAAGCGGGTTCGACCACGGACGCACCCGGTTTCCGACGGCGCCGGTCGACGCCGGGACGTGCCCGGAACCACACCGCGGTTCGCCGCCGACGTAACAAACTGGCTCGGTCACCGATTCCTAACGCAGTCAACATATAACAATATCGTCGGAGTGTGAGGTAATCACCGGGGAATGTGGGGGAAGCCGGATCTCCCGACGCACCGGCCGACTCCTGGGACTGCGAGCGGACGAGGGGCTCGCTGGGCGACCCCAGCGCGGTCCTCTCCGTTCGACGATCGATCCGGGAGAGCCGTCGCCGTCGGTCCGGCGAGTCCCGACGCGGGCCATCGGTACGATGCGGAGCTCGCGCTACCGTCACTCCCCGGGCTCGACCGTCTCGACGGCCGAAACCGGCGGAGAAGGGAACGAGCCGCCGACGGGGATCCGTCCACCGACCGCCCGGGTGGTGTCCGACCGTCCTCTCGGAGAGCCGCTTCACCGTCCGGGAGCGTCGGTTCACGGTCGGAGAGCAGATGCTGACCTCGCGTCCCGCGGACGCCGGCGGGGCGAACGGGGGGGGCGCCGGTGCGGTCTCAGTCGCTCGTCGTCGTCACCGCCTCGGCGCCACACTCCGGACACCCCTCGTACTCGGTGTGGAACCGGGCGTCACAGGCCGTACACCGGTGATCGGCGGACCGGTCCGCGGCCTCGGTCGCGCTCCGCTTGAGCCGTTCGACCCGCTGTCCAAGCTCGTTGAAGAGGCTCATCTGTCGGTTCGACCGACAGGAGCCAGCCGGATAAGCGTTGGCGGCGACCGGTCCGGAGTCACGACGAGCCGACCGCGGGGGGTCACCCGTCGACGGACACCCACAGGTGGAGGTGCCGGTAAGCGTTCTCCGTCGTGGGGTCGGCCGGCAGCTCGTCCTCGTACACCAGGAAGGACAGGCGGAGGTTCTCCCCGGTCATGGTCGGGCTGACCTGATAGGTGCGCTCGCGGGTCGCCCCGTCGTCGACCGCCGTCCGGAACCGCGAGAGACGCTCCTCCTCGGTGACGACGGCCGTCGTCGTGTTCCCGTCGTCCTCGTATCGCAGGCGGTGTAGCTCCGCGACGACCGTGTACTCGGTGGCCTCGTGCTCGCGGTTCTCGATCCCGAGCGTCACCGACTGTGGCTGGCCGGCGACGAACTCGGTGGGGTAGCCGTCGGCGGCGGGTTCGTCGTCGTCGCCCTCGGTCACGACGTACACGTCGGTGAACCGCTCGCCGTCCGGCGGCACGACGACCGCGACGGCGAGGCTCCCGGCCGCGAACACTATCGCGAGCGCCAGCACGACGTTGAGGACCCCGTCGCCCCGCGACTCGGTCGCCGGGAGGACGGCCCCGAGCGCGGCCGGCACCCGCCCGAGGGAGACGCCGGACCGTCGGGCCGCGGGGACTCGTAGCCGGCGTGCCGCGGCGACGACGGCGAAGAGCGTCGTCGTCCCGACGACCGCGGCGCGGGTCACGGCGGGGGTGTACTCGACGCCCGCGAAGCTCGTCCCGATCAGGACGAGGGGGATCAGAGCGAGGCTGAGGGCGAGGGCGAGCGCGATCCGCTCGACGGTGTCGACGCCCTCGTCAGTTCGAGCACGATCGAGGACGTCAACCACCGGACGTGCCGGGCCCGACGTCGACCGATCGCTCCCCCCTGTGGGCCGGGACGGCGGCCGTTCGGGGTAGAGGGCCGACACCAGCGCGTACCCCGGAGCGAACAAGACAGCGACGAGCCCGACGGCGGCCCGGAGGGGCGCGGCGCCGTCGAACCCGACCGATCCCCACGCCGCGGTCAGGACGGCGAGCAGGACGACCGCGAGCAGGTCCGCCGACGTCACCGGGGTCGCCAGGACTCGCAAGAGCGGTGAGCGGTCCCGCCTCATCTCAGGTCCCAGTCGCCAGGGTTCGCGTCGGCTTCGGTGTCCGATCCATCACTGTGCGCCCGTCGAGACCGGTACGGTGTAAGTACGAGCCGCCTGATCGAGTTTCCTTCGGGCTACCGGGACGGACGAGCAGGTCTCGATGGAAGTCACCGCGGACGACGCCGGTCACCGATCCGTCGAGAGCAGGCTCGCCGGGAGCGACTCTTGGACGTAGTCCGCGACCCGGCGCGCGCTGAACTCCCGCCGGACGTCGTACGCCTTCCGGGCCAGCACCATCAGGTTCGACTTGATCTCGTAGTTGACGACCGGCTCACCGTTGAACTTGGCCTTGTACCGCGCGATCCGGCGGTTCAGGGCGTTCCCGAGGTGGTAGTGCTCGACGTCCGCCAGTTCCGGGTGCTCCAGGATATCGGTTATCACCCGCCAGTGGAGCAGGCTGTTGACGCTCACCCCCTCGTAGTTGGCCTTGGTGCCGCCCTGCCAGAACACCGCCTCCCCGTTCGCGTACAGGAGCGTGACGCCGCCGAGAAAGTCGCCGTCGGGGTCTCGCGCGACGTACACTCTCGTGTGGTCCTCGAACCGGGTGGCGAGCTTGCGGGCGAACGACCGGGGCGTCGGGTAGGTGAGTCCCTGCTCGGCGTGGCGGTCCTTCAGTTCGCCACAGATCCGCCCGGCCTCGGCCCCGCCCTCGAGGTCGATCGAGAGGTCGAGTTCGTCGCGCTTGCGGATCTCCTTGCGCAGGTCCCTGGTGAACGACTTGAGCACCTCGTCGGGGTCCCGGCCGGCCAGGTCGACCACGAAGTTGAACCGCGGCTCCACGTCGAGCCCGTCCCAGAGGTACGGGCGCGGGTCGACGTAGTCGGGACTGCCGACCGCCCCGAACAGGGTGCGCGGGTCGTCGACGTCGAGCGTCTCGAGGGCCGCCTCGGTGAACCGCTCGTTGAGCTTCTCGCGCTTGCGCTGTTTCGGGCTGGTGGGCATCAACACCGGGCCGAGCCAGGGGACGGCGAGCCCGGGCGGCGGCGACACGACGAACCGGAAGCCGTACGTCCGCCGGACGAACGCGGGGAAGAGACCCACGGGCTGTTGGCCGCGGAACCCGCCCAGGAGCCGCAACTCGCCGCTCTCGTACTCGTCGACCAGCCGGAGCAGCTCCGGCCGGTGGAACGGCCCGACCCCGGAGTCCGGCAGCAGGTCGCCCCACTCCGACAGGGTGAGTCGTTCGATCTCCATCGTTCAGATCCCCGTCCGCTTGCGGACGTACGGGCCGACCAGCTCGGTCACCGGCAGCGGGAGCCGCTTCCAGACCGCCCGCGCCCGCTCGTACTTCTCCTGTTCCGGGTCGGGCAGCGTCACCTCCTCGTCCGGGAAGTAGTGGACGTCGTCGTACCAGGTCTTCTCGCCGCCGAAGCTCTTCTTGAACATGTACACCCCCGACCCCTCGCGGGTCCGGCCCATCTCGTAGGTGTCGAACCCCTCCTCGGCCGCCCGCTCGATCGACTTCCACAGCAGGAGGCTCCCGCCGTTCAGCTCCCGGTGTTCGTAGTCGCTGACAACCCCCCACTGGTACACCGTCGACCCCAGCGACAGGTCGATGATCGCGTTGATCAGCGACCCCTCCCGGAGGACCATGCTCAGCCGGAGCTTCCCCTCGGGGTACAGTTCGTCCCACAGCGTCCGGAAGAACTCGTAGGAGTGGGGCGGACTGCCGTGTCCCCGCATCGTCTCCAGGTACAGGTCGTAGTACCGTCTGAGGTCCGACCGGGAGTCGCCGAGCCGGACCCGCAGCGAGTCGTTCTCGGCGGCCTGGTCGATCTGGCGTCGCCGGCTCTCCTTCACCTCGGACCGGGCCGCCCCGACGGACCGGTCGACCGGCACCCGGAAGGTGACGTACCGGTTCCGGACGGCCAGCCCGTCCGGGTCGACGTCCGTCCCGCGGAGGCTGGCGAAGTCCACCCCGAGGTCGTCGGCCAGACGCTCGGTCTCGTCCAGCAGCAGTCGCTCCGCGTCCACCGTGTCGGCGTCCGGGTCGGCGACGATCCCGCCTCGTTCGGCGAAGGCCGGCGACAGCAGTTGCGAGCCGAACAGGCGGCTCTCGACGTGGAAGAGCGGCAGGGCCGCCGCGACGGCGCCCGTCTCGCGGTCCCGGGCCAGCAGGTGCCACCGGTCGTGGCCGTAAGTCGCCACCGCCCGGCTCCACCCCCAGTGGGTGTACGCCGGGCCGTCGGCCCGCTCGACGAACTCGTTCCACTCCTCCCGGTCGGTGCAGTTCTCCAGGGCGTACCGGCCCCCCGAGCGGACTGTCTCGGACATCCGTCACGACCACCCGCGGCCGCTCGTCGGTTCGACGCCTGACGGTCCGGCGAACCCGCGGTCCCGATCGGTCGCCGGGGGTCGGCCGGTCCCCTCCGCGTCCGGACCGGGCCGTCCCGTCTCCGTCAGTCGATGCCGCCACCGCTGTCGAAGCCACCTGCTCATTACTGTCTCGACGGAACCCCGCTCGGGTGATTAGTATGCTCGGGGTAGAGACGAGGCGAGCCCCGGTTCGGCGGCCGCTACGGTCGGTAACCGTCCGGTAACCTCGTCACCCGCCGGTGAGTGCGGGGCGCCGCTCCCGGGTCCTCGGCTCGGCGCGGATCGTGGCGGCTCGGACCGATCCGGATCGGCTCTGCTCGGCCCGGGCCGGCCCGGCCTCGCGGTCCGGCTGACTCACCGGTCACCGGCGTCGACCGCCCGCTCGCGGGCCGGACCGGACCCGCCCGTGTAGGCGTCGTACACGTCGGTCATCCGGACGAACGAGTATCCACGGCGCCGGAGCGTCCGGACCGTCCGCCGGAACACGTCCTCGGCGCGGTCCATGTTCCGGCCGTAGAACAACCGCTTCACGGCGCCCAGCCGCTCGTGTGCCGGCGTGTGGTAGAGGTCCTGGAGGTGGGTGTTGAACACGACCACCTCCGGCAGCGGCAGGTGCCGGAGCAGCGCCAGCAGGGGAGTGCCGGCCGCCTTCAGGTACGCCTGCGAGACCGGCACCCGGAGCCCCGGGAGCACCCCCACGGGGATCTCCAGCAGCGAGTCGCTCCCCGCCGGCCGGTAGGGCTCGATCGGCGCGTCCAGGTTGTTGTACGTCCCCGGCCGGTAGGAGGGGAAGACGCTGGAGTCGAACAGGAAGCCCGCCGACTCGAGGGTCCGGAACTCGTCGGGGTCGATCCGGCCCTGTGTCGCCCGGTAGCCCGCCGGCGGCCGGCCGAAGTGTGACTCGAACGCCGCCCGCCCCAGCCGGACCTCCCGCTCCAGGTCGGCCGTCCCCGAGAGGTCGTGGGAGTACGAGTGGAGGTGGAACTCGACGTCGAGCCGGTCGGCGAGCCGATCGAGGGCGTCGGGTCGCTCCTCGACCGTCTCGCCGACGACGAACACCGACAGCGGGAGGTCGAGCGCGTCCAGCAGGTCCACGTAGTCCTCCAAGTGCTCGAAGGTGGCGTACCGCAGGCCGGGCGCCTCGAACTCCCAGTTGTTCTCCAGGTCGAGCGTCAGGCAGGCCAGCCGCCGGTCGTCGGCCGTCATCGGTCCGTCCCCGGCCGGCCGACGGCCCCGTCGCCGCCGCCCCCGGACCGGGGTGACCCGTCGCGCTGGGAGAGCATGTGAACGGCCGCTCGGTACGCCGCTCCCGGGAATAGTAATCGACGTTGTACGGCGCCCGCGGGACTCGTCCCGCTCGCGGTCGCGGGGACGCCGGGTCGCCACCGTCGACCGGCCCCGGCATAGGCGCCCGATACTTAATCGGGGTCCCGCGGTGGTCTCGGACCGACAGGTGAGAGAGTCCCGATGAACGTCACAGTGGACCGTACGGACAGCCCCCGCGCGAGGCCGCCCTCGCCGGGGACCGGCGGGGACCGGCCGGCCGGCGCCGGGGTGGGAGTGTGAGCGACCGATCCGACCTGAAGGTGTTACAGATCGCCAGCTCCGGCATGGAGTTCTTCTTCGACCAGGTGCGGATCCTCGAGGAGATCGGCGTGGAGTGTGACCTCGTCTACCAGGGGGACTTCCGCCGGGACGGCCACGTCTTCGGCGACAGCTCCATCCACGACGGCCCGTTGCGTCGCATCGCCGGGCACAACCCGCTGTACTACGCGATCCGGGGGTCGCTGCTCTACCCGCGGATCGTCCGGTCGTCGCTGGCCGAGGGGTACGATCTGGTCCACGTCAACTCGGGCGTGGTCGCGCCGCTGGCGCTGCTCCAGCCCGAGCGACCGGTCGTGATGACCCTCTGGGGCGACGACCTGCTGGGAGACCGGTTCGGGGGGCTCCAGTCGGAACTGACGAAGCGGTGTGCCGCCCGCAGCGACCACGTCATCGTGCGCAGCCAGGAGATGGCCGACGCGCTCCCGTGTGACGCGACGATCATCCCCAGCGGCGTCGACATGTCGCTGTTCGAGCCGATGGACCGCCGGGAGGCCGGAGACGCCGTCGGCTGGGACCACGACGCCCGGCACGTGATCTTCCCGTACCACCCCGACCAGGAGAAGAAGCGGTACCCGGTCGCGAAGCGGACCGTCGAGCGGGTCGACGAGTCGTTCGACGGGACGGTCCGCCTGCAGGCGGTCAACGACGCCGACCACGACGAGATGCCGCTGTACTACAACGCGGCCGACGCCCTCCTGTTGCCCTCGCTGCGCGAGGGGTCGCCCAACACGGTCAAGGAGGCGATGGCGTGCAACCTCCCGGTGGTCTCGACCGACGTCGGCGACACCGGAGAGCGCCTCGACCCCGTCAAGAACTCGTACGTGTGTTCGAACGATCCCGAACTGGCCGACGCGCTGCTCTCGGTTCTCGAGAGCGGCGAGCGGTCGGACGGCCGCGACCACGTGGCGGCGGTCGGGCTCGAACGGATGGGCGAGCGGATCCTCTCGGTCTACGAGTCCGTGCTGGCCGAGCGCGGCTCGACGCGGAGGGTGGAGGCGTGAGGCCCGCGCTCGTGCTCAACGACTTCGGGGCCGGCGGCGCGGAACGGCTGGTGAAGGACCTGGCGGTCGAACTGGACCGCCGTGACGACGTCGACCCCGTGGTGGTCGCCTCGAAGGGACGGGGTGACCTGCGGTCGGCGTTCGAGGCGGGCGGGTTCGACCTGGCGACCCTCGACGTCGACGTCACCGCGGGGTCGGTCGCCGAGGGGGTGGCGCGGCTGGTCGACCGGCTCCGGGCGCTCGACGCCGACCTCGTCCACTCCCACCTCGCGTTCTCGGACCTGGTCTCCCGGCTGGCCTGTACGGCGCTCGGCCTGGCACACGTCTCCACGTACCACAACGTCCAGGAGAAGCGGTCCGTCCCCAAACGGGCCGTGGAACACGCGACCCGGCGGCTCTCGGACCGGATCGTCTGTGTCTCCGAGGGGGTGCGCCGGTCGTACGGCGACGACCCGCGAACCCGCGTGATCCACAACGCCATCGACGTCGAGGGGTTCGCCCGCCGGGTCACCGAGGCCGACCGGAGCCGGGTCCCGGAGCGAGTCCGGTCCGCGGAGACGGTGTTTCTCAACGTCGCGCGCTGCGTGCCGGTGAAACGCCAGCGTGACCTCCTGCGGGCGGTCGAGCGGTTCGACTCCGAGGACGTCCACCTGGTCGTCGTGGGGGACGGACCCCTGCGCGGGGACCTCGAGACACACGTCTCCGAGCGGGACCTCGCCGACCGGGTGACGGTCGCGGGGTTCGTCGAGTCGATCGAGCCCTACTACGCCGTCGCGGACGCGTTCGTCTCCTCCTCCGGGAAGGAGGGGCTGCCGACGACACACATCGAGGCGATGGCGGCACGGCTGCCGGTGGTCTCGACGGACATCCCGGGCGTGCGCGAGATCGTCTCGCATGGCCGGACGGGCTATCTCGCCCCCGTCGGGGAGCCGGAGACGCTCGCGGCGCTACTGCGACGCGTCCACGAGGGAGACGCGCGGGAACTCGGGGCTCGCGGGTACGAGACCGCGGCGTCGACGTTCTCCATCGAGCGGGTGGCCGAGGAGCACGCCTCGCTGTACCGGGACGTGATCGACGGGCGGACGGACGGTCGACCGGAGCGGTCGTCGCCGGTCCCCGGCCGGTAGCGGCCGGGTGGGCGCTCGGCGACCGTTTGGCCGGTTATCGGGATGCTAACTATCCTCCCCGAGGCTACCCACCCTCTCATGCGGGTTCCGCGCACGAGACTCCTGCTCCCTGTCGGCTTCGCCCTGCTGGGGATCGGCACCGTCCTCGCGTACACCAATCCTGCCACCGGCTACGAGGTGTCGATCTACGCCGGAACGCCGCTGGCGGTGTGGCTCTGTTACGCGGCCGCGATCCTCCTGTCGGTCCCCGTCGTGTTCTCGGCGGCGGACCGGCGGACGCGCGGACTGGGCGCGCTGCTGGGCGGCCTCGGGATGACGACCACGGTGTCGCTCCCGGTCGTCCGCGGCTACCACTACCTCGACGAGTCCGACGCGCTCTCGCACATGGGGGTCGCGAGGGACATGGCGGCGGGGGTGAGGCCGCTCACCGAGAGCCGCTACCCGCTCGTCCAGACGCTCGGGGTCGCGGTCCAGGACGCCACCGGACTCGCCCTGCGCCACGCCATGCTCCTGCTCGTCGTGGTCTTCGTGGTCGCGTTCTTCCTGTCCGTCCCGCTCGTGGCGAGGAAACTGACCGGCGACAGCCTGACCACGCGCGTGGCACTGTACTCGGGGCTGCTCCTGTTGCCGATCAACCACCTCTCGCCCTCTCACCGTATCCACCCGACGACCCAGGCGATCATGTTCGCGCCGGCTTTCCTGCTGGCCTTCCTCGCGATGTACCGACGCCACACCCTCCGCCGGTCGCTGGTCTTTCTCCTGCTGGCGCCGGCGTTCGTCCTGTTACACCCCCAGCAGGCGGCGAACCTGGTCGCCTTCCTCGGCACCGTCGCCGTCCTGCAGGTGAGCTACGACTTCTTCACCGGCCGTGAACTCGACCGGATCGGCGAGTGGGTCCTCCCCGAGGTGACGCTGTACGGCGTCTGCTTCTGGCTGTGGACCCGCCAGCTCCCGGTGTTCCGGCAGAACAGCGAGCAGGTGATCGAGACCGTGGCCGGCGACCTCTCCGTGGCCGGCAGTACCGCCGCCCGGAGCGGTTCGCTGCAGACCGTCGGCGGGAGCCTCCCCGAGGTGTTCCTCAAACTGTTCCTGGTCACCACCGTCTACATCGCGCTCACGGGGGTGGTGGGACTGGTGGTCTACCGGCGGTTCGCCCGCTCGGGGCCCCGCCCCCCGGCCGAGAGCGTGGCGTCCGACGGCGGCCGGAGCCGGATCCTGCTGCTGTCGGTGTTCGCCGGCCTCGTCCCGGTGGGGCTACTGTTCGCGCTCTACCTGCTCGGGGGGATCTCGGACCAGTACTTCAGACACCTCGGGATGCTCTCGGTGTTCGCGACGGTGCTGGGAGCGGTCGGGCTCGGGCTGGGCGCCCGGTATCTGGCGGCCCGGCGCTCCCCGACCGCCGCCCGGGCGTCGCTGTCGGTCGTGCTGGTCGTCTTCCTGGCGCTGTCTCTGCCGGTCGTGTTCGTCTCGCCGTACGTCTACGACTCCTCGAACCACGTGCCCGAGGCACAGATCGACGGCTACGACACCACCTTCGAGCACGCGGCGGCGACGGTCCCGTTCGACGACGTCCGCTCGCCGGTGTTCCGGTACTGGCACGCGCTCCGGGACAGCGACCGCGGGGAGGCGACGCTGTACTACCGGGAGTGTACCGCGGGGATCCCCGACCACTTCAACGACCGGTCGTTACGATCCTACTACGTCGACCCGGTGTACGTCCCGGTGACCCGGGCCGACCGGGTCCGGGACGGTGACCTCTGGAACGGCTTCCGGTTCAGCCGGGGTGACTTCGCCTACCTGGAGGCCGAACCCGGCGTCGACAGGGTCCAGGCCAACGGCGCCTACACCCTCTACCGGGTGGAGCCGGAAGACGACTCCCGGCAGGTCGACCTGGAGACGACCTGCACGCAGGGCTGATCGCGCCGGACGGTCGGGAGCCGACCGTCCCCCCGACGACCCCGGTCCCGGCCCCGGCCTCGACCCCGGTCGCACCGGGAGATCGCTCGCTCCCGACGGCGGTACGAACGGTATTACAACTTCGGTCGGGCGCGCACGGCGGGGCGTGTACTCTCTGTCGCAACTCCGGCGGGCGTTCGACCACCCCCGGATCGCCCTCTACGAGCTGAACCGCCTCTACCACCGCCGGGGCTACACGCGGGCGTGCAACGAGCGGGGGACGGCCGTCCTCGAGGAGGACTGGGACTCGCTGGTCGTGCTCGACGCCTGCCGGTACGACACCTTCGAGCGTCACAACACGCTGCCCGGCGAGTTGAGCCGGCGGGAGTCGCGGGGCTCGAACACCGTCGAGTTCCTCCGGGGGAACTTCGCCGGGCGTGAGCTGCTGGACACGGTGTACGTCACCGCCAACCCGCAGTTTCGGCGCCACCACGACGACCTGGAGACCACGTTCCACGCGGTGGTCGACGTCTGGCGCGAGGACGGCTGGCACGAGGAGTTGGGGACGGTCCTCCCGGAGACCACCACCGAGTACGGACGCCGCGCCGCCGAGCGCTACCCCGAGAAACGGCTGATCGTCCACTACATGCAGCCCCACTACCCCTTCGTCGACGCCGAGCGCAACTACGACGGGGGCCAGCTCGAGGACCCCGAGGACGGGACGAGCTTCTGGCGGCGGATGCGGATGAACGAGCTCGAACTGCCGGTCGACCGGCTCCGCGAGGCCTACGCCGACAACCTGAAGCTCGCCCTCCCTCACGTCCGGGAGCTGCTGGCGACGCTCGACGGCCGGTCGGTGGTGACCGCCGACCACGGCAACATGTTCGGCGAGCGGTGTGTCCCGATCCCGATCCGCGGCTGGGGCCACCCGCAGGGGATCTACACCGAGGAGTTGGTGTCGGTGCCGTGGCTGGTCCGTGCGACGGGGAGCCGACGGACGGTCACGGCCGACCCGCCGGACGAGCCGACCGGTCTCGGCGAGAACGGCGCCGTCAGGGAGCGGCTCCGCCAGTTGGGGTACGCGGAGTAGTCGCCGGGACCCCTCGGAACGAGCGATCCGGCGGTCGACTCAGCTCACGACCGAGGCCACCTCGTCGACGTCGAGCAGCCCGGTGGCGAAGGTGAGTACCGCCCAGACGGCGACGCCCGCGAGCACGACCAGCGCGAGGGTGAGCCACCCGGAGACCCGGTCGACCAGCGCGTGGACGACCGCGGACATCGCGGCCGTGCTGAGCACGATCAGGACGACCTTCCGGAGGACGAACGCGACACGGAGGTCCAGTTCGCTGGCGATGATGGTGACGTTGGCGGCCGTGTAGAGGGCACGGGTCCCCACGGTGGCGATGGCGGCGCCGACGACGCCGATCGCCGGGATGAGCACGACGTTGAGCGAGACGTTGAGTCCGGCGGTGATCAGCCGGGCGATCGCCCGCTCGCGGGCCCGGCCGAGGTAGTCGAGCCCGTTGTCCGAGATCTGGACCACCGCGCTCAGGACCACGTAGAGGCCCAGCACCCGGAGGACGGCGACCGCGCCGCCGTAGTCCGGACCGAAGGCCAGCCGGATCAGCGGGTCGGCGACCAGCACCAGCCCGGCGCCGGCGGGGACGTAGACGAGCAGCGCCTTCACCAGCGACTCCTCGTAGATCCGGGCGACGCGGTCGACGTTCCCGGCGGCCTTCTGGGCCCCGAAGGTGGGCGCGACGGTGAAGGAGAGCGCCGAGATCGGCGCCAGCACGAGGCTGACCACCTTGTCGCCGATCACGTAGAAGCTGACGGCGACCGGCGAGAGAAAAAAGCCCACGAGCAGCGTGTCGACGCGCTTGTCCAACACGAGGGAGGTGTTCGTGGCCATCACCGGCACCGCGTAGGCCGCGATCCGCCGGCCGAGCCCGGCGTCGGCGTCCACCTCGGGGTCGTGGTGCTGTCGGACCCGCCGGAGGAGGTAGGCGAACCCGAGGACGGTCGCCAGGGCGAGGCTGACGACGTACCCCCAGAGGGCCCCCAGCGCGCCGAAGCCGGCGAACACCAGCCCCAGCGCCAGCGCGAGCCGGCTGAGCCGCCCGCAGGCCCGCAACACGGCGGCGAACGTGACGTCCTCGAACCCCTGGACGATCCGCTCCAGGTACGCCACCAGCGCCCCGAACACGACGAACAGCGTCCCCACCAGGAGGAAAGGCGCCAGACCGGGCTCGCCCAGCAGGGCCGCGATACGGCGGTGGAAGACGACGAGCGCCGCGGCGACCAGCGCGATGGAGCCGAGGTTCAGCAGTAGCGAGATCCGGACGACGTGGGGCACCTGCCCCGGCTCCTGTTCCTTGTACTCCGCGACGTACCGGCCGGCCGAGCGTGCGAACCCGAACCGCGCGATCAGCATGAACGTGCTGGCGACGGCGACGGCCAGCGAGAACAGGCCGTAGCCGTCGGGCTCCAGGAGCCGCGCCAGCCCGACGGTCAGCAGGCCGCCCGCGACGGCCGTGACGATCTTGCTGGCGAGTTGCGCCCTGAACCGCGCGGCCAGTTCCGCCCGCAGGCTCATGACCCGGGTCGACCGCCGGCGGCCGTCGTTCGTCCGCCCCGCGGGGCGGTCCGCGCCGGACGGCCGGCACACGGGCCGGCCGGGTCGACCGGTCCGGTCGGCGTGTGGGCGTCGTCCGACGACCTCCGACGGGTGTCGGGGGGCCCGATCCCCGCGGGGTGGCTCGGGTCGCGGGGCGAGCGGGGTCGATCGGCGGCCGCCGACGAGCGGTCCCGGCGGCGACGGTTCGGCGCGGTCTGAGACCGGATCCCGCGGTTCACACAGGAGGGGGTTATCACGAGCCTATTACTATACGGCCCGTACCACAAGCGACGACCGACATGATGCCGTGGGAACACGCGCTGGTCGGGTATATCGTCTATTCCCTGTTGGTTCACGCCGTCTACCGGTCACCCCCGGCGAGCGACGGGACGCTGGTGCTCGTGACCGCCTCCGTGTTGCCGGACCTGATCGACAAGCCGCTGGCGTGGGGGCTGGGGGTGTTCACGAGCGGCTACGCCGTCGGCCACTCCGCGCTGGTGGCGGTCCCCGTCGTCACCGTCGTCGCCTGGGCCGTCGCCTCGCGGGGCCGGCCACGCCTCGGCCTGGCGCTGAGCGTCGGCTACCCGCTGCACCTCCTGGGCGACACCCTCCCGGGCTACCTGCTGGGCGAGGAGGCGAGTTTCGCCCGACTGCTCTGGCCCGTCCGGCCCGAGGGGGCGGGGTACGAGCAGGGGTTCGTCGGGGAGTTCCGCAGCAACATGACGGAGTACTTCCGGTGGCTCGGCGAGCAGGTCGTCTCGGGCGACCCGGAGCCGTACCTGCTGGCGCTCCTGGGGGTGGGGCTCGCCGGGACGGCGCTGTGGGTGTACGACGGGATGCCGGTCGGTCGCGACGTGGTCCCGGTCGTCCGGCGGGCGGGACGCGCGGTGGCCCGCTACGTGCACGAGTAACCACCGTTTACCCGCCGGCCGGCCGACAGGTGCGGGTCCGGAGCGGCGCCCGTCCCCCCACATCCGTCGGCCGAAACACATGGTAAGCAGACCTACAGCATACCCATTCATACCACAATCATGACGAAATAACGACTAAAGCCGTTAGGTCGAAACTAACGCGGCGTAGCACACGATGATACGGCAGTCGAGCCGGGGCGAACGGCCCGGCGACGAGATCGGCGGAGCCCACTCGGACGTAATTATAGCATACTCTCCCAATAACTCGTCAGCGAGCGTGACAGAAGCGACGGCGACGAGCACCGACCCCGGCCGACCGGCGACGGCCGACGTCCTCGGCCGGGCCCCCTCCGTCGGACGGACGACGGGACGATCGGACGGGCGCGGACCGACCGACCGGGCGGCCCGTCCGGGCGGACGGCATCGCCACGACCAGCGGGGAACGACCGACGCGGCAGCGACTCACACCACCACACAATGACACCGGACAAGACGGACAACCGCGAGTACAACCTCCCGCAGAAGGGCGAGGCCGACTGGCACGTCCCCATCAACGAGAACTGGAAGCAGATCGACGCCGACGTGCAGGCCGCCCTGGAGATGGCACAGAAGGCGCTGAACGAGGCCACGGGGACGGGTGGCGGCACGAACGAGGACCCGGGCACCGGCGGCGGCGCCACGGGCGGCGGGACGACCGGCTTCGGGTGGGACCAGACCCACGTCGACACGTCCTGGCTGACCGACGCCGACGCGAACGACGCCCTGAACGTGGAGACGGTGACCACGCTCGACTTCACCGGTCCCGGGTCGATCACCGACGCCGTCCAGTCGGGCGGAAACCAGCCGACCGTGGTCGTCTTCGAGGTCGGCGGCGTCATCGACATCGGCGGCGGTCCCTACTGGCGCATCCAGACCCCCAACACCTACATCGCGGGCCAGACGGCCCCCTCCCCCGGCATCTCCATGATCCGGGGCGGCCCCCGCGTGCAGGCCGACAACACCATCGTCTCCCACGTCGGCTTCTACTGTGGCGACCAGGTGGACGCGCCGTACAAGGCGGGCGCGATCTCGTACGACGACGCCGCGAACATGCTGTTCGACCACTGCACGGCGGCGTGGGCCCCCGACACGAACATCCGCGTCCCCCAGGGCGGCGGCCCGGGGGCGTTCATCAACGGGATCAACGCCGAGGCGCTGTTGAACTCCAGCCACCCGGAGGCTCCCCACAGCTACGGTCTCAACGCCCGGTTCGAGGGACAGTGGGACGTGCTGGGGAACCTCTGGCCCCACAACTGGAAGCGCAACCCGCGTGGCCCACACAGCGACATCGACCTGATCTTCGCCAACAACTACGTCTGGAACTGGGGCCGCCGGCTCTACCACGGCTCCAAGGGCGGCGGGCCGGAGTTCGACTGGATCTCCTGTGTCGCCGAGGCGGGTCCGGACACGGTCACCGACGACGGCGGCCGGGGCGGTCTGTTCGACAACCGCGGCGTCACCTGCTTCTTCGAGGACGTCACCTACCCCGACGGGATGGACCGGGAGGACAACAGCACCAGGTACGTCGATGCCCCGCAGAACCTGCCGTCGGGGCTGTCGCTGGCGGACCTCCGACCGGCCGCCGACCTCGAGGACTTCCTGACGCCGATGGTCGGCCCGCGGCCGGCCGACCGCGCCACCCACGAGCGCCGGATCGTCCAGGACTTCGTCGAGCGGAAGGGCCGGATCATCGACGACGAGGGCGACGTCGGCGGCTACCCGGACTACGGGTCCAACAAGCGCTCGCTCTCGGTGCCCGACACGGGCGTGCTCGACTGGGTCGACCGGTACACCGCCCAGGTCGAGGGCACGGCGTAACCGGCGTCCCGAACCGCGCCGACGCGGTCCCGTGAACACACCCGGCTACACCCTCCTCTCGACCCGGAGCGATCGGCCGCCGGACCTCGTCCGACCGGGTAGCGACGCACTACCGGTCGGTCTCGCCGCCACGTCCGGGGTCGGCGAGACGGGGTACAGGGAGGTTACGGTCCGTCGCCACAGCCCCGTGACGCCGGCCAGCGTCGTCGGACCCCGCCGTGTCGCCCCGCGGTGACGACCGGCTCCCCGGGCGACGGACCGGTCTCCGGGTCGTCGGCCGGCGGTAAGCACCGGGTAGCTTTGTGACCACCTCCGTGTGCCACGGGCATGAGCGAGCGCGAGTCGGGGTTCGACCGCAGTCGCGGGCGTGGACTGCCCGATGAGTGACTGGTCGGGGCGGCTCCTCGGCTCGGAAGCCGACGGCGACGAAACCGACCGCCGGCAGTTCCTGAAGTACTGCTCCGCCGGGCTGGCGGGCGGGGTGAGCGCGCTCGCCGTCGACGGCGTGGTCGGCGGCCCCGGCTCTCCCTCCCCCTCTCCCTCGCCC
>CAZMWG010000015.1:8255-30555 GCA_964569925.1 uncultured Halobacteriales archaeon | reverse complement strand
TGGCTGACGGACAGCCCGTCCCACCGACCACTTCTGGGTCCGTGGGACGTATTTTGAGTGTCGAACCGGAGTCAAATCAGGCTTACGCGCTTCCTCCCACGAGTGAACTCGTGGGCTTGCGCGCTGTTACCGTTGTGACCCGGTCGGAGGCCCGGCGCGAGGACGGCCCCGGACGCGAGAACTCGACGGCGTTCCGGCCGGCGCGCCGGCGGCTACTCGGCCACCGGGTTGTACGCGCCGTTGATATCCCACTCGTGGAGACAGTACTGCGTCCCGCGGCGGACCTCGCCGTCCTCGTCGGCGGTCGCCACCCAGGCGCCCCGGTCCGGGTCCCACTCGTCCCGTCGCCCGCAGCGCTCACACACCCGTTCCTCCGGCGGCACGATCCGTGTCATGGTTCGACGCTCGGAGCCCTGACACATCAGAGTGACGGTCAGTCACCAACTTTCAAGACATATGCGGGTGTGGCTGGAGGGTATGGTTCGGAGACGACGGCTACTAGTCGGAGCGGCAACAGTTGCGACTGCGGGCTGTCTCGGCGGCGGCGGCGGTGGCGGCGGCGGCGAGCAGGCGTCCATCGGCGTGACCTCGGAGGCGTTCGACGACGGCGGGTCGATCCCGCAGGTCCACACCCGGGACGGCGAGAACGTCTCCCCGGTGCTGTCGATCGACGACGTCCCCGAGAACGCCGCCGGCGGCGGGACGGCGCTGGTGATGACTGACCAGACGACGTCCGAGCCGACCTACCACTGGGTGCTGTGGAACCTGCGGGTGAGCCGCGGAGTGATCCCGGAGGACATCTCCCGCGGGGAGTCGATCCTGACGCTTGGCAACGCCAACCAGGCGACCAACTACGACGACGTCGTGGGCTACACCGGTCCGAACCCGCCGGAGGGCGAGAGCCACACCTACCGGTTCACCGTCCACGCGCTGGGCAGTTCGATCGACGCCGAGGGGGGCGATCCGGCCGGCGAGGTCGCGAGCGCCATCGAGGGCGCCTCGATCGCCTCGGGATCGTTAGAGGGAACGTACGGCGGCGGGTAGAGCGGACGTGGCTCACACCTTCGACGCCGACCGCGCGGCCGCGCTGGAGGACGTCTCCCGGTTCGCGTACTGTTCGGTCGACGAGTTGCTCGCCCTGTTCGACCCGGACCCCGGGGACCTCGTGCTGGACCTGGGCAGCGGGTCGGGGTTCTACACGGACGAGGTCGCGCCCCACGCCGGCCGGGTGATCGCCGCCGACCTCCAGCAGGCGATGGGCGTCCGCTACCGTGAGCGGGGGCTCCCAGGGAACGTCGACCCGGTGACGGCCGCCGCCGGATCGCTCCCGCTGCCCGACGGCGCCGTCGACGCCGTCGTCTCGACGATGACCTTCCACGAGGCCGGGGACGACGTCGTCGACGAACTCGCCCGAGTGCTCGGTCCGGGCGGCCGCCTGGGGATCGTGGACTGGACCGCCGCCGGCGACGGCGACGCCGGCCCGCCCCTGGTCGACCGGTTCGACGCCGACGGGGCCGTCGCTCGGCTGGGCGACGCCTTCGAGATCCGCCGCGCCGAGGACCGCCGCGAGACGTTCGTCCTCTCGGCCCGGGCGCGCTGACGCCGACGGGGCCGTCACACGGCCGAGCGAGGCCCGCTCGGGCGTGGTGCGCGCTCGCGTCCGTGGCGCCTTCGCCCGGCGGTCAGGCCGTCCCGGTCCCGGCTCCGGCGGCGACCGTGCCGCCGGAGGCGTTCTCCAGGGGCCGGACCGCGTTCGTCCCGCCGACGTCGTCGACGTACGAGAGCGTCCCGCTCGTCGTCCGGAAGGCGACCTCGACCGCCCCGTCGGCGTCCAGGTCCGCGGTCGCCAGGGGCGCCTTCGCGGCCGGCCCGCCCGTCGTCAGGACCGTCGTCGTCCCGTCGGCCGCGACCAGCGTCACGTCGTTGCTCCCGTCGACGATCGGCACGCGGGCGGCGCCGTCGCCGTCGAAGTCGGCGGGTTCGCCCAGTCCGATCCCGGCGTTCGTCCCGTAGCCCGCGCCGGTGCCGACGAGCGTCCCGTCGTCGTCGACGTAGGCCACGGAGTCGCTGTTCCCGCCGGGGCCGTTCCCCCCGTAGACCAGTTCGTCGCTCCCGTCGCCGTCCAGGTCGGCGACCCCGCCGACCCCGTCGGCCGTCGCCGTCGCGACCGTCGCGGCCGTCCCGTCGGCGCCGACGCGGGCCAGGTCGCCGCTCCCCGACTCCGCGTAGAACACCGCGGCCGGACTCCCGCGGAACCGGCCGACCGCGAGCCGGGAGGGCGAGGTCCGCGCGTCCCCCGCCAGCGCGACCCGCTCGCCGGCGACGGTCGCGACGAACAGGTCGCCGTCGGCGTCGACCGCGGGGAGTTCGGCCACGTCCGTCCGGGCGAAGTCGGTCACCACCGGGCCGACGACCGTGCCGGTGGCGGCGTACCCCGTCGTCGCGACGGTGCCGTCGGCGACCGAGGCCAGAGCGTCCGAGCGGGTGAACGCCACGGCGCCCGTCTCCGCGAACCGCGGGACCGGGACGGTGACGGCGACGCCGGTCCCGGTCACCAGCTTCAGCCGGTCCGGGGCCGCGACGTCGAGCGAGAGGGCGAGTGTCTCGCCGGGCCCCAGCAGGTCGGTGTCGGGGTCGCCGTCGACCGTGTAGTTCAGCGTCTCGACCGCGAAGTACCGGCCGTCGACGAACGCGTCCGTCCGGGAGACCGCGAGCGTCGTCGAACCAGTGTTCTCCACCTCGACGGAGAGGGTCGACCCGTCGTAGCGCACCGAGCCGACCGCGAACGCGGTCCCGGCCCGATCGGCGGCGCGGGCGCCGCGGTCGTCGAGGGCCTCTGCGGTCCGCTCGGCGCCGTTCGAGACGGCGCCGTAGAGTCCCGCCAGCGCGACCAGCACCGCCAGGCCCACGATCAGGTACGACCCGCTGACGCTGAACCCCATCGGCTCCCCGGTAGCGGGCGCCCCTACAAGAGCACACCGGCGCCACGGCGGCCGACCACGGACCGCGGAACCGACCGATCGTCCGATCCTCGGACCCTCGACCGGGACGACCGTCGGGATCCGCGCGTCGCCCCTCGGGCGACTTTTGTCGTCGGAGCCCCACACCGGAGACGTGACCTCGAAGCTCCGCGTCGGCGTCGTCCAGCACGACCCCACCGTCGGCGACGCCGGGACGAACGCCACACAGCTCCGGGACGGCTACGACCGCGCGGCCGCCGAGGGGGCCGACCTCGTCGTGGCGCCGGAGCTGTCGGTCCTGGGCTACCCGCCGCGGGACCTCCTCCGGCGCGAGGGCGTCCTCGCGGCCCAGGAACGGGCCCTCGGGGACCTCGCCAGGGCCGTCGACGGGCCGCCGCTGGTCGTCGGCATCGCCGACCGGGCCGACCTGGACGTCGACGGCGGGCCCGCGCTGCACAACGCCGCCGTCGTCCTCGAGGACGGGGCGCGGACGGCGACCTACGCCAAGCGGCTGCTGCCGACCTACGACGTCTTCGACGAGCGACGCTACTTCGACCCCGGGACGGGGCCGGTGACCGTCTCCGTCGACGGGGTCTCGGTCGGACTGACCGTCTGTGAGGACGCCTGGAACGACGTCGCAGTCGGCGGACGGCGCCTGTACGACACGGACCCGCTCGGGGAGAGCGTGGCCGCCGGCGCCGACCTCCTGGTGACGGTCGCGGCCAGCCCGTTCAGCCTCGAGAAGCCCGCCGCCCGGGAGCGACGGTTCGGGGACCACGCCGGACGGCTCGACACGCCCGTCGTGTTCGCGAACCAGGTCGGCGGCAACGACGAACTGATCTTCGACGGTAACTCCTTCGCCGTCGGCGCCGACGGGCAGGTCGCCGGGGAGCTCCCCGGCTTCGAACCCGCCGTCGCCGTCGTCGACGTCCCGCTGGGCGGGTCCGGCGACGGCGAGCCCGGCGCGCCGGCGGGGGACGAGGCGGCGACGCCGTCGGGATCGAGCCCCGAGGAGCGGGCCGCGCAGGCCAGGGAGGCCCTGGCGCTCGGTCTCGCGGACTACTTCGGGAAGACGGGGTTCGACGAGGCCATCGTCGGCATGTCCGGCGGGATCGACTCCTCGGTCGCGACGGCGCTGGCCGTCGACGCCCTGGGCGCGGACGCCGTCTACGGGGTGACCATGCCCAGCACGGTCACCAGCTCCGAGAGCGTCGCGGACGCGCGGGCGGTCGCGGAGAACCTCGGGATCGAGTTCGACGCGGTGGCGATCGGCGACCCGGTCGAGTCCGTCCGGACGGCCGTCGCCGAGGGCGCCGACACGGACCTGGCGGGGCTGGCCTACGAGAACCTCCAGGCCCGCGTCCGTGGGGACGTGCTGATGTCGCTGGCCAACCGCCGGAACGCCCTGGTGCTCACGCCGGACAACAAGAGCGAGGCCGCCGTGGGCTACTGCACGCTGTACGGCGACGCCGTCGGCGCGCTCGCGCCGCTGGGGGACTGCTACAAGACGCTCGTCTACGCGATGGCGGACCGCTACAACGAGGCGCCGCCGGTCGGGACCGACGGGCCGGTGATCCCGCCGCGGGTCATCGAGAAACCCCCCACGGCGGAGCTGCGCGAGGACCAGACCGACGAGGACGAACTGCCGGCCTACGACCGACTCGACCCCGTCCTCCGTGCGTACGTCGAGGGGACGACGCCCGTGACGGACCTGCGCGAGCGGTTCGGCGACGCGCTGGTCGAGGAGGCCCTGGGCCGACTGGTCCGCTCCGAGTTCAAGCGCCGACAGACCCCGCCGGTACTCCGTGTCACCCCCAAAGCCTTCGGGCGGGGCTGGGCGTACCCGATCGCCGCCGCACACCCGCACCTGGACCGGGAGCGCTGAGGGACGAACGCCTCGGGACGGGCGATCGTCTCCGAACAGACCTTGCGGGACGGCCGAGCGTCCCGGAACGGGAGGGGCGTCGCCGTGCGGACGCCGCGGGGCGGAGAACCGTCGTCGCACGGACGGCCGTTCCGGGAACGGACGATCGTCTCGGAACGGGGGTCCCGGGGCGGACGAACGTCTCGCGTTCGGCGTGTGTGGAGGACCTCCGAACACTTTCCATTCCTTTAGGACCATATGTGGGTAGGCTTTTGTCGGTTCGTCGGCTGGACACGTCCATGCCCGGCGACGACGTGACCCACGTGACGAAGGCCTGCGCGTACATCACCCGCGGGACGGAGCTTCTGACCTTCGAGGGGCCGGGCCACGACCGGCTCCAGGTCCCGAAGGGGACCGTCGAGCCCGGCGAGACCCCCAGGGAGGCCGTCCACCGGGAGGTCGTCGAGGAGACCGGACTGGCGACGTTCGGGCGCTTTCGCCCCGTCGCCACCGACGTCTGGAGGCGCCGGGACTCGAAGCGCTACGTGCGCAACTTCTACCACGCCGAGGTGGTCGACGCGCCCGACGCCTGGACCCACACGGTCACCGGGACCGGCGAGGAGCGGGGCGCCGAGTTCGAGCTCTCCTGGGTGGAACTGCCGGCCGACGAGCCGTTCGCGCTGGACCTCGACGACTACCTCGACGCCTTGCCCGTCGGGAACGCCGGCCGGCGGACCGGCGTCGCCGCGGACTGACCGGGACGACGGACTCTTGTCGCCGCCCGCGTAACCACGCCCGATGTCGCCGCGGGCCCTGCGCCGGGACCTGATCGACGCGCTCGCGCTCGACCGGGAGGCGTTCGACCGGCGACTCGACGCGCTCGTCGACCGACACGACCTCGGCGACGACGTCCGGGAGCGACTCGTGACCGCCGGGGAGTCGTTCGACGGGCCGCCGGGACTCTCCGTGGACGACCTCGAACCCACGGCCCGGGAGTACGTCCGCCGGCTGTGGGCGCTCGACCGGATCCCGCTGGGGCTCGTCCTGTCTGGTCCCGCCTACCGCGACAACCCGATCCTCCACGCAAACCGGACGTTCCGGGAGCTGACGGGCTACTCGCCGCCGACGCTGCGGGGCGAGAACCCGCGGCTGTTGCAGGGGCCCGACGCCGAGGGCGACGCCGTCGCGGACCTCGCGGAGGCGGTCGCGATCTGGGAGCCGGTGACGGTCGAACTGACCAACCGCCGCCGGGACGGGACGCCCTTCCGCAACCGAGTGTCGCTGGTCCCGATCGAGGGGACCGACGGCGGCGTGGCCAACTGGGTCGGGATCCAGGCGGCGGTCGGCGACGAGTGACCGTCGCCGCCGCGCTCGGACCGGCCGGTCCGCCTCCCGCCGACGCCGTCGACGACCGACGAAGGACGTCGGTACGCGGCGGACAGGCCGCGCTTACTCGGGGCTGAGCCCGGCGACGACGGCGTACAGCCCGAACGTCGAGATCAGGGTACCCGCGAGCTGGACGCCCGCGGTGGGGAGAAAGCCCACGTCGTACAGCAGCGGCGCGGCCATGAACCAGCCGCCGAAGATCGTCGTCAGCACGGCCGGGGGGAGACTCACCCGGCCGCCGTCGCGCAGCAGCTGGAGGTTCCGGACGGCGAAGACGACCCCGAGCACGCCGCTGGTGGTGATCGAACCCGTGAACGCGGCCGAGGCGCCGACGACCGGCGGCGTCGCCGCCGCGGCGAGACAGCCGAGCACCGGCAGCGCCGCCGAGACCCGCAGGAACGTCGATGGCGATGACGTTGACACGGTCGTGGCCAGCGCCGGACGACCCAAAAGCGTCCCGTCTGCGCGCCGCCCCGCCGTCGGGCCCGTGTGCCGACCGTCGCGTCACCGCTCGTGCGGCGAGTGGTCCGTCTCGGCTCACGTGACGAGTGGCCACGGTCCCCGCTCGCCCGACGATCGGTCCCGCCCACACCGCACGGCTCAAGCGGCGGGCCGCCGAAGCCGTCGGCGTGACCGACTCCGACTTCGACGCCTTCGACCACGAACGGCACCTCCGGCGCGCGTTCGCGCTGGCCCGCGAGGCCGCCGACCGCGGCGATCGACCCTTCGGCTCCGTCCTGGTCCGGGACGACGCTGTCGTCGCCGAGGCTTCCAATCGCGTGGTCACGGCCGACGACGTGCGCCGGCACCCGGAACTGGACCTCGCGGCCCGCGCCCGCCGGGAGTCCCCGCCCGACGAGCGGGCCGCGACCGTGATGTACACCAGCACCGAGCCGTGTCCGATGTGCGCCGGCGGGATCCGCCACGCGGGCCTCGGCCGGGTGGTCTACAGCGTCGGGAGCGACGCGCTGGCGGAACTGACCGGGAGCGAGGTCCCCGTGCGGTCGGCCGACGTCCTCGACGGCGTGACCGGGGTCGTCGGACCCGTCCTCCCCGACGAGGGGCTGGCGATCCACGAAGCGTTCGGCTGGTGACACCCGGCGCTCGGTGAGCGTAGGGGCCCCGAGGACGGTGAGCGACGGCCGCGACCCAGTAAGCAACACGGAAGTTTATGATGTATCGCGCCGTGACCGACCACCATGGACGCGCTCGACGCGGCGGTGAGCGAGGCGATGACCGGATCGGTTCGGACGGTCACGCCAGACCGGCCGGTGGCGGAGGCGGCGGACCTGCTCGTGGGCGAGGGGATCGGCTCGGTGTTCGTCGACGGCGGGGACGGCGTCGAGGGGGTCGTCACGAAGACCGACGTGGTCGCGGGGATCCGCGGGGCGAGCGACCCGGGCGGGGCGCCGGTCGGGGCGGTCATGTCCGGTCCGGTCGTGACCGTCGGTGCAGACGCGTCGCTGCGGACCGCGGTCGACCGGATGGCCGACGCGGGGATCAAGCGGCTGCTGGTCACCGACGGCGACGGGCCGGTCGGCGTCCTCACCACGACGGACGTGATCGCGGAGCTGTCGCCCGACCTGGACGCCATCGTCGAGATGTTCGCCGAGTAGCCCGTCGCCCGACGGTCCGCCGGGGCCGGAGGCCGGGGGGCTCCGTCGTGGACGGCGCGTCGACCGTCGACTCAGTCCTCGAACTCCGGAGGGTCGGCGTCGACGTCGGGCGTGCCCCGGTCGGCCTCCGGCTCGTCGAGCTGTTCGTCGACGTCGAGCAGCTCCAGACACTTCCCCACGAAGACGCTCTGGGCGACCAGCCCCGTCGAGTCGACGCCGACCGCGACCCCTCTGCCCCGTCCGAACACGAAGTTCAGTTCCGTCGCCTCCTCGTACACCTCGATCTCGCACTTCAGGTCGCCGTGCGGGTAGCGCCGCTCGGTCGCCTCCCGGCCCAGCGACTCGTGGACGAGGTAGTCGATCACCTCCTCGACGTCGTCCTCGTCGTACAGCGCGTCGAGGTCCTCGCGCAGGTACACCAGCTCGTGGTCTCCGTGTTCGTACCGGAGGACGCTCCGCAGCGAGGCGCCGAAGGTGTCGGTGAGGAAGGCTACGAACCGGTCCTCCTCGTCGAGGGACATTGACACAGTAACGCGGCGGAGAGATGTTAACTCCGACGGCGAGCGGACCGCGGGGCGAACTCCCGGGAGGCCGATCCCGACGCGGGACGGTCCGGCGTTCGGCCGGACTCAGAAGTCGGGGAGGTCGTCGGCGTCGGGACCCTCGCTCTCCCAGTCGACGTACCCCTCGCCCAGCACGTCCCCGACGGTGCTGCCCAGCTCGGCCATGGCGGCGTTGATGCCGGAGGCGGTCTCCCAGGAGTCGAGTTCGGGGTGGAGCTCGCGCTCGCGCCAGTCCTCCGGCACGCCGGGGGTGTTGTAGCCCACCCGGCCGGCGATGTCGTCCCAGAAGAAGTCGAACCCCTCGACCAGTCCGAGCTCGCGGACGATGCGCCACTCGGACTCCGCGAGGTCCGTCTCGGCGGCCCAGCGCTCGAACGCCTCCGCCCAGGCGCCACCTTCGAGGAACTCCTCCAGCTCCGGTCGTCGGTAGTCGACGCCGTCGGGCGTCGTCGCGGCCGGCTCCAGCGACGGCGGCGCCGGCGCCTCCACGTCCAGTGTCATGGGGCCGGCTACGCCTCGCGACGGTATAAGCCCCGGCGTCACCCGGCGGTCCGGGCCGGCGTCCGTTCCCCCACCCGAGGAACGGGTCGCCGGCCGTGATCGACCGGACCCCTCCGGTCGCGGCCCGCCGGTGTGTCCGCTCAGGCCGTGACGTACTGGGACTCCCAGTCCTGGCGCGCCGTCAGTTCCCGCCGGCCCCGACCCGTCAGCTTGTAGTAGTTGGTCCGGCGGTCGCGCTGGCCCTTCTCGACGAGCCCCTTGTCGACGAGCGTGTCGAGGTTGGGGTAGAGCCGTCCGTGGTTCACCTCGCTCTCGTAGTACTTCTCTAACTCCTCCTTTATCGCGAGCCCGTGGGGCTCGTCCAGTCCCGAGATCACGTACAGGAGATCCCGTTGGAAACCAGTCAGGTCGTGCATGGTACCCATCGCCTACGTTGGATCGTATACATTTCATACTTTCTGAGACGATGGAAAGGGGATTACCCCGAAGTAAGCCCACACGGGAACGCGTTGCACGTCGCGGCACGCGGATCAAAGGCCTGTCGGCTCCGCGGGAAGACCCGGGGACCGGTCCCGGCGGCGACACTCCCGGCGGCGCGTCGCCGGGTGCGGGGCCGGTCGCCGGACGGCGGTGGACGGGCGTCGGCCGTCGAGCGTCAGCCGTCGAGCGCCGACCGCCGAGGGGCGGCGGGCGGGCGTCGACTCCCGCACGAGCTCTCCGGCCGACGCCGGACGGGTCCACGGGGCGTCGATCCCGACAGCCATAACCCACGCGCCCGTCTACCGGGAGTCGATGAGCGATCCCGCGGAGACGGTGGCGGACCCGCCCGATCCCGACGGGGAGGGGAGCGTGACGGTCGTCGGGACGGCCCACGTCTCCCACGAGAGCGTCGAGGAGGTGCGCGAGGAGATCACGGAGCGCCGCCCCGACGTCGTCGCCGTCGAACTCGACGAGGGGCGGTACAGGCAGATGCGCGGGGAGACCCCCGACGAGGTCGACGCCCGGGATCTGGTCCGGGGGCGCAGCATCTACCAGTTCGTCGCCTACTGGATGCTGTCCTACGTCCAAAACCGTCTGGGCGACCGGTTCGACATCGAGCCCGGCGCGGACATGATGGCGGCGGTCGAGACCGCCGAGGGGCTGGGGCTGGGGGTGGCGCTGGTCGACCGGGACATCCAGACCACCGTCCGGCGGTTCTGGTCGCGGCTGTCGCTACGCGAGAAGCTGTCGATGGGCGGGGCGTTGCTCTCCGAGGCGGGCACCCCCTGGGCCGTCGGCGCGACGGTGGCGGGGGTCCTGGCGGCGATCCTCACCTTCGCCGTCGGGGCCGCCGTCGGCCCGCTGGTCGTCCCGTCGGGCCCGTGGCTCGACGCCGCGGTCCCGCTGGGCGGCGTACTCGGGGGGATCGGGGTGTCGCTCGCCGACTTCGTGATCGTCTGGTCCGTGCTGACGGCGGTCCTGGCCACGCCGCTGGTGCTCGCGCTGGGGTGGATCCGCCGCAGTGGGGCCGCCGACGAGGAACTGGCCGTCGAGGACCTCACCGACGCGGACGTCGTCTCGGCGATGCTGGAGGAGTTCCGCCGGCTCTCGCCGGGCGGCGCCGAGGCGCTGATCGACGAGCGCGACGCCTTCATCGCCCACCGGCTGGTCGCGCTGCGCGAGGCCGGCTACGACGTCGTCGCGGTGGTCGGCGCGGGCCACCGCGAGGGGGTCGAACGCTACCTCGCCCACCCCGAGACGCTCCCGCCGATGGAGTCGCTGGTCGGCGAGGTCGAGAGCGGCCGGTTCTCGTTCTACCGGATCGGCGCCTACCTGATGACGCTTGCCTTCGGCGCTTTCTTCGTGTTGCTGGCGCTGGGCGGTGCCAGTCAGGGACTCCTGCTCGAGCTGTTCGCCGCCTGGTTCCTCGTCAACGCCGTGCTGGCCGGGACGCTGGCCAAGGTCGGCGGCGCCCACTGGCCCAGCGCGCTCGTCGGCGGGGGGATCGCCTGGCTCACGAGCGTCAACCCGCTGCTTGCGCCGGGCTGGTTCGCCGGCTACGTCGAGTTGCGCTACCTCGACGTCAGCGTCGAGGACATCACCCGGCTCAACGAGATCCTCGACGACGACGAGAGCCCGATCCGCGAGCTCTACCGGCGGATGCTCGACGTGCCGCTGTTCCGGCTGGTGATGGTCGTCGGGCTCACCAACGTCGGGAGCATGCTCGCGAGCTTCGTCGTCTTCCCGGCGATCTTGCCGCTGCTCTCGGCCGACGTCGGCGGCGTCGCCGGCGTCGGCGACCGGTTGGTGGAGGGAGCCGTGCGCGGCTTCGAGATCCTCCGGGGGCTCGTGGCGTGAACGCCTCGCTGCGCGTCGGCGGCCGGGAGCTGCGCGACCTGGCGGTCGCCTGGCTGGCGCTGGGCGTCGCGTTCACGCTCTTTCTCGACCGGTCGATCGTCGCCGGCGTCTTCGGGCGCGGCGGTCCCGCCGTCTCGCCGGACGCCGTCGCGACCACGTTCGGCATCAGCCTCGCCACGGTCGGCGTGGGCTTTCTCCTCCACGAACTCGCCCACAAGGTCGTCGCGGTCCGGTTCGACCAGGTCGCCGAGTTCCGCGCCGACTACGGCATGCTGTTCGTCGCCGTGGCCGGCGGGCTGGCGGGCTTCCTGTTCGCCGCGCCGGGCGCCGTCCACCACCGCGGCCGGATCACCCCCCGCGAGAACGGCCTGATCGCGCTGGCCGGCCCCGTCGCCAACCTCGGGCTGGCCGCCGGCTTCTTCCTCCTCGGCATCGTCGGGCTCGAACTGTTCAGCCCGCTGCTGATCGAGGCCGCGGAGTTGGGCGTGATCATCAACCTCCTGCTCGCGGGGTTCAACATGCTCCCGGTCGGCCCGCTCGACGGCAAGACCGTCCTTCGGTGGGACCGGCGGATCTACGCCGCCGTCGCCGTCCCGAGCGTCGCGCTCGCGGTGCTGGCGCTGTTCGGGTTCTGAACCCGCCCGGGGCCATGCTGCGGCCGGGCCCGGCGTCACGAGCCTCCTCCAACCTTCTTCCCGCGGGCACCCGACCGGCGACCATGGACTACCGCCCGGTGCCGGCCGCGGACGACCCCGCCTTCGAGCGCCTGCTCGCGTACGCCTTCGCCCTCCCGGACGGCCCCGGCGACCGCGACCGGCCCTGGGACGACGTCGGCGAACGCCGCGGGGGCTACCGCGACGGCGACCTCGTCGCGGGCTGTCTCCGTTTCGACTTCGACGTCTCGCTCCGGGGCGACCGGACGGCGATGGGCGGGGTGGCCGGCGTGGCCTCCGACCCCGGACAGCGCCGCCGGGGTCACGTCCGGACGCTGCTCGCCGACCTCCTCCGGGAGTTCGCCGACGACGGCGTCCCGCTGGCGGCACTGCACCCCTTCTCGCGGCCGTTCTACGCCGACCTGGGGTGGGCCACCTGCGAGCGTCGCGTCCGGTTCGACGTCGACCCGGCCGACCTGGGGGCGGCCGCCGGCGACGTCGACGACGCCGGGGCGACCGGAGAGATCACCCCGGTCGACCTCGACGCCGACCGCGAGGCGCTGGCGGCGGTCCGGGAGACGGCGCTGGAGGGCCGGGAGCTGGTCGCCCGTCGCACGGTCGACTGGTGGCGCCGGTTCGTCCTCGACCGGTGGGGCGAGCCCCGCTACGCCCGCGCCCACCGCCGCGGCGGGGAGGTGGTCGGCTACCTGACCTACACCGTCGACGAGGCGGGGCCGACGCTGCGGGTCGACGAACTCGTCGGCGTCGACCGGGCGGCGACCCGCCGGCTCCGCCGGTTCCTGGCCGACCACGACTCGCAGGTCGACCGGGTCGTCCTGCCCCGGACCGACGTGGACCTGCTGGACGACCTGCCGACCGACGACGCGACCGCGACCGTCGAGCGCGGCGGGATGGTGCGGCTGACCGACGTCGAGCGCGGCCTCTCGGGGCTCCCGGCGGGCGACCGCGGCGGGAGCGTCGTCCTCGCGGTGACCGACGGCCTGCTCGACCGCAACGACCGCCGGTTCCGACTGAACCTGGACGGCGACCGGATCGCCGTCGAGCCGGCGCCGGACGCGGCCCCGGCCGCGACCGTCGACGTCGGGACCCTCTCACAACTCGTCGTCGGCTACCACGGTCCGGCGGCACCACGGCGCCACGGGGGACTCGACGTCGCGGACGACGCCGACGGGGCGATCCGTGCGCGGCTGGCCGCCGCCTTCCCGGAGCGGCCGGTCGGGCCCCTGGAGGTGTTCTGAGCGCGGCGGGCGGGTCCGATCGGCGCGCCCGTCGGGCCGACCGACGGCCTTTTGCGCCGGGCGCGCGCCCCGTGGAGCATGACAGACGAGGCGGAGCCGAGCGAGACCGACGCCGACGACGGGCTGACCTACGCGGACGCCGGCGTCGACGTCGACGCCAGCGAGGTGGCGACGGCGGCGCTGATCGGCGCGACGGAGGGGTTCGAGGGCGAGTTCGCCGGCCTGGTCGACATCGGCGACCGCTACCTGGCGCTGGCGACCGACGGCGTCGGGACGAAGCTGCTCGTCGCGGAGGCGGTCGAGGACTACTCCACCGTGGGGATCGACTGCGTCGCGATGAACGTCAACGACCTCGTGGCGGCGGGCGTCGAGCCGGTGGCCTTCGTCGACTACCTCGCCGTCGACGAGCCCGACGACGCGACGGGCGAGGCGATCGGCGAGGGGCTGGCCGAGGGCGCCCGCCGGGCCGACGTCGCGCTGGCCGGCGGCGAGTACGCCGTCATGCCGGAGGTGATCCGGAACCTGGACGTCGCGGGCGCCTGCGCCGGGCTGGCGCCCAAGGAGGCGCTGTTCCCGGGGACCGCCGAGCCGGGCGACGCGCTGGTGGGCTGGCCCTCCTCGGGGATCCACTCGAACGGGCTGACGCTGGCCCGGGAGGCGGTCACCCGCGAGCACGGCTACGGCGACCCGTTCCCGCCCGCGCCCGACCGGACGATCGGCGAGGAGTTGCTGACGCCGACCCGGATCTACACGGACCTGCTGGGGGCGCTGCGCGACCACGAGACCCACGCCGCGGCCCACGTCACCGGCGGCGGCTGGACCAACCTGCTCCGGATGGGCGACGGCCGGTACGTCGTCGAGGAGCCGTTCGACGCTCAGCCGGTCTTCGAGTTCGTCCAGCGGGCCGGCGACGTCGCCGACGCGGAGATGCACCGGACGTTCAACATGGGGACCGGCTTCGTCGCCGCGCTGCCGGAGGGGGAGGCCGAGGCGGTCGCGGCGGCGACCGACGGACGCGTGATCGGTCGGGTCGAGGCGGCCGACGACGGGGAGACCGCGGGCGACGGCGGCGTCGTGGCGATCCGCGGACTGGCGCTGTCCTGAGACCGCCGGCCGAACTACTTCCCACACGAGCTAGTCCACGGGCTGGCGATCCGGTACTACCGCGGGGAGCCACGCTATGGCGTCGGCGTCGCGCACTTCATCATGCCCTACGCCTACGCGACGACCGATCACCGGCTGAGTCGCGACGAGTGCCTGGTCGCGCCGCTGCTCTCGCTGACCGTCCTCGGGACGCTCCCGATGGTCCTGCTGGGGTGGGGGTGGCTGGTCGTCCCCCTCGCGGCCAACGCCGCCGGGGCCGTCGCGGACGTCTGGATGACGCTGACGCTCCTGGGCTACCCCGACCACGTCGTCGTCCGGGACCACGACGACGGCGTGCGGATCCTCGGGCGCGAGGGCGACCGCGTCCCGTCGCTGCCGATCGCCTCGGTCGCGTGGGACGCGGTGGCGGGGGCGGCCGTCGCCACGCTCGGCCTGTTCCTCGTGCTGGGCGTCGCCGGTCCCCTCACCCGCTCGGCGCTCGGGGTCGACTCGCTGGTCGTCGGGCGACCCGGCACCGTCACGTACCCGTTCTCCTTCGTCGACCGGCCCGAGGAGATCTCCTTCGGCGTCGGTCCCGGCGTGTTGATTCCGGGCGCGCTGCTCGGGCTGGTGTACGTGCTGGGACGGACGTACCTGCGGGGGCGGTCGATCGGCGGGAGAGCGGAGGATCCGGGGTAGCTCCCCGGCGGTGGCGGGACGCCGGGTCGTCCGGCCGGCGCGACCGACCGATCAGCTCACCTGGGCGGCGATGTCGGCCTCGGTGATGATCCCGACGGTCTCGCCGTCCTCGACGACCAGCACGGCGTCGTTGTGATCGAGGTAGGCGTCGACCTGGTCGATCGACGCGTCGGGCTCGACGGCGACGATCGACTCGCGCATCAGTTCGGCGACGGGCAGGTCGCCGACGTTCTCGCCCGGTCCCCGGCGAATGTCCGAGTCGGCGATCAGCCCGTGTGGGATCCCGTCCCGAACGACCGGCACCTGCGAGTAGCCGCCCTCGTCCATCAGTTCCTTCGTCGCGGCGACGGCGTCGTCGGGCGCGACCTCGACGACGGGCGTGTTCATCACGTCCGCCGCCCGCCGGAGCCGCCCCTCGGCGGCGTCGAGCGCCTCCACGATCCGGCGCAGCGTCGACAGCCGCGGGTCGACGTCGCCCCCCTCGATCCGGGCGATCAGCGGCTGCGAGACGTCCGCCCGGTCGGCCAGTTCGCTCTGGGTCAGATCGAGCTCCGTCCGTCGTTCCCGCAGGTCGTCGGGCGTGGGGAGATCCATACGGTGGAATTACCAGAGGTAATACAAAAAGCCGTCGGCCGCGTCAGGTCTCGGCCTCCGCCTCGATCTCCTCGCCCTCGAACTCGACGGTCTCGACGATCTTCAGCGGGACGTCCCGCAGCGCGCCGCCGATCTCGCTCTTGGCGATCCGCTGGGCGTGTTCGGTCGACTCGGCGCTGAACACCTTCATCTCGAGCACCAGCCCCACCAGCGCCGTGTCCGCCGCGATGAACGCGGAGTCGAAGGGCTCGCCACAGGCCGGACAACCCGTCGCGCCAACCTCGACCTCGACGTAGTCCATCTCCTCGCCGTTGAGTCGCTTGCCCGCCTCGCTCACCGCCACCCCGATGGCGTCGTCGATGTCCTCGACGTCACGGACCAACCAGGCTGCTTCCATCGCTACGAGGTAGTTCATGTCCGGTGGAGGGACCCCCGAACACTCGACGGTTTCGGTTCGCCACCGCGGGGCCGACCCCGACGGGGCCGGTCGGGCGGGACCCGTGCTCATACGGCGCGACCGTCGTGCCCTCCCCGCGGGTCCGCCGGACCCCCCTGTCACGGGGCGCGTACGCCCCACGCACCTCAGCCCGATGATGGTCATAAGTTATGTGAACACTGGCTGTCGCCGACGCCTCGATACGGCCGGACACAAGCGCGCCGGATTCCGAGACAATCTCGTTTGAACCGCAGGACGGCGGCGGGTTCTGTCGCGCCCGCGACGTCGCGACGACGCCAACCTTTATGTACTGGTGGTCGCCCAGAGTGGGTCGTAGTACGATGGCATCCATCGCGTACCGCGCCGCCGTGTTCGCGCTCTACCAGTTCAGCCTCGTGGCAGCGATCGCGCTGCTCCCCATCGCCCTGGTCCTCGGTCGGGCCGGCGTGGAACTCCCGCTGCACCACCCCGTCGAGCGGCTCGGGACCGCCTACGAGCGGACGGTGAACTGATCGCCGGGGGAAAGAGTGCTTTTATACCCACAGGAGCGATAGTGACGGTCAATGCAGAACCACGGAGAGGGTCCGCGACTCCCGAACCGATCGCTCGACCGCGAGTCGTTCCAGCGCGACCCCTACGGGCCGGAACTGGGGTCGCTGCCCGGGGGCGAGGCCCGCGACGAGTCGGTCGTCAACGAGACCGGGACGACCACCATCGGCATCTCGACCACCGAGGGGGTGGTCGTCGCGACGGACAAGCGCGCCTCGCTGGGCGGGCGGTTCGTCTCGAACAAGAACGTCCAGAAGGTCGAACAGATCCACCCCACGGCGGCGCTGACGCTCGTGGGCAGCGTCGGCGGCGCGCAGTCGTTCATCCGGTCGCTGCGGGCGGAGGTGAACCTCTACGAGTCCCGGCGGGGCGAGGACATGAGCATGCAGGCGCTGTCGACGCTGGCCGGTAACTTCGCCCGCGGGGGCCCCTTCTTCGCGATCAACCCCATCCTGGGCGGCGTCGACGAGGACGGTCACCACGTCTACTCGATCGACCCCGCGGGCGGCGTCATGGCCGACGACTACACCGTCACGGGCTCGGGGCTCACCGTCGCCTACGGGACCCTGGAGGACCGCTACGAGGAGGACATGACCAACGAGGAGGCCCGCGAGGTCGCCGCCGCGGCGATCAACGCCGCCGCCGAGCGCGACACCGGCTCCGGCAACGGGATCTTCCTCGCCGACGTGACGAGCGAGGGCGTCGAGATCGAGGGCTACGACTTCGACGAACTGCTGTAGCGGGCGCGTACCGCTCGTGGAGCTGCCGACGGACCTCCGCCGGATCCGGTAGTCGGTCGATACCGTCGGGCTCCCGCCGCCCCGCCGTGACCGGTACCGCCAAGTGGCGGCTCTCCCTGGCGTCGGTATGGAGCTGTTCGGGACCGCGGGGATCCGCGGCGACGCCGCGACCGAGGTCACCCCGGAGCTCGCGCTGTCGGTCGGACGGGCCGTCGGCCGCGACGGCGACGAGTTCGTGCTGGCCTGCGACGGCCGGACGAGCGGCCCGGCGCTCGCGGACGCGGTCGCCGCCGGCCTCCGCAGTGCCGGCGCGACCGTCTTCGAGGCCGGCCGACTCCCGACGCCCGCGCTGGCCTTCGCCTCGCGGGACCGCCGGGGCGTGATGGTCACCGCGAGCCACAACCCGCCCGCTGACAACGGGATCAAGCTGTTCGTCGACGGCGAGGAGTACGACCGTGACGCGGAGCGCCGCGTGAGCGAGCGGGTCGCGGCCGAGGCGGGGCCGGTCGACGCTCGCGACTGGGGAGCGGGTCGCCGGATCGATCCGCTCGCGGACTACCGCGACCACGTCGTCGCCTACGCCGCCGGCGTGGGGGCCGCCCCCGCGGACGTGACCGTCGCGGTCGACTGTGGCAACGGGATGGCCGGGCTCGCGACCCCGCAGGTGTTGAGCGCGGTCGGCGCCGACGTCCGGGCGCTGGAGGCCAACGTCGACGGCCGCTTTCCCGCCCGGGGGAGCAAGCCCACCGCGGCGACGCTGACCGACCTGCGGCGGTTCGTCGCGGACACGGGGGCCACGATGGGGCTGGCACACGACGGCGACGCCGACCGGATCGTCGTCGTCGACGCCGACGGCGAGGTGGTCCACGAGGACACCGTCGTCGCGATCCTCGCCGAGCGGTACGTCCGGGCCAGCGACGTCGCCGACCCGGTCGTGGTGACGACGCCCAACGCCTCCGACCGGATCGACGAGCGGGTGGCGGCCGCCGGCGGCCGCGTCGAGCGGGTCCGCCTGGGCGCGCTCCACGAGGGCGTCGCCGAGTACGGAGGCGGTGCGGACGACGGGAGCGACGCGGACGAGGGGGACGCCGACGGGTCGGGCGGGTCCGACACGGCGGTCGTCTTCGCCGCGGAGCCCTGGAAGCACATGCACACCGCCTCGGGGCCCTGGATCGACGGCGTCGCGAGCGCGGCGGTGCTGACGCGACTCGTGGCCGAACACGGGCTCGAGACGCTGCGCGAACCGGTGACCGAGCGCCCGTACCTGAAGGAGTCCGTCGACTGCCCGGACGACCGGAAGGAGGCGGCGATGGACAGGCTGGGCACGACGCTGCCCGACCGGTTCCCCGAGGCCGAGGTCGACACGGAACACGGCGTCAGGCTCTCGCTGCCGGACGGCTCGTGGGTCCTGGTCCGGCCCTCCGGCACGGAGCCGTACCTCCGGGTGTACGCCGAGAGCGAGCGGGTGGAGGACCTGACGGCCGCCGCCGTCGCGACCGTCGAGGACGCCGTCGCGTCGGGGTGAACCGTTCGCGAGGATGGTCGGATAAGCGACCACACGGCGGGACCGGGGCGGTGAAAGGGCGAGGCTCGGTCCGGGGTTCCGCGACGGCACTATCCGAACGGAGGAAATATCCGTCACAGAACCCCGGAGCGTGCCGAGGGCTTTCGGCGCGTACCGATCGATTCTCTCGGTCTCTCGTCCGAGCACTGCTCGGTTCTCTCGGTCCGTCATCCGAACACCGTCGATCCGCGGGCGGTGGCTATTTGAGGTCGCCGGGCGACGCCGGGGCATGGACGACGAGGACCTGTTGAGCGAGGCCCGCGAGGCGCTGTCGGCCTCGTACGCGCCCTACTCCGAGTACGCGGTCGGGGCGGCGATCGAGACCGCCGACGGGGCCGTCTTCACCGGCTGTAACGTCGAGAACGCCAACTACAGCAACAGCCTCCACGCCGAGGAGGTCGCGATCGGGACCGCCGTGGCCGCCGGTCACCGCGAGTTCGAGCGCCTGGCGGTGGCCTCGAGCGAGCGCGACGGCGTCACCCCCTGCGGGATGTGTCGACAGACGCTGGCGGAGTTCTGCGACGACGAGTTCCGGGTGTTCTGTGACGAGGGACCGGTCGACGGCGAGGACGACGAGAGCGGGGCCGGAACCGTGATCGCCGAGTACACGCTCGGTCACCTGCTGCCGACGACGATCACGGAGGAGCACCTCTCGTGAGCGACCGTCCCGACAGCGAGGACCCCAACGACGAGGCGGGCTACCACCTCGAGGTCTCGCCGGCGGACGTCGCCGACGCCGTGTTGCTCCCGGGCGACCCCGGACGGGTTGAGAAGGTCGTCGAGTTCTGGGACGACCACGAACTCGTGGCCGACCACCGCGAGTACCGGACGGCGACGGGCAGCCACGAGGGGACGCCGATCTCGGTCACCTCGACGGGGATCGGCTCGCCGTCGGCGGCCATCGCGGTCGAGGAACTGGCCCGGGTCGGCGCGGACACGTTCCTCCGGGTGGGCTCCTGTGGCGCCATCCGGGAGGAGGCGGCCGTCGGCGACCTCGTGATCACCACCGGCGCGGTGCGCCAGGAGGGGACCAGCGACGAGTACGTCCGGGAGGACTACCCCGCGACCGCGGACTACCGCGTCGTCTCGGCGCTGGTGGCGGCCGCCGAGCGACTGGGCCACGACTACCACCTCGGGGTGACCTGCAGCACGGACAGCTTCTACACCGGCCAGTCACGGCCCGGCTTCGGCGGCTTCGAGGCCCGCGGGAGCGACGAGCGGCTGGCCGAACTGAAGGCGGCCGGCGTGCTCAACTTCGAGATGGAGGCCGCCGCCGTGCTGACGCTCGCGAACCTCTACGGACTGCGGGCCGGCGCGGTCTGTACGGTGTACGCAAACCGCGAGACCGGCGAGTTCCGCACGGAGGGCGAGCGGCGGGCCGCGGAGACCGCGAGCCTCGCCGTCTCGATCCTCGACCGGATGGACGACGCGGCCGACGCGGCCGGCGCGGACACTTGGCACCCCGGGCTGGGGATCGACGGCGAGCCCGAGGGCTGACGCGGCCGGCGGATCGCGGGACGCGGGACTGTCGGCGGCTCGACGCGGAGCGGGAGAGAGAAACGGTCGGTTCGCGGTTCGGGCCCGTCGGTCGGGGTCGGTCCGGACCGACGGGTTCGTACCGATGTGCAGGTGCGGGCCGACCTACATGTCGGGCCAGGCCTGGATGGCCCGGCCGGGGCCGGTGATCGAGTTGATCCAGCGGGCGGCGATCCCCTTCTTCAGCGTGCGGGCGGCGAAGCCGCCGAAGGTGCGCCCCGGCGCGAAGAAGACGTCGTGGGCGACGGCGTCCTCGCCGATGGAGACGGCGGTGCCCTTGCTGTCGAACGTCCAGCGCTCGAGGGGTTGGTCGCGGATCGCCCGGGCGATGTTCTCGCCGACGAGTTCGGCAGCCACCCAGGCGGCCTCGGCGGTGGGCGGAGCCTGCTCGCCGTCCAGGTCGATCATCGCGCAGTCGCCCATGGCGAACACCCGCTCGTCGCTCGTCTGGAACGTGCTGCCCGCCTCGAGGCGGTTCGAGCGGTCGTCCTTGTCGACGTCGGCCCCGGCGACGCAGTCGCGACCCGTGATGCCGCCGGTCCAGATCAGGACGTCGTAGTCGAGTTCCGTGTCGTCGCCGACGTGGACGGTGTCGTCGTCGACCTGGCCGATGAACTCGCCGGTGAGCACGTCGATCCCCTTGCGGTCGAGTCGCTTGCGGATCGCCCGCTGCAGGGGCTCCTCGCCGTTTGGCAACACGCTGTCCAGCCCCTCGACGAGTTTGATCTCGATCGGCAGCGAGCGATCCTCGCGGAGACCCGCGATCTCGCCGGCCGACTGGATGCCCGACAGGCCGGCCCCGCCCACGACGATCTGTGCGGGGTCGCCCCGCGTGGCCTCGTCCGCGGCCGCCACCACGGCGTCGTGGATCCCCAGCGCGTCGTCGAGGCTCTTCAGCGTGTGGGCGTGCTCTCGGAGCCCGTCGATGCCGAAGAAGGCCGTCTCCGAGCCCAGGCCGACCAGCAGGTAGTCGTAGGTCAGGTCGTCGGCGCCCTCGAGCTCGACCGTCCGCTCGTCGGTGTCGATGTCCGCGACCTCGGCCTCGACGAACCGCGTGCTCCGGGACTTGATGTCGTCGACCGGGATGGTCACGTTCTCGCGGACCGAGGGGTCCCTGATACAGCGGTGGGACTCGTGGAGCACCAGGTGGTAGTCGTGCTCGGAGACCCAGGTCACCTCGGCCTCGCCGTTCAGCTCCGCCTCCAGACTCTTTATCGCGCCCGCCCCGGCGTAGCCCGCACCGAGAACGACGACGTCGTCGGTCATGTGTACTCAACTCCGATTCCGGTGCGTACAAAGGCTTCGCATTCCGCGAGCCGGCGTCGCGGGTCGGCCCTCGAGCCCGGTCGGCGGACATCGCCGGTCGGTCGTCCCCGGTGCGGGCGTCGGACGGGTCCGCTTCGGAGCGGGCGGCCCGCGAACACGCGGAGCGGACCGGGCTGTGGCGTGAGCACGCACCGGAGGACGACGCGAGCGAGCGCCGAGAACAGCGTCGACGGGCCACACGGGCGGAGACGGAACGGCCTCCGGGGCGGAGAGATGCGAGAGGGGATCCGGGTCGACGGGCGGGCCGTCGCGACCCGGATCCGATCGGGGTTCAGATCGGCGTCGGGAGACGACGGCCGTCGTTCAGTGCTCGGGCTCGCCGGCCGGGGCCCGCATGTCGTCGATGGTGAGGATCAGCTTGTTGTTGGTGTCGTCTTTCCCCTCGACGGTGCCGATGATCTGGAGCTTCGACAGCGGCGTCGGGCCGACGGTGACGGAGTCGCCCTCGTGGTAGTGGGTCAGCGAGCCCTGGAGTTTGATCTCGGCGCGACACTCCTCCGGGTGGTGGACGCTCGTGAGGTCGATCTCCTCGACGTTGGCGTCCTCGACGAGTTCGCCGTCGTGTCGCAGCGGGACGTCGGCCGCCTGGTCCATCTCCTGGATCTGGAGGGCGTCGTAGGCGTTGGCCGTGGGC
>CAZMWG010000015.1:0-8245 GCA_964569925.1 uncultured Halobacteriales archaeon | reverse complement strand
TAGCCGCCCTTCGGGCCGGGGACCCCCTCGACGAGCTGCAGCGCCTTCAGGCTCTGCATCTGGTTGCGGATCGTCCCGGGGTTGCGGTCGACCCGGTCGGCGATGTCCTCGCCCTTGACGGCGCTCTCGGCCTCCCGGTAGAGGTTGACGAGTTCCTGGAGAATATTCTTCTGGCTGGGTGTGAGTTCGATCGATGACATATACCCGTGTTCGGCGCTCCCGTGCATAAAACCGACGGTGGGCCGGCTTTCGGTCACGGAACCGACAGGCATATTCCGGTTCCTGCCGCGGGACCCGGTATGCACGACCGACGCGTTCTGGTGACCGGCGGAGCGGGGTTCATCGGCTCGAACCTCGCCAACGCCCTCGCCGCCGACAACGACGTCGTGGCGCTCGACGATCGGTATCTGGGCACGCCGGAGAACCTGACCGACGCGGTCGAGTTCGTCGAGGGGAGCGTGCTGGACGACGACCTCCCGACCGACGTGGACGTCGTCTTTCACCTCGCGGCCCTCTCCTCCTACGCGATGCACGAGGACGACCCGGCGCGGGGCGCCCGGGTGAACGTCGAGGGGTTCGTGAACACGGTCGACCAGGCCCGGGCCGACGGCTGTGACACGGTCGTCTACGCCTCGACCTCCTCGATCTACGGCGACCGGACCGAGCCCTCGCCCGAGGACATGCCCGTCGCGGCCAACACGGGCTACGAGGCCTCCAAGCTCGCCCGCGAGCGCTACGCCGAGTACTTCCACGAGCACTACGGCCTCTCGACGGCCGGGATGCGCTTCTTCTCGGTCTACCAGGGGATGGCCGAGGGCGCCGAGGGTCACAAGGGGGAGTACGCCAACCTGATCGCGCAGTTCGCCGACGACATCGCGAACGGCCGCCGGCCGGAGATCTGGGGCGACGGCTCCCACAGCCGTGACTTCACCCACGTCGACGACGTCGTCCGGGGGCTGGAACTGGCCGCCGACCACGAGCTACAGGGGATCTACAACCTCGGCACCGGCGAGCAACACACCGTCGACCACCTGGTCGACCGGCTCAACGAGGTGCTCGGGACGGACGTCGAACCGGTGTACGAGGACAACCCCATCCCCGACGACGTGTTCGTCCACGACACGATGGCCGACTCGACGAAGATACGCGAGGCGACCGGCTGGGAGCCCGAGATCGGGTTCGAGGAGGGGCTCCGGCGGGTCTGTTCGCAGTACCGGTGAGCCCAGGTCAGGGGATTTAGGTTTCCGGGCTCCTCGTGGCGATCATGGGCTGGAGCCGCAAGAAACGCGACGGGGTCAGGTTCCTGTTCGGGGTCCGCTGGTGGGCGCCCGTGGCCGGGACGGTCGTGGCCCTGCTCTACAACTTCGCGATGTACGGTGTCGGCGCCACCGGACTCGACCTCGGGCTGGTCGGCTACGCCGGCGGGATCCTCGGCGGGCTGGTCGCCGGGGCGCTCCAAGGGACCAACTGGACCGACGGCGCCGCCGACGGCTTCCGCGCCGGGACCTACGGCATGGTCGCCACGTCCGTCCTGGCCGGCCTGATCCTGTTCGTGGTGTTGTACCTGGGGACCGGCGAGGCCTTCCTCCTGGTCGCCTCGGTCACCGGCCTGTTCGGTGCGATCTTTCTCGCGCCCGCCTTCGGCTTCTTCGGCGCGCTCGGAGGGATCGTCGGGGTGTTGCTGCGCCGGGCCGTGGTCCCGGACGACTACAACCCGCCCGCCCGCGGCCCGGTCTGACCGACGGGGTCGCGGCGCCGTCGTCGGGCCGATCGGCCGGCGAGTCCACCGGTCCGCCGGAGTCTCGGGGGTCGTGTTTAGTTGGGCGGATAACAGTGTCAGAGCCGATGAGACGGCCTGGGAAGCCCCGGCCGGCTGCACTCCCGCGGCTCGCCGCGCTCCTCGGCCAGTGACCGAGGAGCGCAGGACGGTCGTTCGAGAGACGGGAGCTCCTTCGTGACGACGAGAGAGCGTCGCTCTCCCGAACCACCCCCGAGTCGAGCCGGCAGGGGCTTCCTGGGCTGTCTTCTTACTTATTTTAACCATCGCTGCCGAACTAAACACGACCGTTCACGCGGGCGAGAACTTATTATCGCTCCCGAGAACCTCTCGGCGAGACGGGGAATGACGGAGGACTTCTACGACGTGCTCGGGGTGTCGGCCGACGCGAGCGCCGACGAGATACGGGCGGCCTACCGCGAGCGCCTCAAGCGGGTCCACCCGGACGTCAGCGACGCGCCCGACGCGGCCGAGCGGACCGAGACCCTCGTGGACGCGAAGGAAGTCCTCACCGACCCCGACGAGCGGGCCCGCTACGACCGGCTGGGCCACGAGACGTACGTCTCCGGCGCCCGCGGCACCGTCACCGGCGGCTCGCGGGGACCGGCCGCCGCGACCGACCGTTCCTCGGCGGGAACGGCGGCGGGAGACGACGCGCCGGGGGACGGCACGTCCGGCGGCGACGACGCCGCGGGGGACCCGACGGACGAGGCGGGCGGCGAGGACCCGTGGTCGTGGACCGACACGGACGAGGGGGACCCCTGGACCTGGAGCGACCCCGGAGAGGCCGCCGAGGAGAGGAGCGCCACGACGGCCGGGACGAGCGCCGCCGAGCGCCGCCGGCGCGAGCGGCGGGCCGCCAGGCGGGTGCGGGAGTCACGCCGGCGGACGAGACGGGCCGGGGAGGGCTCGTCCGGCCGGAACCGCAGGGACGAGGAGGACGTCGCCGGGGTCGGCGGGCGGTCCGGGACGGCGACGGCGACCGACCCCCGAGGTCGGAACGTCGGCTCGGGCAGTCCGTGGGTCTCGGAGTCGGGGTTCGAGGTCGGCGGGGCCTACGAGGAGGGGCCGCTGGCGGCGCGGCTCGCCCCGACCCGCGGGTCGCTGTCGCTGCTCGCGATCACCTTCGTCTCGTACCCACTCCTGCTGTTCGGGGCGCTCCTGCCGGCGTTCCCGCTGGGCGTGAACGTGCTCGTGGCGGTCTGTACCCTCCTCGTGATCGCGTACCTCCAGTCCATCCCCGAGGCCGGCGTGCTCGTGTTCGGGATCTGGAGTCTGGCCTCCCCTGCCGCCCTGCTGCTCCTCGGGCTCGGGCCGGAGTCGCTCCTGGGGCTCGCGATCCTGCTCGCGACGTGGCTCCCCTTCGGCTTCTCGCTTCTGACCTACGCCGTCGTGCGGCCGTGAACGACCCCGGCCCGCCGGCGGTCAGTCGCCGGCTCCGCGCACCCGCTCCCGGACGCGCTCGCCGAGTTCCTCCCGGAAGCGGTGGCTGGCCTCGCCGTCGAGGCGCACCTCGATCACCCGCGTCCCGGGCGCGCCGGCCGACGCGGCGACCGCCTCCCGGAGGGCTCCGCGGCCCTCGACCCGCTCGAACGCCAGGTCGTACAGCTCCCCGGTGGGCTCGAAGTCGAGCCCGTGGGGCGTTCGGAACTGGTCGGTAAAGGGCGGGTCGAACCCCTCGATCGGGAGCTTGTGGAAGATGCCGCCGCCGTCGTTGTTGACGAGCACCACCGTCGCGTCGACCCCACAGCGGGACAGCGCGAGCAGCCCGTTCATGTCGTGGTAGTACGCCAGGTCGCCGATCAGCAGGGCGAGGGGCTCGTCGACGCCGCTGCCGGCGCCCAGGGCGCTCGAGGTGATCCCGTCGATGCCCGACGCGCCGCGGTTGCCCAGCACGGACAGGTCCGCCGAGCGGGGCTCGGCGAAGCGATCGATGTCGCGAACCGGCATGCTGTTCGAGACGTACAGCGTCGACGGGTCGGGCAGCGCCGCCGCGACGGTGGCCGCGACGGTCCCCTCGAACAGCCGCTCGTCGTGGCCCGCGGCGGCGACCTCGCGGGCGATCCGTTCGGCGGCCACGAACCGCTCGCGGTAGTCGCGGGTCGGCGCCGCCTCCGACGTCCCGTCCTCGAGACGGGCGACCAGCCCGCGGGCCAGCCGGGTCGGGTCGGCGACCACGAGGTCGGTCGCCGCGAACTCGGCCTCGCGCCAGCCGCCGGCGGGGTCGACGACCACCGTCTCGGCGCCCGTGTCGGCGAGGTGTTTCCGCAGGCGCTTGGAGGTCGGCGAGGCGCCGAACCGGAGCACCAGGTCGGGGTCGGGGGGACCCGGCTCGCCGACGTAGGCGTCGTAGGCGCCACAGACGGTCACCCCGTCGGCCCCGACGTGGTCGCCGAAGCGAAGTCCCGACAGCGGATCCGCCAGCAGCGGGAAGCCCGTCGCGGCCGCCAACGCCGCCGCGGCCGCCCGGTCGGGCGTCGGATCGTTCGCCGGGCCGGCGACGATCAGCCCGCGGTCGGCCGCCTCCACCCGCCAGGCCAGCCGGGAGAGCGCGTCGTCGGCGAGGGTGGGGGTTCCGCGCTCGACCGCCACGAACGGTCCCTCGCGGCCCGTCGCGACGGGCGCCCGCTCGACGAGGTCCTCGGGCACGTCGCCGGGCACCTCGATCGGCTCCAGTGGCTTCTCGAACGGGACGTTCAGGTGGACCGGGCCGGGCGGGGTCCCGGTCGCCGTGGCGACGGCACGGGAGACGGTCGTCCGCAGCGAGCGCAGCGCCCGCGCGTCGGTGTCGGGCTCGGGCAGCGTCCGGTAGTCCCTGACGGCGTCGCCGTACAGCTTCTCTTGGTCGATCGTCTGGTTGGCCCCGCTGTCCCGGAGCTCCGGGGGCCGGTCCGCGGTCAGGAGCACCATTGGCACCCGGGACTGGCTCGCCTCTATCACCGCGGGGTGGAAGTTGGCTGCCGCGGTGCCGGAGGTGCAGACCAGCGGCGTCGGACGGCCGGTGCGGCGGGCCCGGCCGAGCGCGAAGTACGCCGCCGAGCGCTCGTCGAGGTGGGAGTAGGCCCGGAGGTCCGACTCGGCGGCGGCGACTGTCAGCGGCGTCGAGCGGCTGCCGGGCGCGACACAGACCGCGTCGACCCCGGCCGCGGCGAGTTCGTCGAGGAGCAGCGTCCCCCACAGCGCGTTGCGGTTGGGGTACATCATTCGAGCGCGTCGAGCATCGGCCGGTACTTCAACTGGACCTCGTCCCACTCGCGGTGGGGGTCGCTGTCGGCGACGATACCGGCGCCGGCGAACAGCGACGCCGACCGTCGGCGGGTCAGCGCCGACCGGATGGCGACGGCGAACGTGCCGTCGCCGGCGGCGTCGATCCAGCCGACGGGGGCGGCGTACCACCCCCGGTCGAACGCCTCGCTGTCGCGGATCGTCGACAGCGCGCGGTCGGGCGGCAGCCCGCCGACCGCGGGCGTCGGGTGGAGCGCCTCGGCCAGCGAGAGGACGTGCTCGTCGGCCGACAGCGTGGCGGTGATCGGAGTGTGGAGGTGCTGGACGGAGTCGAGCCGGCGGACGCTGGTCTCGCCGGCCTCCACGGCGTCCGCGAAGGGGGCGAGCTGGTCGCGGATCGCGTCGGCCACCAGCCGCTGCTCGTGGCGGTCCTTCTCGCTGTCCAGCAGCTCGTCGGCCAGCCACTCGTCCTCCGCGGGAGTGTCCCCGCGGCCGGTCGAGCCCGCCAGCGCCTCCGTCCGGACGGTCCGGCCCCGCACCGACACCAGCCGCTCGGGAGTCGCGCCGAGAAAGGTCCCCCCGCCGGGGGGCTGGAGGGCGAACCGGTAACAGTCGGGATACGTCTCGCCCACGCGGGCGAGCACGTCCGGGACCGAGAGGTCCCCGCCCAGCTCGACGGTCAGCGACTGTGCGAGCACCACCTTCTCCAGGGAGCCGTCGGCGACCCGCTCCAGGGCCGCCGCCACCTGTGCGCGCCACCCCGCCGGCGAGGGACACCGCTCGCGACCGACCACTCCGGGCGGGTCGCCGACCGGCGGGTCCGTCAGCTCCGAGAGCAGGTCGTCGTACTCGTCGAGACGGCGCTCGGCGGCGCCGGCTGCGTCGGGACCGGTCGCCGTCGCCGTGAGCCACCAGTCGTCGTCCGCGCCGGTCAGGCGGACCGCCGGCAACACGAACAGCGCGTCCGGGAAGCCGGTCCACGGCGAGGCGGACGCGCCGGCCTCGTCGTCCTCGTCGCCACGACCGCGACCCCCGTCGTCGGCGGCGCCCTCGTGGAAGGCGAAGCCGCCGAACAGCCGTGGACGGGCGGGCCGGGGGAGGTCGGCGGGCGCCTCGCCGCCGGCGAACAGCCGTTCGGCGGCCCGCCGGACCTCGTCGAACCGGTCCCGCCCCGTCGCCGTGATCGCGGTCGCCGCGCCGCCGGCCACCACCGTCTCGTCGGGCGTCCGCCAGGCGACCCGCGGCGCGTCGACCGCCGACAGGAAGGCCCTCGCCGCGGGCGTCTCCACGCGGCGGCCGCGGGTCACGAACGACACGTCCCGGGCACGGGCCGGCGACTCGTCGCCACGGGGTACGTCCATCGGGCCGGGCTAGGGAGGCTGGGCCTTTGAGCCTGACTATACCGGCGTCGGTCCCGGCGCGCGGGCGATCCCCGCGTTTTCGTCCACGACAAACTCTCGAACAGCCGTCCGAAACCAGCCTTCGTGAACCGAAAAACGGAGTTGCTACAGTCCGAACTCGGCCCGTCAGATTTAATTACCGGTCTACCGAAGCCACTGACGATCCGATGCCAAAGGTAGAGATCACGATCCCGGAACACCTCGAGATGCAGATCGCCCAGCTCGTCGAGCAGGGGGAGTTCCTCAACCGGGAGGAGGCGATCGAGGATCTGCTCTCGACCGGGCTGAAAGCCTACAAGACCAGCGGTCCCATCGACGAGGACGAGGAGCCCGGTCTCGAGGACGACGGGATGATGGGTCACGACGACGAGTACGTCTTCTAGCGTGGCGGCGGACGGTTCCCGGACAACCCTTATACTGACACGGACCGCTACCTAGCCGACATGCACAAGGACGAGCTGCTGGAGCTGCACGAACAGATGGTGTTGATCAAGGACTTCTTCCGCGACGAGATGGACAGCGTCGACCCGTCGCTGTTCGACCCCTACGAGGAGCTGGACGTGCGGCCCGACGACGTCCACAAGTCCAAGAGCGAACACAAACACGCGGTGTTCGTGCTGGGCAACGCCCTGGCGACGGCGATGAGCGAGGACGAGTTCTCCGACGCCGGCCGGGTCTCCAAGCGGATGCAGGAGCTGGCCGAGGACGCCGAGAGCAAGCTGTAAGCGGGGGCAGACCCCGACCGGGGCGGGGACGGGACCGACGACGACGGGGTCTTCGAGTCCGGACGGAGATCGCGACGGGCCGGAAGCCGGAGACGGGGGCTCCGACGGGACCCGGAGGCCCGTGGCGTTGGCACGTGGTTTTTCATCGATCCGACCCTGGGACGGCCATGGGAATCCACTGGCACCGCCGGGACCTCCGGGCGGCGGACAACGCGGGTCTCGCGGCGACCGAGGCGCCGATCGTGCCGGTCTTCGTCTTCGACCGCGACGTGCTCGCCCACGGCGCTCCGCCGCGGGTGGCGTTCATGCTCGACGCGCTGGCGTCGCTGCGGGAGTTCTACCGCGAGCGCGGGAGCGACCTGATCGTCGCCCACGGCGACCCCCGCGAGGTGCTCCCCGAGTTGGCCGCCGAGCACGGCGCCGACGAGGTGACCTGGGGGAAGGACTTCTCCGGGCTCGCGACCGAGCGCGACACGGCCGTCCGGCGGGCGCTGGACGACGCCGACGTCCGCCGGGAGGCCGTCGTCGACTCGGTCCACCACGAGCCCGGCGAGATCACCACCAACGACGGCGACCCCTACTCCGTGTTCACCTACTTCGGCCGCAAGTGGCACGACCGTCCGAAGGAGGACCCCTACGACCCGCCCGCGGCCGAGGAGCTGGCCGACGTCGAGGGCGAACCGCTGCCGACGCTGTCGGACCTGGGGTTCGACGAGCCGTCGGCGTCGATCCCGCCGGCCGGCACCGACCGGGCGCGGGAGTTGCTCGAGGCCTTCTGTGCGGACCCCGTCTACAGCTACGAGGACCGCCGGGACTACCCGGCGGAGGACCCCACCTCGCGGCTCTCCGCGCACCTGAAGTTCGGGACGATCGGGATCCGGGAGGTGTACGAGCGAAGCGCCGAGGCGAAGGCCGCCGCGGAGACCGAGGCGGCCCGCGACTCGGTCGAGGAGTTCCAGTCACAGCTGGCCTGGCGGGAGTTTTACACGCAGGTACTCTTCTACAACCCGGAGGTCGTCACGGAGAACTACAAGGACTACGAGAACGAGGTCGAGTGGCGCCACGACCCCGAGGCGCTGCAGGCCTGGAAGGACGGCGAGACGGGCTACCCGATCGTC